>JBCDGJ010000045.1:0-30376 GCA_038757945.1 Pseudomonadota bacterium
CTACCATCGATTCGGGTGATGGTTGCTGAGTCGAACAGTTCGACCGGTTCTTCAGAGCGGTACCCGATCAGCGCTGAGCCGAAGATCCGCTTTCCGGCCAAGTCAATGTAGAGCGTAACGAAGCTGCCGGCGTCCACATTGTGCCAGCGCACGAGAAACACCTGCTCATCGATGGCTTGAATCTGGTACGGCAGGTCATCCTGCTTGGTACCGGTCATGGGGCCCTTGAGCCACTTACACTTCACCAGCCCATCGTAGAAGGACAGCACAACTTCGCCGCCGTCTTCGTAGCGGTACTGCAGCTCGTAGCCGTCGAGGCTGACTGGGTCTGGGCTAGCCATCTTTCTGCTCCAGCAAGCCTGGCCACGCCAGTGGCGGTTGGCTTGTCATGATACTACTGGCGCGCAGACCTCAATCGGCATTGCCGAAGCGCGGCGGACGCTTGTCTTTGAAAGCAGCAATCGCTTCTTTGGCGTCCGCCGAGGCGCCGGTCGTGATGAGATTGCGGGCCTCCAGCGCCAGCGACTCGCGCAACCCCTGGTCCAGGCCGCGGTTCAGATTCTCTTTCATCGCTCTGAGCGCCGTCGTGGGGCCGTTGGCAAGCCGGGCAACGTAGTCCTGCGCGTCGGTGCGGAAGCTGTCGTTTGGAAAGACCGCGTTGACCAGCCCCAGGCGCAGGCATTCCTCAGCACCGATCCGCTCGGAGAAATAGAGCAGTTCCTTCGCTTTGGCGAGGCCGATCAGGCGCGGCAGAAACCAGCTCGTGCCGTAGTCGCCGGACAGGCCGATGTTGCGGAACGCCGTAGTGATGAAAGCACGCTCGGCGGCGACCCGCAGATCGCAGGCCAGCGCGATGGATAGCCCGGCCCCTGCGGCCGGGCCCGGCAGCGCGGCGACCGTCGGTTTGGCGAGTTCGTACAGGCGTAGCGTCAGGGTCTCCTGCCGGTGCGTCAGCTCAGTGATGCGCTCCTGAGCCGAGCGATCAGGGCCGCTGGTCCCACCCATACCCTTGACGTCGCCCCCGGCGCAGAAGGCTTCGCCGGCCCCGGTAATCATGATCGCGCCAACGCGTCGGTCAGCCTCGAGCGTAAGCAGGGCTTCCCGCAGGGCCGGCGTCAGTACGTCGCCGAGCGCGTTGCGTGACCCGGGTTTATTGAGGGTGATCACGCCCACGCGGTCCTCGATATGACACAGCAGCTCGTTGGTACCGGTGTCGATCTGCATGATGGTTCCCCTCACTGGAGTGCCGGCCGCGCTGCTGCGAGCTGCGGGCCGAGAGTCAGGCCCATTGCTGCGCGGGCCTGTCAGCTTACCTGAACTGCTCCGGGCGGCACATGTAGGGCTGCTGCTTGATTCCGCTGGTGAGCAGCTGGCCGCCGAGGCGGCTTACATCACCGCCGCCGACGATCAGGCGCGCCGTTCCCGGGCGTTCAAGCGGCGGTTGGGCGCTCGCCGGGTAGCGCTGCCACCTGGCCGGTTAGAGGCACGACGAGAGCAGGGCTGCTCGAATACCCGCGATCCCGAAACTACGGGTTCTACCGATACCCGGCAGCAGCAGCCTCCAGGACAATTCGAAGGCCACCATAAGACTGCCACGATGCCATGGACCTGGAAGCCGTCTGCTTTGACCCTGACCTGTTTGAACGTTACGGCGGTCGGGGACCCCGCTATACCTCCTACCCGACTGCGCTGCAGTTCGACGGGGCCTTCGATGAGCGCGCGTACCGGGAGGCAACCGTTGCCAGCGCTCTGGCGGATGCAGAGGGACGCCGGCCGCTCTCTCTCTACGTCCATGTCCCGTTCTGCAAGAGCCTCTGCTACTACTGCGGATGCAACAAGATCGTCACGCACAACGCGGAACGGATTCAGGCTTACCTCGATGCGCTGCATAGCGAGATCGGCATGCAGGCACAGCTGTTCGACGGGCGCCGTCCGGTCTCGCAGCTGCACTTCGGGGGCGGTACGCCTACCTACCTGACCGACCAACAGCTCGTCAGCCTCATGACAGCGCTGGGCGACAATTTCTCGCTCGATAGGGCGAACGACCACGAGTTTTCCATCGAAATCGATCCGCGATCGACCCATGACGAGACCATGCGGTTGCTCTCGGAGCTCGGCTTCAATCGAGTGAGCCTCGGTATTCAGGACTTCGACCCGCAGGTGCAGCTGGCGGTCAACCGGCTGCAGTCCGAACAGGACGTCGAGCGGCTGATGGAGGACGTGCGGGCTTTCGGCTACCGCTCAGTTTCGTTTGATCTCATCTACGGGTTGCCGCATCAGTCCGTTGCAAGCTTCGATCGGACCCTCGACGCAGCCATCAGAATGCGTCCGGACCGGCTTGCGGTCTACAACTACGCGCATCTGCCGTCCCGCTTCAAGGGTCAGCGTATGATTTGGGAAGAAGAGCTGCCGACCCCCACGGCGCGAATCGAACTCCTCAGCCACACGATTGGCAAGCTGACTTCCGCCGGCTATGTCTACGTGGGTATGGATCACTTTGCGCTGCCCGGCGACGACCTCGTTCAGGCTAAGCGCAACGGTACGCTGCAGCGGAACTTCCAGGGCTACTCAACCCACAGCGAGGTGGACCTCGTTGCGCTCGGGGTCAGCGCGATCGGTAAGATCGGGAATACCTTCGCGCAAAACTACGTGACGACCAGCGAATACCAGGATGCCATTGCTGCGGGCCGCCTCGCGGTGTGCAAGGGCCTGGTGGTGGACGAGGATGACCAACTCCGCGCTCGGGTCATCCATCAGGTCATGTGCCACGACGGTCTGGACTATGCGGCATTCGGAAACCGGTTCGATGTTGACGTGCGCGGTTACTTTGCTGACGAAATCAAACGCCTGGCACCCCTTGCGAAGGACGAGCTGATCGTGCTCGATGACCGAGGCTTCAAGGTCACGCCGAAAGGACGGCTGTTGCTGCGCAACGTTGCGATGGTATTCGACCGGCATCTGGCTTCGGGGGCAGCGGACCAGCGATTTTCCAAGGCGATCTAGCGCCCTGTCGCGCTAGCTGATCTGCCTGATCTTCGCTACCGGTAGCCAGCCTCCTAGAAGACGTAGACGATGCCTGCTGACCAGAGGTCGACGTCCGCATCATCAATGGCGAAGCGTTCCCACTCGGCCCGCAGGCGCCATGCCTCGCTGAACTGCCAGGAGGCGCCGGCACCGAACATGATGTCCGTACCGTCGTCGCTGTCGCTCAGGGAATCGCTTGCGGTAATTGGCAAGCCACTAGCGCTGCCGCTGAAGGAAGCGCTGATATTCAGATCCGCGTCCCATGCGGTCATCCCAACTTTGCCGAAGAGGCTGAACGGCTCGCTCAGCGGGAGGCGTCCCACTACGGCAGCGCCGAAGGCGTCGACCTCGGCTTCGGCTTTTGCGTCGACACTGCCCGATGGTTCATTGCCGACGGAGATCAGCGCAGAAGCGTCGACAGCGAGTGATTGCAAGGCCTCGCCGAGGTTGACGTAGAACACCTCGACGCCGACGTAGGCGTTGAAGTTCAGGCCGCCAAAAATCTTCCAGCCCGTATCCGAGTCGTCCGAACCAGTGCGCAGATTATCCACGGTAACCGGAAGCCCCAGCTCGGATTCGAGAAGATCGATGATCTCGTCCGGACTCACGTCGGATGCTGCATCGAAGTTATCTACCGACGTAGCCCCGAGGCTGCCGCCCGCGTACCACTGCATGCCCTCTGCGTGCGCAGGTACGGTGGCTGCAAGCAAGACCGTACCGCCAAGCAGGGACAGGAAAGGAAAGAGTTTCATAAGCTACCTCTAGATCGCTATTAGTTTAGGACGATCTCGAGGGAGCGGGTGCCGTCAGCAGCAGGGGTATCCCGAAGGGCCGTTCGCCTGCAATCGAAGCGTTGGAGGAGTGACCGGAAACCTGTCAGCTAACCGCACAGTACGCGCCTTGTGCGGTCAGCGCGGACAGGCGACCCGTGCCCGATCATCGGCGTCCAGCAACTCTGCCAACTGCAGTGCGGCATCCGTTGCCAGCAATACCACGCCGTCGTCGATCACGGCGCTGAACTCGGACGCATCGCCATCAGCGAGCCAGCGGTCGTCCAGGCGTTCACCGCGGCGCCCGAGGGTGCCGAAGGCGGGGCCGTTCAGCGTCGTAGTGCGACCCAGTGAGCGGTCGTGCATCAGGAACAACACACCGTCGCGGATTTCCGCCACATCCACCTCGAAGACGTAGACCCCGTTGGTCAGCGCGCGCTGCATAGTCTCGATGGCGTTCTCCGGAATGCCGGGTGCCGGCCCACCCCGGTGCGCTGCGAGCACGACGGCGTTGCTTTCCCGCAGGCAGTCGAAGAATTCAGGTAGTGGCATCGCCGCCGGCGAGGAGGCGCTGCTTGGTGCCGGGATGGGGGAACCAGAAGCGTTTGCTGGAGGGACGGACCGACGATCAGCAGGGTTGCTGCAGGCCGTCCCGATGCAAAGCCAGACGATCGCCAGCAGTAGTCGCAGCGAACGGGTCATGACTTCGGTGGCAACGCGTTCGGTACGTTGCAGCGCGGCCCATCGCGATGCTGCCTGTGGCCAGGGGCAGCAGGCCGGGAGGCGGCCGGGGGGTCAAGGAACGACCGGCTCATGTGAACTCGAAGGTGTTGATCTCCTCTGCCGACGACGCCTGAATCGATGCGCCGATCGGCGAGATTTCCTCGCACAGGCGGGACAGCGCGGCAGGACCTGCATTCGCCAGGAACCGTTTACCTTCCGCCGTGCGGGCGAACACGATGCCCTTCTCGGGTCCATTGCGGCCGTGGGTCACGGTAAACGATTCCAGCTGGCCTGTGGTTGGTGCTTCTTCCAGCGCAACCTGCGTCGTCGGCGTGGCGGCCGGTGCGGCAGGCGTGAACTGGTGCGGCCGCTCTGTCGACCAGATGGCAACTGCTTCCTTCGTCAACCAGCCGCCGTTCGCGAGCACCAGGCCGGTTTTGCCCGGCGCAGCGCGCAGCGCATCGGCCATGGCCACAATCGCGTGCAGGCTGTAGTTGTTTCCCGGCCCGCCGAAGTACGGCAACCCGCCGGTCAGGGTGAGTGGCCGTGTCTCCTGCCGATGGTCGATACCAAGCTCCCGCATGGATGCAAACACCGCACACGGGAAGCAGGAGTAGAGGTCGAAGAGATCGATGTCTGAAGACGTCAGCTCTGCCTGCTCAAAGGCTCGGGACAGCGCAACCTTCATCGCCCAGGAGCGGTCGAGATGGGGTCGCTCGGAAATCATGTCGTCGGAGGCCTCCCCCATGCCGTGCAGATACACGCGGCGGTCTGGGGCAATGCTCAGTGCGTCGGCTTTTGCCTCGGACATCATCACGACGGCGGCGGCCTGGTTAACGTTGTCCTGCGCCATGAACCACTTCAGGAAAGGGTCGGCGAAGGGGTAGTTTTCCTTGCTCGGCGTGGCCAGAAACCGGGCGTCGAAGCCAGCCTCGAACTGGGCATCCGGGTGGTGCGCCGCAACGGCTGCGAATTTCTCGAACAGCGCAGCCATCGTCGCGCGATGCTGCGACCGCGTTTCTCCCCACTCGTGCGCCAGAGCGTTCTCGAACAGTCCGTAGAAGTAGGCCGGCAGAACCAGCCCGTGCTTGACCTCCGTCCGATTGAGCAGCCTCGGTCCCGGCCCGCGGTCTTCGAATTCGAGGTCGGCCGTATCTGCCCAGTTCAGCTCCAGGCCAGCGCGCGTCGCGGCCTTCAGGGTCCGATTGGCTTCCGAGCCGGTAAACAGCACCAGCTCACTTTCACCGGCGCAAATTCGCGCCGCCAATTCGTTGACCATCTGCTGGCTGCTCTGGCCGCCAGCACTGGCGTAGATTGCTGAGCGTGGGGTGAGGCCAAGCTCCCGGGCGATGGTGCCCGGCAGGTTGTCGTTGCGACCGAAGGGGTAGTGGGGCCGGCCACCCGACTCGACGGTGAGCCGCGCGACGGCAAGCGTGTCGATCTCTGCGCCGTCGATTCCCGCATCCGAAAGCGCCCGGCGGCTGGCTTCAACGGCAAGGTCCCGCGGCGACGGTGCGGTTGCCGCGCCCGCGCCAGCGTCCCAGTGATTGGTGTACTGACCGGCGCCGACCAGCACCGGCATCGAACCTGTCGCCATGATGACCTCCCTTCTGGATTTCCGTTCGCGCAGCTGCGGCCGATCCACAGCCGCCGGCACTATAGCCCGTCAGCCTGGCGTGGTGTGATGGTTGCAGGCCGGATCAGGGCGCAGGAGCGTCGTTCGGCAGCGGACGTTTCAGACCCGTGGCCTTGCGGCGCTCCGGCAGGCGTGTGCCGAGCGCGCTAACCCCCGAAGCCTGTGTGGAGCGATTGATCGCGCGCCAGCGCGGCAACGCGGTCCTTCAGTACGTCGTACCAGGCCGGGTGTGTGAGGATCCAGAAGTGGTTATTGACGATGGCGTCGAGTACCAGCTCCGCCACCTCTGCCGGGTCTTTGCCTTCCTGCGCGAGCAGTGCGCCGGCCCGCTCTTCAAAAGCCTGCTCTGCCGCGGAGCTCTGGTGGTCCCGGGCTGAAGCAGGATCGCGGTTCCGTTTGCTGGTTACGATCTGGGTGTTGATGGCGCCGGGGCAGAGTACCGAGGCGGAGATGGGCAGCTGGTCCGCCTCGAGCTCCAGGCGCAGCGTCTCGGTCAGGGCGACGACGCCGAACTTTGCCACGTTGTAGGGCGCGATGCTTGCGGAGGACTGCAGTCCTGCCGTCGATGCGGTGTTGACCACATGCCCTTCGCCGGTTGCTTTGATGAGCGGCAGAAACGCTTTGACCCCATAGATCACGCTCCACAGATCGACGCCGAGCACCCATTCCCAGTCCGCAAGGGACAGCTGCTCCACGGGACCGGAGACCACCACGCCAGCATTGTTGTGTACGACGTTGACGCCACCGTAGGTGCGCATGGTGTGATCTGCCAACGCCTGGATCGCCTCCCAGCTGGAAACGTCCGTCGGCACGCCGATCACTTCATGACCGGCGTCGGCGAGCTCCGCTACGGCGCGGTCGAGGGCTGCTTCTTCGATGTCGGCGAGCACCACCTTCATGCCTGCCGACGCGAAGCGGGCGGCCGTTGCACGGCCGATGCCGCTGGCGGCGCCGGTGACTACGGCGATCTTGCCGGTGAAATCCTGCATGGTGTCTGCCCTCCCAGGGTGCCCTGCAACCGTCACAGAAAGCTTCGTAAATCGCAATTGGTCTGGGTGTTGCTAACTCTGATCAAGTGCGGATCAAGTGCGGATCGAGTACTGGTGGGATGCGGGTGGGTTGCGCCCAGCGGTTGCGCCAGGTGTTACCGCATCCGCTCTTGTTGCTGACGCACTTCCCGCTGGCGCGTTGCCTGGCGCCGCGTTTCCTGGCGCCGCATTTCCGACCTGCGCATGGGCATGGTGTCTATGCGTGCGAAGATCTCCTCGAGATCAAGCACGCTGGCGGCCAGCTTCGTTCCGCCGTCCTTGCCGATGAGCAGCACGGCGGCCCCTGAAGCGGCCAGGCGACTGGTCAGGGTTGCCGCAAAGTCAGCTGCGAGAACCCCGGAATAGTTGCTCAGCAGTTGCTCCTCGTGCAGGACGAACCAGATCAGGTCCCGCTCGCCAACCGCTGCAGCACGCTGCTTGAGGGTATTCACCGCCGCGCCACCGGCCGGGGTTCGAACCACCAGTACCCGATGCTGCCAGGTCAGGTCACTGAGCGTTGCCACGGCTGCCGGGCGCGCCGCGGATTCAGCGACCCACAGTACGATGAGGACGGGCCAGAGGCGCCGCACCATCTTCAGTGCGCCACGGGCGCAAGCGCCACGACCCCGAAAGCCGGCTCTTCGTAGGGATGCGCGCGTCGCAGCGCGTGGACCGAAGCCTTCAGGTGATCTTCCGTACACACCAGCTCGACGCGATACTCCGGCACGTGCTCGAGGCACCCACTCGAGCCGAGGTAGGGATCACTGCCCGGGAGCGGTCGGAACTGGCCCTCGCCGAGAGTCTGCCAGCAGCAGTGTTCGTAAGCGCCGATCCGCCCGGCGCCCGCTGCAAACACCGCTTCCTTGGTTTGCTCGAGGGCTTCGGCGGGTACGTAGTACCAGAGCTGAAACAGCGTCACGCGTTGTCCCTGCCGACGCCGGGCAGGTCGCCCAGCAGGTAGCGTGGCCCCGCGCCGTTGCGGTGGGCGACGTCGTCGGGATTGTAGAGCGCACAATGATCGAGCGAGAGGCAGCCGCAGCCGATGCAGCCCTGCAGCCGGTCCCGGAGCAGTTGCAATCCCTCGATGCGCTGGTCCAGCACGTCACGGAACCCGGCGCTCAGCTCTGCCCAGTCTTCGGCGGTTGGTGTCCGCGCCGCTGGCAGGTGCGCCAGCTGGCTGCGAATCTCTGCCAGCGAGAAGCCGAGACGCTGGGCGATCAATACGAAGGACAGGCGCCGCAGGTCGCTACGACGGAAGCGACGCTGCCCGCCGTCCGTCCGTTCGGGTGCGAGCAGCCCTCTGGCCTCGTAAAACCGCACCGCGCTGGTTGCAACGCCTGCACGGGTCGCCAGCTCGCCAATACTCAACCAGGCGCTCATCGCTTCGCCTCTGCTGTCGTAACCGGCAGCGCGGATTTGCCCGGCGCCTTTGACCCGAGCATCTGCGCTTGACTTAAACATTAGTTGAAGTTGCAGACTGAGGCAATCCTGATCCGGAGCAGCCCGATGACACCCCTAACCACTGATGCGCGACGCGCTGAGCGTTATGACGACGCGCTTGCGTCCCTACGGGCGATCGGCCCCTACCTGAAGAACGGCTATACGAATCACATGCCGATGGTCCTGGAAGCCCTCGACTACCTGGATGCCGATGTCGACCTCAAAGCGCTTGCAAACGATTCGCTGGCTTCGGCAACGCCACGTCCGCCGCTGCGAGCCGCGATTGGTCACGCGGACTATGCGGCTGCGTTGGGGGAAGCTCTGCGGTTTGGCGACTGGGCGTTGCTGTTCGCCGATGCTTTGCAGCGCGACGGCGCCGCGTCGGTGCTTGCGGTCTGGCTGCCGAGGCTGGCGCCCGCACTGGCAAGCGGCGCCAGCCACGGGGTCATTCGTACGGCCCACGCCGTTCGTGCCTGGGAACGCCATCCTTCAGACGCGCGGCTCTGGGAGCTGGCCGACGGGCTGGCCTACTGGGCGTCCAGCTTTCATCAACCCGGGTACAGCCGTGCCGGGCCTGAACCCGTGACCGGTCTTGATGCACGGCAGGCGTTTGACGCGCTGCCCCACCTCGCACCTCATCTGCGCCGCACCAACGGGAGTATCGTCGCCGCGCTCGAGCAGCTCGAGCATCTGTCCGAGCTGCCGGCTGCGCTCCACGCCTTGCGTATCGATCGGCCCGACCCGCGTTGCATCCTCGATCTGCAGATGGTGTTTGCCCGTGCGTTCCGGAGTGCGGTACGGCGGCCACTCGATGCGGTGGTCTTCACCCACGCGTTGACGGGCGTTGCTGCGGCAGAAGTCCTGCTGCCGTTCATGCCAGAGGCCGAGCGGGTGGCCCTCTTACGCCATGCCTGGAATGCCGGCTGCAGCCTGTTCGTTGCTTACGGCGGCAACGGGCAGCGTTCGGTTGGGGGCGCGGCCCCTGTGTGCCGGGAAACCAGAGACGCGTTGCTCCGCAGCGCCGTGGCGAGCGGCGACGACCATGCGATCAAGCTGACGGCGGTCTGCCTGGAGCTGGCTGAGCGCAGCGGCGATGACGCGTTCCTCGCGACCGCAGCACTTGGGGTACGGCAGCTGACTGCTGCCTGAGGTCGTTGGCGTCGAGGCCGTGCTCTGCCACTATCGGCAGACGACCGCAGAGCCATAGCCGCGTCGCTTAAGGCTCAACTGTGCGCCGCAGCGGGCGCACTCCGCGGTGGCCCACTCAACGGGAGGCACAGAGGAGGCCCCATGCTCGATCGCTATGACTTCTTTCAGATTGCTTACCTGGTCAACGATATCGAAGCGAGCTGCCAGCGCTGGGCCGATCTGTTCGGTGCCGGCCCGTTCGTCGTTGCTCCGCACCATCGCACCGACCAGTTCAGCTACCGCGGCACCGACGCCGAAGCCGATGTCTCCTACGCCTTCGGCTATCTCGGCGACATGATGATTCAGTTCATCCAGCAGCACGACGACACGGTCAGCATTTACCGGGATATGTATGCGGCCGGCCAGGAGGGTTACCACCATCACGGCGTGCTGGTGAACGACTATGCCGGGGAAAAGCAGCGGCTGCTCGATATGGGCTTTGAGCTGGCTTGTGAGCTGCACGCCGATAACGTGGACGCCTGCTACATCGATACCCGTTCGGTGACCGGCGGATTCACGGAGATCCATGCTGATCCGCCCCATATCCTCGCTGCCTTTGCCGGCTGGCGCCGCGCGCACCAGCTGCGCAAACCCGGCGATCCGGCGATTCAGCCGCGCGGCTAGCAGCCGGCGCACACTGGGTCGGCCGTGCTCGGACGACTGGCTGAGCCGGGCTACATGGCACGTTCGTCCGTCTGCCGCTCGAGCTCAGTCCGGCAGTTCCTCGGGCTCGAACTCCAGCAGATCTCCCGGTTGGCAGTCCAGGGCCGCGCAGAGCTTGGCAAGCGTAGAGAAGCGCACGCCCTTAACTTTGCCGGTGCGGAGCAGGGACAGGTTCTGTTCGGTGATCCCGACGGTGGCGGCCAACGCTTTACCCTTGATGCGTCGCTCCGCCATCACGACATCGAGCTTCGTTCGAATCGGCACGGCTAGACGAACTGGCGGTTCTCGGCGTGCAGGCGGCTGCCTTCCAGCAGCAGGTTGCTGAGCACCCAGAAGACCAGCGCCAGGCCCACGGCACTCAGCTCGTCGCTGCCGAAAGTCAGGCTCAGCATTTTCTCGCCGGCGGGATGGTTCAGCGACAGCAC
Organism: Pseudomonadota bacterium; assembly: GCA_038757945.1. Taxonomy (GTDB): domain Bacteria; phylum Pseudomonadota; class Gammaproteobacteria; order Pseudomonadales; family Azotimanducaceae; genus CALHVX01. Next base: position 10,898 of record JBCDGJ010000045.1, read on the forward strand.
GACGCTCGCGATGGCGGTGTGCACCGGACGCAGCAGCGCATGCAGCAGCAGCAGGGCAGCAAAGCGCCGCAACGCCCGGCTGTTGGCCGCGTTGAACAGCTCTCCGCGCGCGAAGTTGCTGAACGGACGACGCAGGAAATACAGCGCCGCCAGCCCCGGCAGCGCGCAGGCCACGGTGGCCGCAAACAGCAGGTACCCCTGCCAGGGCGCCACGGTCTGCCACTGAATGGGCAGAGTCAGCTGCTCCCGCGCGAGGGCCACGAAAGCCTCGATGTTCAGCAGCCCGTAAAGGCCTGCCAGCACCTGTAGCGCGATCGCGAGGCTACAGCCCCAGCTGATCAGGCGGGAAAGAGGACGGGTCATGGAATAACCTTGCGATAAAATTAAAACAACAATAGATTATTGTTTTATTTTAATATCTGCAATCCAAAATGAATAACGCCCAAAAACGAGGGGCTACGAACATGAAGAAGACGCGACGCAAAGGTAGCTTGGGCCTGCTGCTGGTAAGCCTGTTGCTTTCGCTCGACGCCTCGGCGCTGACCATCGAGGGATTCCGGGCGATCTGCGCTGCCAACGATGTGACCTGTGAGCAGATCCCGGTCCTGCAGGCGTACGTGGGGGGCGCGCTCGACATGATTGCCACGCTCGACGAGCGCACCGAGTACCTCGGTACCGTGTATTGCCGGACACCGAAGCAGCTGTTCGATGTGCCAGCGATCATTCGGCATGTCGAGACTGCTGCGGCGCCCGATTCGGACGTCAATGCGATGACGCTGGTCGTTGACTATCTGGTACGCAACGGTGGCTGCCAGCAGCGTCGGTGATGCCCTGGCGATCGCTCAGCACGCCTGTCAGATAGCCGCGCGGGTCTGTGGTCCCGGCGCAGCTGCGCCGGGACCGTTTACCCTTACCCGCGCCAGAAGCGTCTGGGCGGTTTACGGGCGGGCACGCGGTGTTGGCGGAGTTCCTGAGCGGATCGACGCTGTGGTGGACTCGCTCCGTAAAATCCGTCTGGCCGCATCTCCATGCTGCCGGGCACAGCATCTTGCACATCTGCGCGGCGCTGGCTGCGGCGTTGGCCAACCTGTTTTCTTGCCCGTGGTTTGCGGGGAATACCTGTCACGAGGAATCTCCTCTGGCTGAGACTTTTTCAGGCACAGCGAAACCCACCAGCCTCGATTCGAGGCTGCGTCACTGGCCTGGTTTAGGGACACAGCAGCAGTTGATGATCGAACGGAACACGACACGGCGCGCGCCAGACGGCGTCCGCCGGTATCGCGGATCGAAGAAGAATCGGTTTGTTTGAGAAGCTGACGCGGGCTGCGTCGTCAACCGTTACACCGATGAACGAATCACCAGTGCTGCTGATCGTTCGGGTTTCAGATTTTTGAAGTAGAACAGATCAACATAGTTACGGTCCTCTGATGTGCGCTGGGGGTGCGCGAGCGGGAAAGTACGCTCGTGGGGCCTGAATTGCAAGGAATTACGCGGTTTCGCGTGCACGCTGTTCAGCGCTGTACCCGCCGCAGCGGTTGTTCGCCAGCGCTCGGCAGCGGGCGCGGCTTGCCGCGTAACATGACGCCCCACACCTCGATGTCCGGCCAGCGGTCTGCCGCGGTCCTGAGCGGATTGCGGCTGAGCACTGTCAGGTCTGCGCGTTTACCTTCCTCGATGCTGCCGATCTCATCAGCCAGCCCCAGGACTCGCGCAGCATCCAGCGTGATGGCTTCCAGCGCCTCATAAAGCGTCAACGCCTGGGCGGTGGCGTAACGGTTGCCGCTTATCGTTTCCCGGGTGACGTGGCGAGCGGCGGCAAGCAGAGGCACCGGCGGCGCCAGCGGAGCATCGGAATGCAGGGCGACGACCGTACCTGCACGGGTCAGCCCGCCGACCGGCGAAATCCACTGGGACCGGGTGCGGCCGAGCGGTTCGCGCAACGCTTCGGCGAGATGGTGAACATAGTGGCTGGCGACGCTGACCATGGCGTTCAGCTCGGCTGCCCGCTGCCGTTGCGCGGGACTGAACAGCGCACCGTGCTCGATCACGAAGTCGCCTTCGAATCCGGCGCTGCGCAGCTGTGCCAGCGTGTCGAGGCTGGCGGTCTGAGCGGCATCGCCGTTGGAATGGATGTGCGCTGCCAGGCCGGCGTCGGTATAGGGGCGAACGGTGTCTCGCAGGATGCCGGGTGGTACTACCCACACGCCCTCGGTGCCCTGCGACTGGCCACTCAAGTATCCCGGGGGGTCGAGCCGCATGGTCTGAGAGTAGTAGGCGCCGTCGGCGAAGAACTTGACGCGCGGCAGGACCGGGGCGGGTGTCTTTTCCGTGCCGTCCGCCCAGGCTTGTACCGTTGCCGCGGCGTCTTCGCCATAGATCCGCTGTAAGGCGCGAAACTCAGGAATCAGGTAGAGCTGAAATCCGGTGCGTTTGCGGTTCCAGTTGCCTCTGATGAGCTGACTTTCGCGTTCGAAATCGAAGGCACCCCAGGCCAGATCCGCCGTCGTGGTCACGCCGGCCGCACGCAGGATACCGAAGTAGCGCGCCAGTCCGCCGGCGAGGGCAACGGGATCCAGCAGTTGTTCAGACAGCCGTGTAATGACCTGATTTGCCGCGGTTTCGTAGAGACGGCCGGTCAGCGCGCCCGTATCGTCCACCGCCACGCCGTCCATACGCCCGGCCCAGCCCGGGGTAGCGCCGATCAGGTTGAGCGCCGCCGAGTTCAGATAGAAGTCGTGCGCGGAGTAGTGCCAGACCAGGAGCGGCCGTTCGGGGCTGATGGCATCCAGGTCGCGGCGGTTCAGCTGGCCCTGCAGCAGGTTGTGGTAGCCGTAGCAGAAGATCGGCGAGTCATCGTCCGGTGCCTGCGCCACGATCTCGCGCAGGCGCTTGCGAAAAGCGCTGCGGTCCGGATAGCCCGGGGTCATGCCGGCACCGGTGGCCATAGGCCAGGGGGCGGCGAAGGGCTGCGCGTAGAGCATGGCGCCGAGCAGTACGTGCATGTGCGGATCGATCAGCCCGGGTACGATGACGAGATCGCGAAAGCGCCGGTCCAGGCGCGCCTCGGGAAAGCGGTCGCGCAGCTCGCTCAGGCTGCCGACACCGGCGATCCGCGTGCGCCGGATCGCAACGGCCTCGGCCGCGGGTGCCGCCCGGTTCAGGGTGACTACCGCGCGGGCCGGGTAGATGACCGTTGCGCTGCCGGTTCCCGCAGCCGCTCGCTCCGGCGCAGGACGGCTGGGTGCGACGGTTGAGGTCGACCCGCAGCCGCCGGATGACCCGGTCAGCAGCAAAAAGCACAGCAGTACGATCCGGCGGCTGCTGCCGCCCGCAGTGTTTTGAACCATCGTGCTCCCCCTGGAGTGCGCGATGGTATCAGGCGGCGACCGTTCGCTCCCGGGCCCAGCTGCGCAGCTGGTGGATGCTCTCGGCACGCATGACCGACATCGGGTAGGTACGGTGCACCGAGGCCAGCACATCTTCGGTAGCCAGGGTGACCGGCTCGTCCATGTCGGTGCGGGCGCTGGCCAGATAGCGGGCGGCGACGATGGCCTCTTCGATCTCAGCGCCGGTGAAGCCCTCGGTTTCTTCTGCCAGGAGGCTCAGATCGAAGCGCTCCGGGTCGAGCTCGCGCTTCGCGAGATGAATGCGGAACACTTCGGCCCGCACTTCCCGATCGGGCAGATCGACGAAGAACACCTCGTCGAGCCGGCCTTTGCGCACCAGCTCCGGCGGCAGGGCCGAGATATCGTTGCTGGTCGCGACGATGAATACGGACTTCGAGTTTTCCGCCATCCAGGTCAGCAGCGTGCCCAGCACGCGCTGCGAGGTAGCGTTGTCGGACTGGCCTGTCGCCAGGCCCTTTTCAATCTCATCCATCCACAGCACACAGGGGGCCATGAGCTCGGCCTGGCGCAGGGAGTTGCGCAGGTTGCGCTCTGTCTCGCCGAAAAACTTGTTGTACAGGGCGCCGAAGTCGAGGCGCAGCAGCGGCAGGCCCCAGAAGCCGGCCACGGCCTTGGCCGCCAGGCTCTTGCCGCCGCCCTGGACACCGAGCAGCATGATGCCGCGCGGCCGATCCGTTGCAGCGCTCACGAAGGCATCCCGGCGCAGCGTCAACCATTGCTTCAGGTTGTGCAGGCCAGCGACGTTGCTGAACACCTCGGTGTCGTACTCGAAGTGCAGCACGCCTTCGGCGTCGAGCAGCTCGAACTTGAGGCGATTCAACTCTGGAATGTCGCTTTCGGTGATCGCCCCGTCGCTGAAGATGGCGTGACGGATCAGCAGCCGAGCGTCGGCGTGGGACACGCCACGCAGGTTGGCAATCAGCCGCGACAGCGTCTTCTGGTCGGTCCGCACGCGCGAGTTGCGGTTGCTGCGTGACCAGTCACTTGCCACCTCGCGCACCATGGCCATCAGTTCCTCGTCGCTCGGCAACCGCAGATCGAACTTTGCGGTCATGCGGCCGATCTCTGGCGGCACTTCGAGCTGGTGGCTGATCAGCACGATCACGTTCTGCAGCTGGTCGTAGTCGAGGGCGATGTCCTTCAAATAGCGCAGGTTGCGCGGCTCGTTCTTCAGGTAGGGGTGAAAGTCGCAGAGCGCATATAGTGCCGGACCGCGTTTGCGGCTGATGTGGGCAAGGATTTCTTCCGGTTCGGTAAACGCCCCGTCGTCGCTGTTCCCCCAGCTGACGGCGTCGCGCTCGATCCCGCCGGGCTCGAGGCCCCGGGTTGCCGTCCACTGCTCAAAAGCCAGGCCACGCTTCAGGGCAAGCTGCAGCAGCAGTGCCAGCACGCGTCGTTCGTCCGCTGACTCGATCGCGATGATCGGAATGCGGGCGTCGAGGATCGTGCCGAGGTCTTTAGTGTCCGCCATGAGAGTCCGTCATCCGAGTCCGCCCGGGGCTGTCCTGTTCCGCTGCTATAGCTCCGGCAACGGATCGTCGGCGCCGCGTTGATGCGCTCCTGGCGTAAAATGGCGCCGAAATACGGGGAACGCAAAACCATGGTAGCCGACGATCTGATCCTGGGGTTCGACAAAGCGCTCAGAACGCTCACCGGCCAGCAGGCGCCCGCCCGCCCGAGTCCGGCGCAGAGCGGCGAAGCGCCCCTGGCCGAGACGGAGGCCCGTCACGCGTCGGGCCTCATGCGGGTGAACCACACTGGTGAAGTCTGCGCGCAGGCGCTCTACGACGGGCAGGCGCTGCTGGCTCGCGACGGCGCGGTGCGGGCCAAGCTCCGCGCAGCAGCGCAGGAAGAAGAGGATCATCTGGCCTGGTGCGCCGAGCGCCTCGAGGAGCTCGGCGCTCGGCCAAGCGTGCTGAATCCGTTGTTCTACGGTGCTTCTTTTGCCGTGGGTGCTGCTGCCGCGGTGCTTGGTGACCGCGTCAGCCTCGGGTTCGTGGAAGCCACTGAAGATCAGGTGTGCCGGCATCTTGACGAACACCTGGAGCGGCTGCCGGAGGCCGATCAGCGCAGCCGCGAGGTGTTGAGCCAGATGCGGGAGGACGAAGCCCGGCATGGCGCCGAGGCGCTTGCTGCCGGCGGTGAAGCATTTCCGCAGCCGGTCAAGGCCGGCATGCGACTGCTGGCGAGGATCATGACCGAGACGACCTACCGCCTCTGAAGGTTACTGCAGCGGCAGCCCCGTGCCTCTGGCAGCGGGAGTGGCCAGAGGCAGGGCAGGCATCAGGATCAGTTGCTGCCGAAGCGCCAGCCTACGTGCACGCCGAAGATCAACGGATCGATTTCCACCTCGCCGATCTGAGTGCCGTTGACTTTCGCGTCGGTTGCGATGTCGATGTAACGCAGGTCAAAGTTCAGGAACATGGACTCCGTCAGCTCGATGTCGACACCAACCTGGGCCGCGAAGCCAAACGATCGATCCAGGCTCAGATCCGCGCCGTCGATTTCCTCATCGAAGAACAACGTGTAGTTCAGTCCGGCGCCGATGTAGGGCCGAAACTTGCCGTCGGGAATGAAATGCCACTGGGCCGAAAGCGTCGGTGGCAGGTGTTTGGTTTCCGCGATGTCGCCACCGCCGCCTTCGGCAGCGATATCGTGAGTAAAGGGCCAGGCGGCCAGCAGCTCGATGGCGAACTGATCGGTGATGAAGTAAGAACCGGTGAAAGTCAACGAGTAGCCATCGTCGACGTCCAGGCCCAGCCCGTTGTCGTCCTGTGGTGCCACGATCGATCCACCGACGCGGAACATCAGGTCGCCGGCATCCGCGTTGGCGACGGTCGGCGCGTTCATCAGCAGTACGGATATTGCGCTGGCCAGCAGCGTTTTCGGAATGATCTGGGTCTTCGGACTTGTGCTTGCCATGGTGCTTCTCTGTCCCTTCTTGCGCTTTAGCTGCTTCTGTTTTGTGTTCCCTTCTTTGTCTTGCCCGTCGTCCTGCTCGTCGCAGATCCCGCAAGGAAGCTGTTCTCTCTATCCACGGCAAATTTTAAAGATTCTTGAAAATTGGAAAGCCAGGGAAAACCCTTAGCCGCCTACGAGTTCAAGGCAGACGGTGGAAGTGAGCGTCAGCGCAGCGGGTTGTGCGGCAACCCGCCGGGTACGGATCAGGAAATCGGCGGGTGATAGATCAGCTGCACCAGCGTGTCCGCCGGGTCGTAACAGTAGAAGGAGCGGGCGCCGTCGCGGTGTGTTTTCGGCGGCTGGGCAATGCGGATGTCGTTGGCGACCAGGAACTCGTGCCAGGGATCGACGTCGTCGATGTGCGGCAGAATGAAGCCGATGTGGTCCAGCCGCTGGGATCCGGCCGGCGCTTGCTCGGCACGATGCAGCGCAACGTTGTCGATACCCGAACACAGGTAAATATTGTCCGGGTCCGGCTGCCACTCTATCTGCATGCCGAGCAGATCGCGGTAGAAGAACAGGCAGGCCTCGAGGTCGGCAACAAAGAGGGCGACGTGACGCATGCCCCCATGGGCGGGTGGTCGCTGACCACGGACGGGTAGGGTGCTCATGCAGCGATCCTCAATCTACGGTGTATCGGCTTCGATCTCGAAGTCGTGGGTAACAGTGACGCCTGCACGCTTGAGCGTGATGGATCCAGAGCAGTACTTCTCAGCGGACAGCCGGATCGCCCGCTCGACCTTCGAAGCATCAAGATTGTGCCCGCGCAGCCGGAAGCGAAAGTGAATCGTCTCGAACACTGCGGGGACGCCGTCGGCCCGGGTGGCGCTCGCTTCGATGTCGCAACGCGTCACTTCCTGCCGCGATTTGCCAAGAATGGTCACCACGTCGTAGGCCGTGCAGCCGGCAGCGCCCATGAGCATCAGCTCCATGGGCCGTGGGCCTCCGTTCTGGCCACCGCCTTCCGCAGGACCGTCTATAGTCAGAGAGTGTCCGGTCGCGGTCGTTCCGTGAAACTGAACGGCTCCGGCCCAGGTCAGGTTTACATGCATTGCAACCGATTCCTTGCTGCTGGTTTGTAATCTCGTGACGTTCTCGGGTGAAAAACAGTGACGAATCGACCGCTCATTCTGTGAATTGATGCCGTTTGTCGACCACGTCTCAATCAAAGCGGAATTGCTGTGCCACTCTTTTCCACAAGTTGAGTGTTACGAAGGAGCGCAACCCACAATGCTTGCAGCAAAGAACTCACAGTTCGGGTCAGTTAATGCCAAGCGTCCGCTGGCAACCAAAAGCTTCGGCATGCAGCCGCAGGCGTCAGATAATTCTCATCTTGATGCGTTCCTGACGGCCGCCCATCGTCGCAAGTACCCGGCGAAGAGTACGCTGATCTACGCAGGTGACAAAAGCGATTCGATCTACTACATCCTCAAGGGCTCGGTAACGGTCCTGGTCGAAGACGAGTCTGGCCGCGAGATCATCGTTGCTTACCTGAACAAGGGTGACTTCTTCGGCGAGATGCCGCTGTTCATCGATGAGTCACCGCGCTCCGCGTGGGTCAAAGCCAAAACCGAGTGCGAAGTTGCTGAACTGTCTTACGGCAAGTTCAAGGAACTCGCCGCGAAGCATTCGGATCTGCTGTACGCGGTTGGCAAGCAAATGGCCGAGCGCCTGAACCGCACGACGCAGAAGGTTTCCGATCTGGCGTTCCTCGACGTCACCGGTCGCGTGGCCCGCACGCTGCTGGAGCTCACCAAGCAACCCGATGCCATGACGCATCCGGATGGCATGCAGATCAAGATTACCCGCCAGGAGATCGGCCGCATCGTCGGCTGCTCGCGGGAAATGGTAGGGCGTGTGTTGAAGACCCTCGTAGACCAGGGACTGGTCTCGGTCAAAGGGAAGACTATGGTGGTCTTCGGGACACGCTGACACCGCCGCGTCCTCCCTTACCAGGGGAGGCGCTGCGTCGCACAGGGACGTGCGAAATCACCCGGGCAGCCTGGCTGCCCGTTTTTTTTTGCCTGGGAGTTCGGTTGCGGCGGTCAGCTGTGGGCGGCATGCAGGGCGGGCCTGCGTTGGGCCCAGGGCGCGGCTTCCTCGAGCTGATAAGCGAGCTGTAGCAGCGTTGCGTCGGCCCCATAGCGGGCGGTGAACATGACCCCGATCGGCAGGCCGTCTGCATCCATGCCCAGCGGCAGGCTGATGGAGGGCTGTCCGGTCCCGTTGGCGGGCGGAGTCGTCGGGAATGCGATCGCTGACCGGCGATCCTGTTCTTTCGGATCCAGCAGGTTCGGATCCAGCCAGCCGACCTCTGGCACCGGCACCCCAAGCACGGGCTCGACGAGCACATCCAGCGTCGTAAACACCGCATCCATCTCCCGGGCAAACTGCTTGACCTCCCGCAGGGCGTGGATGACCTGTGTTCCCGATCGTGAGCGTCCGAAGCTCAAGTTCCTCAGGGTCAGCGGTTCGAACAGCTCGTCGTCCGGGGTGCGGCCCGTTTTCTTCGCGTAGTCTTCGATATCGCGCGCAAGCTGGGCTGCGCCGACGGTACCGAAGCTCCGGTAGAAGCGGCCGTAGTTCAGCGCCGGGCGACCCTCGGTGACCTGGTGGCCAAGCGCTGAGAGCAGCGCGGCCGTGCGCTCCAGCGCGGCGTGCACCGGAGGATCGACCGGCCGGCCGCTGATCCGCAGCGGCGACCAGCGGATGCGCAACGGTGGCGGATCCCGACGCTCGGCGAAGGATGCGCCAGCTTCCAAGCCCAGTGCGGGGGGCGCATAGGGGGAGTGGTCCCGCACCGCCTCGAGCATCGTTGCGCTGTCGCGCACGCTGCGGCTGACCACGAAGTGCCGGGCGTAGGCATGGAACACGTCTCCGGCCGCCCCCGGCGAGCGCGTGCGACCGCGGGACGGCAACAACCCGACGAGACCGCAGCAGGCGGCGGGAATGCGTATCGAGCCGGCGCCATCCGCCGCGTGGGCAAGCGGCGCGATGCCAGCGGCCACGGCGGCTGCAGAGCCACCGCTGGAGCCACCGCTGATCCGATCGGTGGCATAGGGATTCCGGCAGGGACCGAACAGAGCTGGCTCCGTGGTGCCGGTGATGCCGAATTCCGGAGTGTTGGTCTTGCCGAAGGCGATAATGCCGCTCGCGCGCAACGCTTCGCTCAACGGCGCGTCCGGCGGCGATGCGGCACCGGCCAGAAAGCGGCTGCCGCGGCTCATGTTCGATCCGCTCCAGGGCAGCTCGAGGTCTTTGACCAGGAACGGAACCCCGTAGAAGGGCCCGGAGCGCTCAGCGGGCGGTTTCTGGTCCGCCTTCCGCGCGGCCGCGAGGGCCTCGTCGTAGAACGGATCAACAATGGCGTTCAAGGCCGGATTGAGGGCCTGCGCAGCCGCGATCGCCGCAGCCATGGCCGCCTCGCAGCTGGTTTCCCGACGTGCGATCAGCTCGGCCAGGGCGGTGGCATCGAGCACGCTGTAGTCCGCCGGGGTCATCGGTCTGTCGACGTTGGCCTAGACCGGCTTGTCTCCGATGATGGTGACCCGCTCCATGCGGCGCACGGCCGGCCAGTAGTCCGAGGTGGCGTAGTGCTGGCAGGCGCGGTTATCCCAAAAGGCGATGGAGTTCGGTGCCCAGCGGAACCGGCACTGGTATTCGGGTACGGCGGCTTGTGCGTAGAGCGTATGCAGCAGCGCGTCGGACTCGGCGCGATCCATGCCATCGATGAACTGGGTAAACGCGGCGTTGACGTAGAGGCTCTTGCGGCCGGTATCCGGATGCGTCCGTATGACCGGGTGGTGTGGATTCGGATAGCGCTGCTCCATCTCGGCGATCTCGTCGCCGCGCCCCTGGCGGCTCAGCGTTTTGCGGAAGTGCGCAAAATCGTGCGTTGCGGTGAGTCCCTCGAGCTGTTCCCTGAGCGCTTCCGGTAGTCGCTCGTAGGCCAGCTCCATGTTGGCGAACAGCGTATCGCCGCCGACCTCCGGCACTTCCACGGCCCGCAGCACGGAGCCCAGCGAAGGCTCCAGCCGCCAGGTCACGTCCGAATGCCAGACGTTCTCCCGGCCGCGGCTGTCGCGGTTGTGGGTCAGACGGATGATCTCCGGATGGGATTCGCTGTTCGGTGTGAATGGATGGACTTCCAGCTCACCGAAGCTCCGGGCGAAGGCGATGTGCTGCTCGGCGGTGAGGTCCTGATCGCGAAAGAAGATGACCTTGTAATCGAGCAACGCCTGGTAGAGCGCTGCGCTTAACGCAGCGGTCAGCGGCTCGCGCAGATCGACATCGTGTAGTACGGCGCCGATGCTCGGCGTCAGCTGCTCGATGCGAAAGGGTGCCGCCGCGATCGCATCGCTGGTCGGATTAACCGCCATCGTCTCAGTCTCCCGTTCCTGTTCTCCCAGACGCACTGTGGCACCTCGGCTGACGGGCGTCCAGCCGGCGTGTGGCCGGCCGGACCTGCGGCGTTATCGAATTGCATCAGGCAACTTCGATGGCGGCTGCTGCGCTCGAGCCGTGCTGGTGGCCAGACGGCGAAACGCTCTACCGGCGGGCCCGCGGCATCGCAGGGACAGGCACCGTCAGGGCATTACCCGGTCAAAGAAGGCCGCAGCCGTTGCGAGCGCTTCAGCGCTTTCCGGAACCTGCGGCATGCTCTGAAACACGTGGAAGGCACCAGGGTAGATCTCCAGCGTCACGTCAACGTCGGCCGCCTCCGCCCGCTGCGCCAGGCGCGTCGAGTCGTCGAGTAGGATCTCGTGGTCGCCGACCTGAATCAGCAGCGGCGGCAGGTCGTTCAGCTCGCCGAACAGCGGCGAAATCAGCGGCGTTCCCGCGTCGGTCGCGCCGGCATAGTGCGCTGCCATGGGCGCAAGCAGCGCTGCCGAAACCATCGGATCCACGGCAGCGCGATTGTCCGTGCTCGCCCCGCTGGCGGTGAGGTCGGTCCAGGGCGAGAACAGAATCGCGCCGGCCGGAAGCGGCTTGCCAGCCTGCTTCAGGGCGAGCAGGCAGGCGAGGACCAGGCCGCCACCGGCGGAATCGCCGGCGAGCACAATGGCTTCTGGCGCAATACCCTGGTCGAGCAGGCGCTCGTAGCTTGCGACCGCATCGTCGACCGCGGCGGGATACGGATGTTCGGGTGCGAGCCGGTAGTCGAGCCCAAGCACGGGGGCCCGGCAGGCGCTGGCCACCCTGGCCATCAGCTCGGCATGGCTGTCGAGGGAACCCAGCACGTAGCCACCGCCGTGGAAGTACAGGATGCCGCGGTCGCTGCGGGCATCCGCGCTGCCGATGTGGGTCAGCTTCAGCCCGTCACGCTCAAAATCGGAACGGGTTGCGCCCTCCGGAAGCGGCAGCGCGCCGTCGTTCATTCCGGAGCGCAGGGCCGCCACATCGAGAGTGCCACCGTTGAAGATCCCGTTGGCGCGCAGAAGCTCCGCCATGGCCTGCATTTCCGGGCTGGGTTGGTCGCGCATGGAACGGCTCCTGGTCTGTTTGCCTGCGCCGATGCTAACCGAGATGTCTGCCCGCCAGCACCCGTCCGCGTGCGGGGTTGTCGGGCTGCTAGCATGGGGCTCTTCCGAGGCTGTGGAAGCCCCAATGGACTGGCAACGGCTCAACGATGCAACGCGCCTGGCGCAAACGCTCAGCGTGCAGGAACTGGAACCGTTCCTCGCCGAGCTGCGCGGCAACAGCCCTGAGGTGGAAGCGGCCGTCACCACCTATCTGAGCCGCGCCGGGCAGGCGGACAGCTTCATGCAGACCTCCGTTGGATCCACGGCCAGCGGCGCCGATGCCCGGGACGGGATCGAGATTGGCGCCCGCGTCGGGCCCTGGAAGGTGACTGAGTTGCTGGGTACCGGCGGCATGGGGCAGGTCTTCAAGGCCCAGCGCGACGATGGGCTCTACGACCAGAGCGTTGCCCTGAAGGTCATGGCCGGTGCAGAAGCAGACCGCCGCGCTCGTTTCGACCGTGAGCGGCAGCGCCTGGCCCAGCTCGATCATCCCGGCATCAGCCGCATCATCGACGGCGGTACCTTCGGGGCGGACCAGCGTCCCTACATGGCGATGGAGCTGGTGACCGGGCAGACCATCGATCGCCATGTGGACGGCGCGGCCCTCGGTCTGCGTGATCGGCTCCGGCTGTTCTGCGAGCTCTGCGATGCGGTCAGCTACGTCCACGGCAAGCTGACCCTGCATCGGGACATCAAAGCCTCGAACGTGATGGTGGATGAGGGCGGCAAGGTGCGGCTGCTGGACTTCGGCGTGGCGGCACTGCTCGACGATGACGAGCTGGAAAGTGCCGGCCCGCTCACGCTCGCCTATGCGGCACCGGAGCAGCTCTTCGCGCTGCCGCTGAGTGCGGCGACGGATCAGTTTGCGCTCGGCGTGCTGCTGCATCAGCTACTGGCTGGCGAGCCGCCGGGTCGCGAGGCCGACGGCTCGGTGACGGTCTTGGGGCAGGCATCCCGGAACCCTGAACTGCGCGCCATCCTCGAGCGTGCGACGGCGTTTGAGCCCGCGGCCCGCTACGGCACGGTCGCGGCCCTCAGCGATGATGTGCGCGCGTTTCTCGCGGCCGAGCCCGTCGCTGCCGTCACCGGCGGCCCGTTTTACCGCCTGCGCAAACTGGCTCAGCGCGCGCCGGTCGCCGTCGGTCTTGGCGTAGCGCTGGTCCTGGCGCTGGCCGCGGGTCTGATCACCAGTGTCCAGTTCGCTCAGCAGGCTGGTGCCGAGGCCGAGCGGGCACGGGCAGCACTGGCAGAATCACAGTTCAACCTGGAGGCGTCCGAGCGCTGGCTTGGCGCGCAGTCGGCTTACGCCGATGCACTGCAACGGCTGTTCGGTGCCAGCGGCGACGTCGAAGCCCAGACCCGAGCGTTGTTCGACGTCTGGCGCGAGGCCCACGAGCTGCGGGACAAGAGTCCTGCAGAAGCCGATCAGGCTGCCAAGCTCGGCTACAGCATCGGGCGCCACTTCGTGTTCCGCAACGACTACGAAACCGGCCGCCGGATTCTCGAGGCCTGGGTGCAGGAGGGGTATGGGGATCCTGGGATTCTGATGCTCGGCAAGCATGTGCTCGGCATCGCCTACGCATCGAGCGGAGACGGCGCGGCAGCGGAGCCGCTGCTGCGTGAGGTCGAAGCGTGGTACGGCAGCAGCTATGCGGCGGAAACGGCAGATCACATTGCGGCCGCGAATCAGCTCGCCATGATCACGCAGGAGCCGGACGACCTTGCCCGTGCCGAAGCGTTGCTGCGGGCCGGTATCGAGGCGTCCGAGGACCTGTCGACCAACGCGTACTTCTACAATCAGCTGGCCCGCATGCTGCGTAACGCCGGCAGGTTTCAGGAAGCTTACGAAGCGCTGCAGGACGCGCTGGCGGGTTGGAGTGCGGTCCGCGCCGGAGAGCGTGCGGGCCACGATACGCTGCTGCTCAACATTGCCCAGTACGAAGTCTTCTTTACCCGTGATCTGGACCGCGCCGAAGCGCTGGCGCAGAAGGTGCTGACTGAAGACAGCGCCGAGCGCGGCATCAACCGGGAAACGGGTTGGGCACTGGCGACCCGGGGGCAGGTCGAGGCGTTTCGGGGCGATCCCGCCGCCGGCGAACGCCTGCTCCGCGAGGGGCTGACGGTGATCGGCCGCTTTACCACCAGCGCCGCCCCCATGGTGGTCGATACCCAGGCGTTTCTCGGTGAGGTGCTGGCGGAGCAGAACAGCTTTGCCGCCGCACGGGCGCTGCTGGAGCCACTGTTCGATGGTCCGGCGCAGGACCCAGCCAGCTACAACTACCAGCGGGTAATGCTGGCCCTGCTCTATGTTGATGCGCTGGCAGAAGGTGTGCAGCGCGCGCAAGCACGATGTAGCGAACGGCTGGTCAGTCCCGGGCAACTCGCCCGCTATCCGCAGTTCGTGTTCCTCTGGGAACGCCTTGTGGCGCTTGGGGTCGGAGATCGCTGCCTGCGGGACGGCTGACCTCAGCCGGCCACGCCGAGCCGCCGCGCGAGCCACTGCCTGGCTTCCTGCCAGTCGCGCCGTGCCGTGCGTTCCGAAATGCCGAGCGCAAGCGCTGTTTCCGTTTCTGTCATGCCGCTGAAGTAGCGGGCGTCGACCACCAGCATCCACCGCTCGTTTTCCGCGGCGAGCTGGTTGAGCAGCTCGGCGATTGCAACGACCTGCTCCGGCGTTTCGGCGAACTCCGGCAGCAGCGCTTCGTCAAGATCAAGTCGCACCGCGTCTCCGCCGCGCTTTGCTGCCTGCTTGCGCCGCGCGTGATCGACGATGACGCAGCGCATCGCCAGGTTGGCGCTGCGCAGAAAGTGTTCCCGGGAATGCCAGTCGCGATCTGTGCCGAGCTTCAGCAGACCCTCGTGGAGCAGATCGATCGTTGCAAGCGTGCTCGGGCCGTCGGCACGGCGGCGCTTCTGGCGCGCGATCTGAACCAGCTGCTCGTAGTTGTCGACAATCAGGCGTTGCGCTATGTCTCGTTCGAGTGCCGTGTAGCTGCTGGCGTGGGCCTGCCCGAGCTCTGCTGGCTGATCATCTTCGGTCGACATGGGCCCGAGTGTATCCAAGAACTCCCCAATTTTGGCCGCCTTCCTCCCCCGATTGCGTTAGAGACAGAAAGAGGAGGAAATGCCATGGCCGAAGTTGTTCATGAGACAGCCGCGGATACTGCTGCCTTCACACGCTGGCTCCGGAGCCAGGGTACGAGCGCCGCAGCGTCCTCTCCACCGCTGGCAGCGGCCCGGATCAGCTTTGCCGAGGCGGTGCCGCTGCAACGCAGGTGTCCGCCTGCCGTGGAGGGTGTGCTCTCTGCCCTGGCGAAAGGTGATGTGGTGCTGCTCGCCCGCGATGGCCGGGATCTGCGGCTGGCTCTGCACTGGCTGGCGCCGCAGGCGGAGCCTGCGGTGGCTGCATTGCCAGCAGCCGAGGGGAATGATGAGCGGCCGCGGCTGACGCAGCGGGAAACCGAAGCTCTCACCCTGGCGGCTAAGGGCTTGAGCGCTCAGGAAGTGGCCACGATGCTCGGCGTTTCCATTCACACCGCCCATTCACACTTCAAGAACGCCTACCGGAAGCTCACGGTGCGGTCGCGAGCCGAAGCCGTATTCGAGGCAACGCGGCTCGGGTTAATTGCGCCCTGAGCCGGTGCCGAGGTCCGGTGCCCGGCGTCGGTACGTGCTGCCCGCTCGACTCGAATTCACTGCGCCTGTGACGATTCGCTGAGCGATCTTTCGCTGTAGTGCCATAGTGTATTAGTTGACTAATACACTATGGCAGTCTAACCTGGGCTCATGACCGGTCTCGACGATAGCCAGCCGATCTATCTGCAGCTGCGGCAGCGGGTCATCAGCCGCATTCTGACCGGCGATCTCAAAGCCGGGGACGCACTGCCCTCCGTGCGGCAGGTCGCCGGCACCGAGCGGGTTAATCCGCTCACGGTCTCCAAGGCCTACCAGCTGCTCGTGGACGAAGGGCTGATCCACAAGCGCCGGGGGCTCGGCATGTTCGTTAGTGACGGGGCGCCGCAGGCGGCCCTGAACGCCGAGCGCGAACGGTTCCTGAATGAAGAGTGGCCACGGGTGGCTGAACGCATCGGCCAGCTGGGTCTGGATCCGCAAACGCTGCTGAAGAGAGACAGGCGATGAGCATCGTAGCCGCTAAGGGCCTCTGCAAACGCTACCGCGGGCGAGCCGCGCTGGACGATCTGAGCTTCGAGCTCGAGCCCGGCCGCATCCTTGGCATCATCGGTCCGAACGGTTCCGGGAAAAGCACGGCGCTCAAGTGTCTGATGGGTCTGGCGCAACCGGATGCCGGGTCGGTCACCGTGCTGGGCCTGAACCCCGACACCCAGCGTGCCCAGCTGATGCGGCAGACCGGCTACGTTGCCGACGTCGGTATTCTGCCCCGCTGGATGCGCGTCGATCAGCTGCTGGAGCACGTTGCGGCGGTCGATAGGGCCTTCGATCGAAACGCGGCCGAAGCGCTGCTGGCGGACACCCGCATCGACCCGCGCTCGCGCGTGCGGGCCCTGTCGAAAGGAATGGCGACGCAGCTGCACCTGGCACTGGTGCTCGCCACGGATTCGCGGCTGCTGATTCTCGACGAACCCACGCTGGGCCTGGACCTGCTGTATCGCAAACGCTTCTACGGGGCGCTGCTCGAGGACTACTTCGCCGACGATCGCGCCATTGTGCTCACGACCCACGAAATCGGGGAAGTTGAGCATCTGCTGACCGATGTCGTGCTGATGAACGACGGACGCGTTCTGCTCAGCGGTTCCGTGGAATCGCTGGCAGCACGATTCACGAAGGTGTCCGCCCCGGCCCGGCAGCGCGATCAGCTCAGCGTGCTCGAGCCGCTGGCACTTAAGGCAACCTTCGATGGTGTCGAAGCGATCTTCGACGGCGGCGAGCGCCAGGCGCTGACCACCCTGGGTTCGGTCAGCGCCCCAACCCTGGCAGATCTCTTCGTTGCGTTCCTGGAGGTCGACTGATGTCGTACTACCTGGCACTGGTACGACGCGAATGGCTCGAGCACCGCAGCATGCTGCTGTGGGTTCCGGTCACGGTGACCGTGCTGCTCATCACCGCGGCGATCGTTGCCGCCAGCTTTGGTGCGCCCCGGATGGCGGAACAGACCGGCGGTGATCCCGGCATGACCGGCCTGCAGCTACGCCTGCTGCTGCAGATGGCGGCCCGACCGCTGGTGGTCCTGTGGTTCCTGACCGCGGGCTTCTACCTGCTGGGCACGCTGTACGATGAACGCCGCGACCGCACGATCCTGTTCTGGAAGTCGCTGCCGGTCAGCGACGCGGAAGTGGTGCTGGCCAAGCTTTCCATCGCGCTGCTGGTCGCGCCAGCTGTCGCATTGCTCTGCATTTCCTTGCTGCACCTCAGTGCCACCGCGCTCGTTGCCAGTGCGTGCCCCTGCGGCGAGCTCGGACCGGGGACCGTGTTTCGCGAGGCGCGTCTCGGCAGCGGTACGCTGCACTGGCTCGTTGGCGTGTTGACGCAAAGCGCCTGGTGGCTGCCGCTCTGGGGCTGGCTGCTGCTGGTCTCCGCGGTGGCCCCGCGCCTGCCGATCGTCTGGGCCCTGCTGGTGCCCCTGCTCACAGCGCTGCTCGAGCGCCTCGCCTTTGGCTCGAGCTGGCTCTGGGGCGTCCTTGCGCGGCGAATCGTTTCGCCCGCGCTCCCGGTACACGAACGTGTCGACGCGGTGGGTATCGGGCAGGCTACCGCGATCGGCGACACGCTGGCGCTCTGGCTCAGCGCCGAGCTGTGGCTTGGGCTGGTCGCGGGCGCGCTGTTCCTGGCGGCCACCGTGCGCTTACGGCGGCGGTTGAATGAGCTGTGATCAGACCACGTCGCGGACGCACCGCAAGGCGCACGGTGCGGCCGCGGGCTGGGGTCGTGGCTTGCGGGTCATGATGCTCAGCGCATTGATCCTGCTGTGCCTCGCTGCCGCTGGGCTTACCGGCTTACGCTACCTGCAGTGGCGGTCGGACGGACCGCTCAACGGTCTCGTGCCCGGCGGCGCCCTGCGCTCTGGCGAGCTCATCAGCGATCCGGCGGTTGCCGTGCCGACCGTGGGGAACATCATCGAACTGCAACTCGCAGACCCGGTGCGGTCGCGTTACGTGGGGCTCTTCGAGCTCGACGGCAAGCTCTACATCCCCTGCGATCTCGGATTCGTCTGGGGTCGCTTCAGCGGTACCCGACGCCAGGTGATGCATCTCGTGTACCGCTTCAAGCGCTGGCACCACGACGCCGTACGCAATGGCGACGTGGTCATCCGCAGCGATGGCAAGCGGTATCTGCGCCATGCGGTTCGGGTCACCGATCCGGTGCTGCTGGCGGCGCTGCG
This sequence comes from Pseudomonadota bacterium, assembly GCA_038757945.1. GTDB lineage: Bacteria > Pseudomonadota > Gammaproteobacteria > Pseudomonadales > Azotimanducaceae > CALHVX01. The sequence goes on from JBCDGJ010000045.1 coordinate 29,146, forward strand.
GACCAGGATCGAGGCGCTGGCCCGCGATTGGGTGGCGCCGGCTGCCCTTGGCCCCGAACCGACCAGCGGGCCGCGTGACATCTGGTTCTTTCGCCTTGATCCCCGGCCCGCCCCGCAGGCTACGCCCGCGGATTCTAGAGCCATTCCCTGAACCCTGAAGCTCATTCCGAGCCGACACCTGAGGAGGTACTCATGATCCGGAAATTTACCCTGCTGCTGGTGGCCGCCGTTCTTGGCGGTGGCTGTGCGTTCGTTGATACCGGAAGCCGCTATGCGGACACCGTCGACGACTACGCAGCCGTTGCCCCACATGTTGCGCTGGGCATGAGCCTCGCGCAGGTCAACACACTGTTGGCGCCTACGCAGCTGCGCCTCGACAACGTCGAGCGGCGCCCGGACGAAGTGTTCCGGAACAACTCGCAGGAAGTGCTGGTCCGCTACTATCGCAGCGGTTGGCAGCCGGATGGTCGGCTCACCGACAACGAGTACACGCCGTACCTGTTCATCGACCAAACGCTGGTCAGCGTTGGCTGGTTGCCGCTGCGAGAGTTACGGCGCCTGCAGCCAGCGCGACTGGTCCTCTAGGCGGCAGAGAACCTGTCAGACGCGACGCTAGGGCGCAGCGGTCAGCTGCTGACCGTCGATGCCGAAGGTCTGATAGGGGTTGAAGGAAGGATCGCTAGTCAGCACGTAGGTGCCGTCTTCGAGCTTCCAGGCCTGATCGTAGAAGCTCGACAGCTCGACGGTGCCGCCTGGCGCCCCGGCGTCTGCGTAGGTTTCGACGTCGCGCAGGTATTCGATGAACTCCCGCGCCCGGTAGTCCGAGCTCTGCTGCTGATTCTGCCAGGTGTCCTGGATGATGCGGTTGATCTCCTGGTTTGCCGCATTGGTGATTGCCGCGCGCTGCATGATGCCGTTGATCTCGATCTGGCTCATGCGCGCGTTGTGCGCTCCGATCAGCTGCAGCCAGGGTGGGTTCTCGACGTAGCTCTTGCGCAGTCCTTCGAACACCCGCGGATCGTAGCGTTCGGCCAGGCCCCAGGAGGCGAAGGCGGGCGCGGCGAAGCCGGTCCAGCTCTCTACCGTAGCGCCATAGGCACCGCCGCCGGTACGGATATAGGTGATCAGCAGGGTCGCGATGATGGAGCCGCGCATGCGTCGTCCCCGCTCATCGGTGAAGGCAAGGAACAGCTGACCGCTGGAGACAGTCTTCTCGATGTACTGAAACCCA
>JBCDGJ010000046.1:0-30207 GCA_038757945.1 Pseudomonadota bacterium
CAGGCCTGGGGGCCGAGCATGGCGCCAGTCTGGATCTCGAGACAGGCGGTGGCCGCGGCCCCGAGCGCCAGGGTCGTGCGGACGTCGCTGCGCAGCGCGCCGTCGATCTCCACCTTCGGGCAGCTGGCGGCGCTACCGGTCGTCGCCATCGACTCCTCGAGCCACGTCCGCGCTCCCGCGGCGGTCGACTGCTTGCCCCTGGCCCGGTATTGCCCATAGTCCGCGTAGACGGCCAGAAACTCCGTGTAAACCTGTCGCAGGTTCTTGGCCTTCGCCTTGCCGCCGCTTGCTGCGATCGCCAGCTTCGATGTGAAAACCTTACGCAGGCCCGCATCCAGCCAGTTCAGCTCGCCGAGCGGATTAACGCGCGTGATGTGCCGCTGGTAGAGCTCCAGCAGGTAGCTGTAGTCGGTCCCATAGTTCGATGGCAGATCCGGACCGGGCAATGCCTGCGGACCCGACAGGTTCGACTGGCGCAGGTGGTACCGTTCGGCGAGATAGCGCCAGAATGAGCTGCTCTGGTAGTCGATCCCATCGGTAGCGTCGTCGCCCTGATCAGCGGCAGACAAGGGCTTCGCATAGCTGCGACGCCCCCAGCGCACCTTGCGATTGTTGATCTCGAGGCCGCGGAGCTGCCGCGCCATGTCGTGACCGAAGGCTTCGGCCTGACCCTCGGTTATCCAGTCGCCAACCGCATCCTCACAGTTCATGCGCCCCATGGGCATCGACGCCTGCACCGCATGAAACAGTTCGTGGGCGAGATCGCCGTAGGACTTCGGCGTCATCTGTCCATTGCGGGTGAACCGGCCGGCGTTGATCGCGATGTGGTCGCGGCCGTCGAAACAGTCATGGACGTAGCGCGCCAGATCGTCCTGCTCTTTCGGAAAATCGTAGTAGTAGATCCGCCATGCCCGCTTACCGTCATCGCGCTCAACCGGCGGATCGTACTTCGGTGGCGGGAACCCCTGCCGGTCCAGCAACAGCGCGGTGTCGCGCAGCATCCCTTCGATCAACGCACGCAGGGTCGGGGTCAACGGAACCGAGGCCTCGGTTTCATACTCGGCCCAGCCTGCGCTCTCTTTGGCGAGATACTCCAGGTAACTCTCCGATGACCGGAACGGCGTGCCTTCGAAAACCTCGAATTCGGTCGTCGGCCACGGCGCGGCCAGCGCCGGCAGAGTGAGCTGGAACAGCAGCGCAGCAACTAGACCGGTGAGCAACCGCACTAAATGATCCCGAGCTGACGCAGCTCGGTAAGCTCCTCGGCGCTGAAGCCGGCTTCCTTCAGGACCGCATCCGTGTGCGTCCCCACATCGCCACCGGGCCAATCGGTACCCCCCGGCGTCTTGCTGAGCTTGGGCAGTATCGCCGGGATGTCGAGCGGCTCGCCGTTGATCTCCACCCGCTCGAACAGGCCGCGTGCCTGGTAGTGCGCATCGCCGAGCATATCCTCGACGCTGTAGATCGGACCAACGGGCACATCGGCCGCTTCAAGCGCGGCAATCACCTCTGCCGCGCTGCGGGCCCGGGTCCACACGGCAATGGTGCCGTCGATGAAGTCCTGGTGCTCCACCCGCCCGGCATTGCTGGCGTAGCGCGCATCGTCGGCGATCTCGGGTTTGCCCATCGCCGCCATCAGGCGGACGAAAATAGAGTCGCCGTTGGCGCCGATCACCACGTGCTTGCCGTCACTGCATAGGTAGGTGTTGGTCGGCACGATCCCGGTCAGCGTGGAGCCAGAGGGCTGGCGGACCGCGCCTGCGCCGGAGTACTCCGGAACCACCGCCTCCATCAGGTTGTACATGGCTTCGTACAGGGCTACGTCGATCACCTGCCCGCCGGTGCCACGCTGTTGCTTGCGCTCCATGAGCGCCAGCAGCACGCCGATGAACGCATGCAGGCCGGCCACCGTGTCGCCGATGCTCAGGTTGGGCCGAACCGGCACGCCGTCGGGAAAGCCGTTGACGAACCGGAAGCCGGAGTAGGCTTCGGTAACCGACGCATACCCCGGCTTGGTGCTGTTCGGACCGGTCTGGCCGTAGCCGGAGATGCGGGCGAAGATCAGGTCCGGATTGGTGCTTTCGAAGTCCGCAGGACCGAGCCCCCACTTTTCCAGGGTACCCGGCTTGAAGTTCTCGATGACGACGTCGGCGGTCTGCATCAGGCGCCGCACCACCTCGCGACCCGCGGGTTCCCGCAGGTTCGCCGTCACAGACTTCTTGTTGCGCGCCAGCGAGCGCCACCAGTACGCCGTGCCGGTGTCATCCAGCAGCCGCCAGCCGCGGATCGGATCCCCGGTCACCGGCGGTTCTACTTTGATGACCTCGGCACCGAAGTAGGCGAGCAGCGTGCCCGCCCAGGGCCCGGCCAGCAGTTGCCCTACCTCGACGACGCGGATCCCGTTCAGCGGCCGGTTCGACATCCTTCAGCAAATCATCCGGCGGAGGCAGCCGCTTTGTTGCCGGAGCTTGCCTGCGATCGCCGCTTGCCGTCGTAGAGAAACTCGGGGCCGTCGAGATCCGTGCCGGGTATCTCGTCACGCTCCCGCCAGTAGTCCTGGTTGTGTCGCCACTCCGCCTTGTCCCCCCGCTGCGGCAGCCGGTCGATATCCCGCATCAGGTAGTTGGGGTTGAAGTTGTCTGCCTCGATCCAGGGCAGGATCTCCATGTCCTGATCCTGCTCCCGAAGCGCTACCTCGATCTTTTTCGCCCCTATCTCATCCATATGATTCAACAGGTTACAGACGAAATCGCCAAGCATATCGACCCTCAAGGTCCAGCTTGCGCGGAAGTAGCCAAAGACCCAGAGCAGATTCGGGACGCCAGTGAAGAGCATGCCCCGGTAGTTGATGGTGTCGTGCCAGTCGACCGGCTGGCCGTCGACGCTGAAGGGGATGTCGCCCATGACCGAGAGCCGGAAACCGGTGCAGGCAACGATGATGTCCGCCTCGAGCTCCTCGCCGGAGCTGGTTCGGACACCCGTCTCGGTGAAGGTATCGATGGTGTCGGTAACGACGGTGAGCTTGCCGTCTGCTGCGGCGCGGAACACATCGCCATCGGGGCAGAACGCGAGGCGCTGCTGCCAGGGTCGGTACTTCGGTGTGAAGTGTGGCTCGAACTCAAAGTCCTCCCCGGCATACCCCCGAATGAGCGCCTTCAGCTCCTCGAACACGACGTCCGGTTCCTCCTTGCAGCGCTGCGTCATCACATCCTGGTCGTACATGATCTGCGCACGGACCACCCGATGAACGGTCGGCTCGTCTATACCAACTTCGCGCAGCCGGTCGGCGAGCTCGTTGCGGTTTTCGCTGCAGAAGAAGTAGGTCGGCGAGCGCTGCAGCATGGTCACGTGCTCGGCACGCTCGGCAAAGGCGGGGACCACCGTTGCCGCGGTGGCTCCGGAGCCTATGACCAGCACCTTCTTGCCCGTGTAGTCGATCTTCGGATCCCAGAGCTGAGCGTGAACGAACAACCCCTGGTAGTCGTCAACGCCCTGCCAGTCCGGCAGATAGGGTCGCTGGTGGTCGTAGTAGCCCTGGCACATCCAGAGAAAGTTGCAGCTGAAGGTGAGCTGCTCGCCGTCCGCCAGCCGCGTTGCCGTTACGGTCCACCGGTTGTCGTCGCTCGACCAACTGCAGCCGGTAATCTGATGCCCATAGCGGATGTGCTCGTTGATGCCATTTTCTTCGATCACCTCTCCCATGTACTTGAGGATCTCGCCGGCGCTGGCAATCGGTGCGCCCACCCAGGGCTTGAACCGATAGCCGAAGGTGTACAGATCGCTATCGGAACGGATGCCCGGATACTTGTGTGTTTCCCAGGTGCCGCCAAAAGTCTCCTTCATCTCGAGAACCACATAGCGCTTCGACGGGCACTGCTGCTTAAGGTGATAGGCGGAACCGACCCCGGAGATACCAGCGCCAACGATCAGTACATCGAAGTGCTCGGCGGTACTCTGCTCGCTGGCGGCTGACTTGGCTGGTTGTTCCATAATCGACGCTCTCCCGTAAATGACCCCGACAGCCCGGTGCTGGCGCGCCTGCCACGTCAGCGCGCAGCGCAGCGCAACAGATCGCTCTCCAGCACGCATTCTGCACCACCACCCGCAGCCCCGACGCTCAGTAAGGGGAATTCCTTAGGCTTCCCCCGTGATCCCAGCCGGCCGGCACATGCCGTCGTTCCGGCTGCACTTAAGCGCTGTCGAGCGGCCGGTGGTCACCGTTTGGTCCCGGCGTCGAGTGCAACAGCTCAGCCGGCTCCAGAATATCGACCCGGTGCCATTCCCCGCGGGGTACGATGCAGGCCATACCCGGACCCAGCTCAAGCGGGGCGTCCAGCGCCGAGTCACAGGTCACCCGAACCCGGCCGCTGATCACGTACAGCAGCTCGTCACCGTCCGGATGCACCTCCCCTGCGTGCGGCGCGTTCTCGGTCATGGTTACGATGCCGAGCGTAACGCCGTCGATGCGGTGCGGTGGACCCGGCTGGCGGGCCCGGGGCGTAATGGTGAGGTCACGACCCAGATCGAGGCTATGGGTCCCGACGTCGACCGTGATCGCATTGGGCATAACAGGAACTCCCGACTTCAGTCGTGCAGGTCGACCTCATCGTAGATGGCCGTGACCTGCTTGAAGTCCAGGACCAGGGAATGCGAGATGCGCCGGTCCTGGTCATGCAGGTGGTACTTGAAGCGCTTCTGTCCGTCACCTTTCAGAAAGACATCGTAGTCGCGAACGAGCTCACGTACGTCGCTCACGATCTCTTCGCTCCAGGTCGCCCTGAACGGTCCCAGGACCGCGCCGCCGGCCAGGCACACCGTGATGCTGTGGTTCGTCAATCCATGTTTGTCGCTCATCATCGTTCTCCCGCGGATGACCACTTCGAGTCTACCCCTAAGGCGGTGCGGCTGCCGAGGCTGCGGGCGCTTTACTCCCCGCAGGCGCTACGCGATGCTCGGCTTCAGGAGGAGCACCTGTGCCAGACACTGTCGCGTCGGAACATCGCACACCATTTATCCCCGGGGTTCCGCAGGCCGGGCCGGCCTGTGTATCAGGTTCCCCGCGCCACAGGAAGCTGAGACCACCTCAGGGCAGGTCACCTTGCCCATGACGGTTGGCGGGCGCCAGGCTATGGTCCTGCGCGGAACAGCGATGCTGCTTGGCCTCGTTGTCGTGCTCACCGGCTGCGCACCGGTTGCGGTCTGGCAGCGGGAGCGCAAGGAAGACGCCAAGTTCGCCAGCATCGCCAAGGTGGAACGCCTGCCGCCAACCTACGACCCGCTGGCGCCGCAACCCCCGTACGCGGGGCCGCACCCCAGCACCCAGCCCTTTCGGCCGTCCCCGCAGGAGTACCCCGTGCGCCTCGGCGCTGTCGGTCCCGTGGACCGGTCACTGCAGCCGCTGCAGTATCCCTTTGCCTGCCAGAGCCTTGAGTCTGACCTCGGTCCACCGCTGGTCGACAACCAGGACGGTATCGGCACACCGGTGTACGACGGGGATTCGCTGCTCGGACACAGCCGCGACTGCGCAGTGCCGACCCGGGCCGCCTACTACTACAAGCCCGTCGGCTCGAACCGGCTGCAACCCTACACGGGCATGGAACAGGATGTGCAGCAGCTCGACCGCGGAACCCACACCCTGCCCTTCATCGTTCGCATCGAGCAGGGCACGATCAACCGATTTCTGTACCTCGTCGCCGTGCTTGCGGACCCCGGGGACGATCTGGCCGGACCGTCGCCCGACCACTGGAACGGAATCCTCATCTACAACTTTCGCGGCGGCGTCGGCATCGGCAAGCGCCAGGGACGTGCGAGCATCAAAACCGCAACCCGGGACCGGCTCGAGCAGCTGGCCGCAGGCTACGGCGTCGTGTTCTCGTCCGGCACCGCGACCACCACCCACTACAACATGCGCCTCGCCGTACGCACGGCCGCGATGGTCAAAGCGCAGTTCGTTGCGCTCTACGGAACACCGGAGTTCACCATCGGCATTGGCGCTTCCGGCGGTGCGGTCCAGCAGTATCTGGCGGCCGAACAGCTGCCGGGGCTGCTGGATGGCCTGATACCGCAATACAGCTACCCGGACATGATCACGCAGACAATCTGGGCGCTCGACTGCGAGCTGCTCGAATATTACTTCGATGTCACCGCCCACGATCAGCGTCGGTGGCGCAGCCAGACGGAACGGACGCTGGTCATGGGCCTGGCTGCCGACAACCAGGCGGCGAACGACTACGGGCGCCTGGAAGGCTGGGCCCGGGCGCTCAAGCTGCGCCGCAGCCGGCTGAGCCCAGGCGCTACAGAGTGTGCCCGCAGCTGGCGCGGCCTGATTCCGCTGACCAACAATCCAACGTACACCAACCACGCCCGGCGCTATGCCGAACCGCTCTTTACGACCGGGCGCTGGAGCCACTGGCACGACCTGCGCGCAACCTATGGTGTCGACACTGAAGGCTTCGCGCATCGCACCTACAGCAACGTCGGCGTCCAGTACGGGCTCAAGGCGCTTCAGGACGGCGCGCTCAGCATGCCGGAGTTCGTGCACCTGAACGCCAGCATCGGCAGCTGGAAACCGCCGGCCGCGCAGCGCCAGGAACGTTACTGGCTGCTGTCCGGCACCCCGTTGCGAATGCTCTCGCTGTGGAGCGATCACAACATGTACAAGACGCCGGGCGGCACCCGCGACCTCGAAGCCATCGTGCCCGGAGCACCGATACGCAGCGCGCCGCGTGCGCGTGCAAATCCGGCAGCGATCCAGGCAGCCTTCGCGGCTGGCGAGGTGTTTCAGGGGCGCCCCGGAGTCCCCATCATCGACGTCCGACACTACCTCGACGACGAGCTGGACATGCATCACTCGTTTGCGTCGCTCTCGGCGCGCTCGAGAATCATCGACGCCAACGGGCAGGCAGACGGTCATCTGATCTAGGTCGCCGAGCGCAGCCATGACCCAACGCCGCAGGCGCTGGACACCCTGGTGAGCTGGCTGCGAGGGGACACTGGCGGACTGCGCAGCGATGCCTGCTTCGATGCGGACGGGCGCGTGATCGCCGAGGGTGCCCGCGTCTGGGACGGCCCATGGAACGGACGCATGCCCGGGGCGTGCATGAGCGCCTACCCCGCGTACCAGAGTCCGCGCAATGCGGCCGGCGAGCCGATGCGTGGCGATACCTTCGCCTGCGTGCTGGAACCGGTCGCAGCAGCAGCGGCCAGAGGCGCCTATGCAGGACCAAACGCTGCAGCCTGGCTGCCAACGCTGGAGGCGCTCTTTCCAGACGGCGTGTGCCGCTATGATGCTACGCAACCGCCGCACTGAGCCCTATCAAGAGGTCGTACCGCATGCCCGATGCCGCTCCCTTCAGCCCCGCCGATGCATCCGGATCATCAAGGCGCTACAGCATGGCCGGAGACGACTGTTCCCTGCACTTCGATCTCGACACGCTGACGCCCAAGCAGCAGCAGGACCATCGCGAGAACCAGCTGCTGACCGCGATGCTGCAGGTTGCCCTGCTCGGCATCGCAAACCCGCAGGACGAGGTCAGCCTGTACGACCGCTTCGCCGAGGCTCCCTGGGCAGACGCGTTGAACCGCTACCGGACCTTCTTCGATCGGCTCGGGTTGCAGCAACCAGCACCGGACCGGATCGGCTTCTATCCGATGGAAGGTTTCTACGAAGCCGTCGCACGCGCGCCGCGCGCAGACGGCAACGGCGACCAGGAGACGCTGTACATGGTCAGCGGTTCGAATCGCTGCCTGCACCAGAGCGAGGAGTGGCTGACGATCAGCCGCAATCTGAACTCCAAGCTGCACTTCGCCGAACATGCACCGGCCGCCGGCATTCCCGTCCCGGCAACCCTGCTGACGCACAAAGGTGAACTCGAGAGCACCACCGTCAGCAGCTTTTTCGCCACTCACCAAGCACCGGTCATGCTCAAGATTCAGGGGCTTGCCGGCGCGCGCAACGTGACCCGGGTTGAGTCCCAGGCGCAGGCACTCGCCTACGTCGAGGAGTTTGCCGACGATCTGGACGTGCTGCTGCAGGCGCAGATCAATAACGACCACTACGTTGAAATGACCGCTGATCTCACGATCAGCGACCAGCAAGTGCACATGACCAACGTCCGGCAGATCCTCTTTGCCAACGGCTTGTGGGTCGGCAACCTGCTCGGTCCCCGTGTCACCCTCACGGCCGAGCAGCAGTCCGCACTGCTCGGGATCGGTGACTATGCCCGCGACCACGGGTACACGCACCCAGCCGGCATCAACCTGGGTATCGACTTTTTTCTGCGCCGGCCCACCGCGCCAGACACCCTGCCACCGCTCCTGATCACCGAGCTCAATGCGCGCTGGACCGGCGGCCTCTTTCCAGCCGAGTTCCTCCGCCAGCTCGAGGCCAACGACACCGACGCGGTTGCCTTCATCGACCTGTGCCCGGAAGCAGAATTCGAGCGCTACCTCGACTTCATCGACGATCATCTGGCGCAGGAGCGCTCGCAGGTCGACGTTACCGAAGCGCAGCCTGCATTCAGCATCGTGCCGATGGGATTCTGCCCCTACCCACAACAGCTGGATGGCACGGCGCAGCTGTTCGTCTGGCAGATCGTACTTGGTGACTTTGCCGCCTTTGCTCGGGAGCGCGGTGCGACGCTGAGCGCACTCACGTTGCCCACCGTGCCAGCAATTGTTCTACCAAGCTGAGCCCGACCACGGTCTGGCAATGCAGCGCGGACGCTGCGCCGACGAGCACATGCGCCGCGAGTACCGGTGTCGACCGCCGAGCAGCGAGCCCTGTTTCTGACGGCCTGCAGGGTGCACGCCCAGTTCAGTGGTTGTGGAACACTGGTAATCGTTTGCGTACCCGGCATGAACCGGTTGCCATTGCTAATCACCCGTACGCTGAGCAAAATCACTCGACGCTATCCGCACGCACCGTAGGTGTCCTACTGGCGCTGCTACAGAGACGGAGGATTCATGCACTTGATCGGTCTCGCCGTGCTCGCTTACCTGGGCCTGGGCGGGCTCTTCGGACTCTGGTTCGTCAGCCTGGGTGCGCAGCGTCTCGACCCCTCGGCACGCGGTGCCGGTCTGTTCACCCGCCTGCTCTGGCTGCCGGCGGCCAGCCTGCTCTGGCCGGTGCTGCTCACCAGGCTGCTGCGCAGCCACACTGCTACCGGAGCTGATGCCACCGGAGGGGCACCCTGATGCAGCGCGCTCACCGTCGTACGCACCGCTGGCTCTGGCTGCTGCTCGCCCCGCTCCTGCTGACGTTCATCTACTTCGCCGATCTGGCAGCACCCCGTTATCCCACCGGGACGCCGGCCGCGGAAGCCGGCCAGGAGCAGCTGCCATGAGTCATGGGTACGTGCCGGTCCAGTGGAACCGCAACAAGATCTGGTACGACGCCGTTCTCTGGCTCGGTATTCTGGCCTTCGTCGCGATCTTCATGGTGATCAGCCTCGTTTCGCATGCGGGTCCCGAAGCGCTGTCGCCCATGATCCTGCTGATCCGCGCCTTCGCGACCTGCGCCTTCGTCATGCTCACGTTCATTCTCTGCATCGGGCCGCTGGCGCGCCTGAATCGCCGCTTTCTGCCGCTGCTCTACAACCGGCGGCATTTCGGCGTGTCGATGTTCCTGGTGGCGTTGACGCACGCGGTGCTGGTGCTGATCTGGTATCACGGCTTCGGCCCCCTGAATCCGATCGTCTCGGTGCTGACGTCGCCCGGCAGCTTCGAGTCGCTGACGGACCTGCCGTTCCAGCGCTTTGGCCTCGCAGCGCTGATGATCCTGCTGCTGCTCGCGGCAACGAGCCACGACTTCTGGAATACGAACCTCGGCGCAGGGCTCTGGAAGACCCTGCACATGAGCGTCTATATCGCCTACGCGCTGGTCATCGTGCACGTCGCCATCGGGGCCATGCAACAACCTGCAACCGGCTTCATGCAACCGCTGGTGTACCTGAGCGTTGCGCTGGTTGGTGGCCTGCACCTGGCTGCGGCATGGACCCGCAGCGGCGCAGAACGGCGCTTGCCGGGCGCGCCCTGGGTCGACGTGGGCAGCTGGCAAGACATTCCCGATGGCGCTGCGATCACGGTCGAAGTTGATGGTGGCGAACGGGTCGCGATCTTCCGCTGGGATCAGCGCAACCTCGCCGCCGTATCGAACGTCTGCAAACACCAGAACGGCCCCCTCGGCGAAGGCCGGATCATCGACGGATGCATCACCTGTCCCTGGCACGGTTTCCAGTACCGCCCGGAGGACGGCAGATCGCCGCCGCCCTTTACCGAGCAGATTGCCACCTACGAGCTGCGGCTCGAGGGCCAGCGTGTCCTCTTGAATCCGATTGCGCTGGCCGAGGGTACGCCGCGGCCAATCCTCGTCATCGAACAGCTGCTGGAGGTCGAGCATGAGCGCTGAGCAGAAGCCGAAGAACGACTTTTTCGTAGGTTATCTGAGCAATGGCTGGGGCGGCGCCACCGTGGTGATCGTTGCCGTGTTTCTGCTCAGCGGGCTGGGACTGAGCGCCTGGGTGGCGCAGGCGCAGCAGGCCGCCGGCCAGGGCCAGTGGCAGGTAGCTGAACGCCGGGCGACCACCGGCTATCTCACGCTGGCGCCCTACCCCGTGCTGCACACGCTGGAAACGCCATCGCGATCGATCCTGCTGGTGCGGCCGGGGAAAGCCTCTGCCGCAGCACTGGCCAGACCGCTGGCGGGACAGCTCGTCACCGTCCGTGGCGCGCCGATCGAACGCGGCGGCTGGTCCATGCTCGAGGTGTACGCTGATACCGATTTAGAGGCCGCAGACCCGACCCTCCCGGTTCCAACGCTGCACGATCCGGAGGTGCTCGGGGAAGTACGGTTCGAAGGTGAGATCGTCGACTCCAAGTGTTTTCTCGGCGTCATGAAACCAGGTGCCGGCAAGGTTCACCGCGCCTGCGCAGCGCTCTGCCTGACCGGCGGAATGCCACCGATGCTGGTCGTCACCGATGCGGCCGGCGATCGCTACGGCTACGTGCTGATCAACGAGGATGGCAGCAGCGCCAGCCTTCGGCTGGTCCCGGACGTGGCGATGCCCGTCGCCGTAACCGGCCAGCTGGAACGGCACGCCGACCTGCTCTACCTGCGTATCGGCGCTGCCGCGATCCAGCGGCTCTGACCGAATCCCGTGCCGCTGACGCCAGGATGGATGACCGGGCCTGGCAGCACACGGCTACCCGCCGACAGACAACGAGGCCGCTGAATGGAAGCACTGGATCACTGGCTGGAGCAGGTCGCCCACGGCGTCGACCTCATCGGCATCGCCATCGTTTTGTACGGCTTCATCCTCGCGACCTTCGGATTCGTGCGGTCTGAAGTCGCCCGGCTGTTTGCGGGCGGCACGATGGCCGGCTGTATGCGGGTCCGCATTCAGCTCGGGACCTACATTCTCATGGGCATCGAGTTCATGATCGCATCCGATATCATCAACACGGTGCTGTCGCGCAAGGTTGAGGACCTGATCTTCGTATCAGCTTTGGTGGTGATCCGTACTGCGATCAGCTTCTTCCTGGGGCGCGAGCTCAAGGAGCTGGAAGCAGCCGCCTGAAACAGCCGGCAAAATGCAGGTGTACCGCGGCACCCCAGGCTTAGCGTTGTGCTCAGCCCGGAGCTAATAGGACCAGCGCAGCACCAGCATAAAGAGCTCTTCGCGCTGCCGGGGAGCGGTTTCTGTATAGCGTCGTCCGGGGCGATTGCTGCGGATCGAGAGCCACTCGCCGCCGAGGCGCAAGCGTTCGCTCAGCTGATACTGGTAGGACAGGGTCATGCCCTGCCCCGTTTCCTGGTTGTCGTCGTTTGGATAGTCATCCCGATCCGCTACGGCGAACCGGTCGTAGCGGGCGCTGAACCGGTGGTGCCCATAGGCATGCGTCAGCATCAGAAAGCGCGCATCGAACCCAATTTCTACCGGCAGCGACCCACTCGGTCGGGTAAACCCCATGGCGCTGCCGCCGTCCATCCACTGGGCGATCAAGCCAGTGGACTCCGCGAGCCGCCACTGCACGCTCACACTGTTGAAGTAGGTACGCCAGCCGTACTGACCATCTTCCGTCACCATGGGATCGGCATGATTGTCGTAGTAGAGGTAGCGCAGTCGCCAGCGGCGGGCGGCACCAACCTCGATAAATCCGTAGAAGCCGGGCCGATCGTCCATTTCCAGAAAGGGCTCGATCTGCTGTGACTGCAAGGGGTTACCGTCAATAAAGGGCGAGCGCGCCAGTGGCATCGTCCCACCCCAGGCAGTCTGCCAGTTGTTGAGCGACCAGCCGCGCCAGCTCAGCAGAGCACCGGCTGGATCGTTGCCATAGAAAACGGCCCCACCAATGTTCCAGTAGCGGCGTCCGCCCGTACTCGCAAGATCGCGTTTGATGGCAATCTCCGCGCCAAACAGTCCCAGCTCTTCGCCCACCCAGCTGTTGATTGCAGAGGCATTGGTCGTGTAGAGGGTTTCCCAACCGTCGGCACCATGTTCGAAAGACAGCGGCGGACGGAAGGCGCCGAGCTTGCCGCGGACGCGGACACCACCGAAGGGCAGCGGCCGGTACTGAAGAAACGCATCAATGATGCCGAGCGCGGTGTCGGCCTGGGGATTCACGTTGAGCGCCAGCTTCGTATTCAGCGTCGGCTGCAAATCAGATTGCAGCTGCAGGTACCCGCCGAGCAGCTGCACCGCGCCGTCGTCCGAGCCGTAGCGCAGCTTGCTGTGCGTCCCGTCAGGAAACCCCGCCGCGGCATCGGTCCCGATTACCGCCATCTCAAAGCTGGCATCCAGTTGGATGGCGGCGCCAGCCGGCCCCGAACCCAGCGCCAGGGCGGCACAGCACAGCGTGCGCAAAGCGCTCAGTAGTCTTCGTTCCACTCAAGCGCCCCAACAGACTGCTGCTGCTGCGGTTGCGAAGCATCAGCTATCTCGAACACGGTGCGGGCGCCCCGCTTGCCGCCCGCTGTGGCTGCGTCGGCTAAGCGGCGGCGGGTACTGACATAGCGCCCATCTCGCGGGTACCAGACGTCAACTTCCGTCGCTCCCGGCGGAACCGTCAGGCGAGCACGCCCCCGCTTGTCGGTCAGGGCAAAGAACGGCGTGTCGGCAACGATGATCGTGCCAACCATCTGATCGTGAATGTTGCAGCCAACGACCACGACACCCGCAGTCTCGAAGCGGATTGGCGAAGGGGCTTCGGACTGATACAGCGGAATCTCGAACTGGCGAGCCTGGGAAAAGGAGTAGACGTGGTGCATCACGCGATCATTGTTGGGAAAAGCCACCGCCTCGCCGGCCTGAATGACCAGGAGATCGGGTGTGAACCGTTCGTTTTTCTGGCTCATTACCGCGGGCTGAGCCGGGGTTGCCGGCGCTGCCGGATAATCTCCGACGACGATGACGGCGCTGCCGGAGAGTGGCCGGCCGCGGCCATCGCGCAGCTCGATGGTTTGCGTCCGGAGCAACGCCTCGGCGACGGTGTCCGACACGGCGACCGGTGCCTGAGCGCACAGCACCAGCGACGCCAGCGTGGTCCAGATTTTCGTCAAGCAGCTATGCCTTCCTGACCAGCTGACCTCATGTCGGTCGGTATTGCCCATTCGCTCCCATCCTCGGATCGCGTGCCCAGTCCTTCGCCATTGAAAGGCTAGTGCCGATTTCAGGACCATGCTGTGATCAACCTCGCCATGCGATGTGATGGTGACCCCAGCGCCTGCCCCGTGGCCTGGCTATGATTTGGCGGTGACGCTCCGGAAAACATTTTTCTACGCCTTTATTGCCGCCGCACTGCTGGTGCAGCTGAGCACCTCGCTGCTCGACCTGCGCAGCGCCTATCGCGATGCCATGGACCGGGCTGACGAATCTCTGCGCGTTGCCCGCGCTGTGGCGTTGAGTTTTCTCGAGGAGCGCAATCAGCTGCTCGAGGTGAGCGCCAAAGTGTTGGCCGGAGACTTTGCGCTTCGCTCGGCCGTTGCCACTGAGGATCTGGCCACCGTTGCCTCCGCGCTTCGCAACCACAGCTCGCGAATCGATGCGGACCTGGCGTTCTTTGTCGATCGGAACGGACAACCCAGCTTGACCGCGTCAATGGCGAGCACCATTGATCCCTCCCTGTGGGCGCGCGTGCAGGCCGAACCAAACCGCATGCTGGTGCTCGAAGATGATGCGGGAACCCTGCACCAGATCGTACCGGCAGCGGTCAGAGCGCCGCAGGTCATCGGATGGGTTGCCCTCGGGTTTCGCCTCGACGCGCAGCTGGTTGGCAAACTGAAAGAGATTACGGGCACGGAGATCACCCTGCAGCGGATCCCGAACGTGGACCTAGTGCAGGGCGGGGTCTCCCCGTCCGCTCGCGTCTCAACACAACAGACCATGGATCCGAACCAGTGGCTGAACGCAGCCCACCGGCTCGACAGCATCGGCATCCCGCTCGAGCTGGTCTTGAGCAGAGCTCGCCAAAGCGCGCTGTCGGGCTTTTACCAGCAGCTGAAGCTCAGCATCTGGCTGACCCTCTTCGGGCTCACGGTTGCCATTGCACTTGCCGTCTGGCTGGCCAACCGGTTGACCCGCGATCTGGATACGCTGGCTACGGTAGCCACCGGCATTCGCGGTGGTCGCTACGACCTTGCACTGCCCACCATGCGCGGCAAAGAGGTGCAGCAACTGGCTGGCGCGCTGTCGACCATGCAGCAGGGCATTGCCGAACGCGAGCAGCGTATCGGCCACCAGCTCCTGCACGATAGCTTGACCGACCTCCCGAACCAGCGGCATGCGCTCGAAGTGCTCGAAGGCTGGCTCAACAAGCAGCAGCCGGTGCTGCTGCTGGTCGTCAACGTGCGTGGGCTGCGGGAGCTCAGCGCCACCCTGGGCCTGGAAGTCGGCGAGCAGGCCGTCCGATGCATCGCCAACACGCTGCTCGAAGACGCAACGGTCGACTTTGTGGCACGCATTGCAGACACCCGTTTTCTCTGCATGCTCAAAGACACCGACCAGTCTCAGCTCGAGGAGTTGGCGGGCCGCATTCAGCACCGCAATCGGCTGGTGCAGGTCACCGATCAGGTACAGGCCCGGTGCACGTTCGAGTTCGGCGCAGCGCAGTCCGCTGCCGGTCTGGACGCCCAATCGTTGATCGGCAATGCCTGGAGCGCATCCCTCGAATCGGCCCGACAGGACGGCAAGCTGGCCTGGTTCGTAGATGAGATCCGCGCCCGTGAAGCCCGCCGGCAGATACTCCTGCGGGATCTCCGTGTAGCGATCCTCACCGACCAGCTGACGCTGCACTATCAGCTCAAGTGGTCCTGTCACCGGAACGCCTTCGCCGGGGTGGAGGCGCTGCTGCGCTGGCAGCATCCAGAACTTGGGCACGTCAACATTGAAGAGCTGATCGCCCTGGCAGAACAGACCCAGGAAATACGGCTGCTCACCCGCTGGGTACTCAAGCAAGCGCTGCACCAGCAGGCGATCTGGCGGGACGCGGGCCTCGAGCTGTCCATGGCCGTTAACATCTCAGCGCACGACCTGAGCGCGCCCCAGTTCACCGACTACGTGGCTTCGCTGCTGAAGGAGTATGGCAGCTCAGGTGCAGATCTCTGCCTGGAAATCACCGAGGGCGCACTGGTCAGCGACTTTGCCCAGGCGCAGAAAACCATCGCCGAAATTGCATCCGCCGGCGTGCGCTTTGCGATCGACGACTATGGCACCGGCTTCTCATCCTTATCGCAGCTGCGCAATCTGACGGCCAGCGCCTTGAAGATCGATAAGTCCTTTGTCCTCAAGCTGGCGGACTCACCGGCAGATCAACAGATCGTCGAGTCCACCATCAAGCTTGCTCATTCCCTCGGGTTAACGGTAGTTGCCGAAGGGGTCGAAAACGACGCCGCGGTTGTCCTGCTTCGCAGCTGGGGGTGCGATGAGCTGCAGGGCTACCACTTCGCGAAACCACTGCCGCCCGCTGAGATCGAACCGCTGCTCACAGCACCAACCGCCGATCTTCACCCCGAGCTCGAGACCGCCTGATCTAAAAGGCTCCTGCCGCAATCCAAGACACTCAGTTTGGCCATATTGTCTCCATTTTGGAGACGTAATGTCAGCATTTTACCATATTGGCTCCGAATAGAATCTAATCCAAAGTGCGGCTCCAGCATTTGGGGAGGGTGGCGTGGCGCAAAAGCGCATCACCCTCCGCTACCCGTTACCACCGCAACTGGAGACCCACCATGACGAACTCGATCGACCTCCTGACGCCCGACAACGCCCAGGTGATCTTCATTGATCACCAGCCGCAGATGGCTTTCGGCGTCTCCTCCATGGATCGCCAAACCCTCAAGAACAACGTCGTGACGCTGGCCAAAGCAGCGAAGCTGTTTGATGTCCCGACCACGATCACCACGGTGGAGACCCAGCCGTTTTCCGGCTACACCTATCCGGAGCTCCTGGCGGTGTTTCCCGAGCACCCGATTCTCGAACGCACCTCCATGAACTCCTGGGACGATCAGAAAGTACGCGACGCGCTGGCCGCCAACGGCCGCAAGAAGGTCATCGTCTCGGGATTGTGGACGGGTATCTGCAACAACATGTTCGCCTTCTCGGCGATGGCCGATGCCGGCTACGAGATCTACATGGTTGGAGACGCCTCCGGCGATACCTCGCTGGCCGCTCACGATACGGCCATGCAGCGCATGGTGTCCGGCGGCGTGGTCCCGATGACCACGATTCAAACGATCCTCGAATGGCAGCGCGACTGGGCACGGCGCGACACCTATGACGGCCTGATGGACATCCTCCGTGAACACGCAGGTGCCTACGGCATGGGTGTGGACTACGCCTACACCATGGTTCATGGCCAGGACGAGCGCGTGCAGCACGGTCCGGTCATCGAGCCGACCGCGGCCTGAGCCACCATAGCCAGCGGCCGACGCTCAACGGGCGGCGGCCCAGATACCCCCTGCGGTCGGCGCCCTGGGGCAGCCGACCACCCCATCCTCAATGAAGCGGAGACCTCCAATGTTGCAGCGACTGATCCTGATGACCACGCTGGTCGTGCTCGCCGGCCTGGCAACGCAGTCCCTCGCCGACGGCCACGACACCGTGGGCGTACCATCCGGTACCTACACGAATGATCCGGCCCACACCTCACTGACCTGGCGCATCGACCACATGGGCCTGTCTGACTACACAGCGCGCATCAACGGCGTGGCGATCATGCTCGAGTTCGATGCGGCCGAGCTCGCCAGGAGCAGCGTGAGCGCGCGCATCAACCCGATGGCCGTCGATACCGCGTATCCGCATAGCGATAAGGACTTCAACCAGGAAATCGCAGCGGACGAGCGGATTCTCAACGGCAAAGCGTTCCCCGAGATCCAGTTTGTTTCGACCCGGGTACGGCAGACCGGCCCGGAGGCCGCTCTCATTGAGGGTGAGCTGACGCTGCTTGGTGTCACGCACACGGTTGAGCTCAATGCGAAGTTGAACGGCAGCATGGCCGAGCACCCCTTTGCCAAGGTACCCGCCCTGGGCTTTACGGCGACAACGACGATTGATCGCACCGTGTTCGGGCTCACCTTTCTGTCCGGCAGCCTGCTGGGTGACACCATCGACATCGTCATCCAGGCTGAATTCCTCAAGCAGTAGGAGTCGATCATGACGCGGCAATCTTCGAATCCGTGCGGACTGTCCCGCCGTCGGCTGCTGCACGCAGGCGGCGCTGCCGCTGGCGCGGTTGCGTTGTCCGGTGTAGCCGCGCCGATGGCGCTGGCTGCGGCAGCACCCGCAGAGCTCATCGTCACCGATGCCAACGTGCTGACCCAGGATCCCAGCCAGCCTCGGGCGGAAGCTATTGCGGTCCGCAACGGGCTCATCCAGGCGGTCG
This sequence comes from Pseudomonadota bacterium, assembly GCA_038757945.1. Classification (GTDB taxonomy): domain Bacteria; phylum Pseudomonadota; class Gammaproteobacteria; order Pseudomonadales; family Azotimanducaceae; genus CALHVX01. Next base: position 17,878 of record JBCDGJ010000046.1, read on the forward strand.
GCCGGAATCGCGAGGTTCTTGAGCGCCGGGGTAAAGGCACGACGGTGTTGTCCGCAGGCGGACGCACGATCATTCCCGGCTTGAACGACAGCCACATGCACCCAACGCGGGCCGGACGCTTCTTCGCCACCGAGCTCCGCTGGGATGGGGTCGGCACGCTGGCCCGGGGGCTCGAGATGCTCCGCGAAACCGCTGCCACGACACCTGCGGGCCAGTGGGTGCGGGTTGTCGGCGGCTGGTCGCCCTACCAGTTTGCCGAGCGGCGCTTGCCGACGCCGGCAGAGCTGACGGCGGCCGCACCGGACACCCCGGTCTATGTGCTGTTCCTGTACAGCCAGGGTTACCTCAATCGCAAGGCCGTCGAAGTCCGTGGACTGTCACCCGCCACGCAGGCACCGCCGGGTACACGCTACGAGTTCACGGCCGATGGCGGCTGCATCCTGCACGCCGAACCGAATCCCGATCTGCTGTACGGCAGCATCGGCGCGCTGCCGGCGCTCTCGCAGCAGGAACAGGCGCTCTCGACCCGGCACTTCTACCGCGAGCTGAACCGCTTCGGGCTGACCAGCGTGATCGATGCCGGTGGCGGCGGACATCGGTTTCCGACCGACTATCAGGGTTCCGACGAGCTGGCGGCGACCGGCGAGCTGACCGTACGCATCGCCAAGTACCTGTTCCCGCAGAACAAGGGCGCCGAGCTGGCCGAGTTTCAGCGCTGGACGCGGGACTGGCAGGCGGGCGTCAATCGCGCGCATCAGCTGATGAACGCCTACGTCGTGCAAGGGGGCGGTGAGTTTCTGGCCTGGGCCGCCGGGGACTACGAGAACTTTCTCGCCGAGCAGCCGGACATCACCACGCGACCCCAGTGGCGCGAGCAGCTGATCGCGGTCACCCGCCATCTGCTCAAACATCGCTGGCCGCTGCGCATCCATGCCACCTACGATGAGTCGGTAAACCACATTCTCGATGTCTTCGAGGCGGCGCATGCCCTGGAAGTTGCCGAGCACAGGCTGGGATTTGCCGGCATCCGCTGGGCCTTTGATCATGGCGAGACGCTCAAGGTGCCGACGATGCAGCGCATCAAAGCTCTGGGCGGCGGTATGGCCATGCAGGCGCGCATGGCCTATGCCGGGGAGTACTTCCTCGAGCGCTATGGCCGGCAGGCAACGCGCAACGCCCCGCCGCTGCGCGACGTGCTGAACGCAGGCCTGCCGCTCGGCCTGGGGTCCGACAGCACACGGGTATCGAGCTACAACCCCTGGGTAACTCTGTACTGGGCGACGACGGGCAAGAGCGTCGGCGGCACGACGCTGCATGGCCGACAGCAGCGGCTGAGCCGGGAGGAAGCGCTGTTCCATCACACCGTCGGCTCCGCCTGGTTCAGCCAGGAGGAAGTGCTGAAGGGTCGCCTGAAGCCGGGCCAGCTGGCTGACTTCGCGGTGCTTAACGCGCCCTATCTCGAGGTCGCGGACGACGATCTGAAGGCGATCGAAAGTGAGCTGACGGTCATGAACGGACGGCCGGTCTACGGTACTGGCGAGTTTGCTGCGCTGGTGGACCCGCTGCCGGCCATCGAGCCGGCCTGGTCGCCCGTGCGCCGCTACGGGGGATACCAGAGCAGGCAGAGCTGACGGCGTCTGTCCTGTGGATCCCCCACCTATGGGCTTGCGCAAGGGAACTCCGCCCGGGCATCCCGGGTCGAAACGATCGCCCGTGCCAGAGGACGATCCGAATGCGCGTTTCCCTGCTGCTACCACTGCTGATTCTGGCCGGCGGCTGTCAGAGCCTGTTCCCGACCGAGGCCGGTGAAGCGCTGGCCCACTTCGAAGACGCAGCGCCCGCCCGGGGAGCGGCCATCGACGCGCTGGGCAACGCTGGTCTGGTGACCCTCGACGGCGAGCAGATCGCGCTCAGCGATCTGCATCGGGAGCGGCCGATGGTGGTACGGCTGGGCAGCCTCTCCTGCCCCGTCTACCGCTACCGGCGCTTCGACTTTCGCAAGCTGCGGGCGCGCTATGCCGATCGTGTCGACTTCGTCGTGATCTATACGCAGGAGGCGCACCCGAACGGGACCATCAGCCCCTACGCCGACGAGGAGTGGGTCCCCTGGATCAATCGCCTCGCCAGGGTCCAGGTACCCGCGCACGGAACCCTGACAGAACGCCGCGAGCGTGCTGGCGACACGCGAACGCGTTTCTCGTCCACCGCGCACTATCTGGTAGACGATATGCGCAACGGCAACTGGTCGACCTTTGGCGAAGCCCCCGCGCCGGCCTTCGTGTTCGACGCGGAGGGCGAGCTGGTGTTGCGCCAGCCCTGGGTCGAGCCGAAGGCGCTTACGTCGGTGCTCGACGCGCTGCTCGACATCGGCGCGCAACCGAACGAGCTATCGGCGGGCCAGCCAGGCACAATGCAAAAGCGGTTGAACGTGTCCAGCCATGCCGTCCCGGACGGCTCTGACCGCGAGGACGATCGACAGCCTGGGCCTGCCCGCTCACGTCCGTGAAGATCTCGTTCACAGCCTGGCGCGTTACCGGGCTAAAGCTCGATCTGTTCGACGACAGCCGCTACGAAACGCTGCGCACCTGTCCCAATGGCCAGCCCAAGGCTGTCCGAAACGGTGTGCCGGGCAGCGCACCGGGCAGGCAGAGTGTGGTCCGTCCGACGCTCACCGGGCCACCGTTCGACGAACCAGCAGTACGTCATCAAGACACAGCAACGGCCCGGTAGAACACTTCAGCGTGCCACAGCCCGCCACGGGCGCGATGCACGCCACCCGCAACGGCTACAAGAGGAGAACAGGAATGGCTGCAGTCAGGTCAGAAGAGCCCGGCAAGTGCCCGGTGATGCACGGTGCGCTTACCGCACAGGGGGATAGCGTCACCCGTTGGTGGCCGGGATCGCTCAATCTCGACATTCTTCATCAGCACGATCAGAAGACCAACCCGATGGGTGCGGACTTCAACTACCCTGAGGCCGTCAAAGCCCTCGACGTCGAGGCGCTGAAGCAGGATCTCAATGACCTGATGACCGACAGCAAGGACTGGTGGCCGGCAGACTGGGGCCACTACGGCGGACTGATGATTCGGATGGCCTGGCACGCGGCCGGCTCCTATCGCACGACCGATGGCCGCGGCGGCGCGGGCACCGGCAATCAGCGCTTCGCGCCGCTGAACTCCTGGCCGGACAACGGCAACCTCGACAAAGCGCGCCGCCTGTTGTGGCCCATCAAACAGAAGTATGGCAACGCCCTGAGCTGGGCGGACCTCATCATTCTCGCCGGCAACGTCGCCTATGAATCGATGGGCCTTCCGACCTTCGGCTTTGGCTTCGGCCGCGAAGACATCTGGCACCCGGAGAAAGACATCTACTGGGGCTCCGAACAGGAATGGGTCGCACCGAGCGGTGGCGAAGGCAGCCGCTACTCCGGGGAGCGTGATCTCGAAAATCCCCTTGCCGCCGTGATGATGGGACTGATCTACGTCAATCCCGAAGGCGTTGACGGCAAGCCGGACCCGCTGAAGACCGCGCGCGACGTGCGCGAAACCTTTGCCCGCATGGCGATGAACGACGAGGAAACCGTCGCCCTGACCGCCGGCGGCCACACGGTCGGCAAGGCCCATGGCAACGGTGACCCGGATCAGCTGGGTCCGGAGCCGGAGGCGGGGCCCATCGAAGACCAGGGCTTCGGCTGGTTGAACAAAGCCAAGCGCGGTATCGGACGCGACGCCGTCACCAGCGGCCTGGAAGGCGCGTGGACCACGCATCCGACCCGCTGGGACAACGGCTACTTCGACATGCTGCTGAATCACGAGTGGGAATCCTTCAAAAGCCCGGCCGGTGCCTGGCAGTGGCAACCGGTGGACATCAGCGAGGACGACCTGCCGGTCGATCCCGAAGATCCGTCACAGCGTGCTCGGATCATCATGACCGACGCCGACATGGCGATGAAAATGGATCCGGAGTACCGCAAGATCTCGGAGCGTTTCCACCAGGATCCGGACTACCTGGCTGACACCTTTGCCCGGGCCTGGTTCAAGCTCACCCATCGGGACATGGGGCCAAAGGCCCGCTACATCGGTCCCGAGGTACCGGACGAAGACCTGATCTGGCAGGACCCGATCCCGCCGGGCACGACGAACTACGACGTCGAAGCGGTGAAAACCAGGATCGCCGCCAGCGACCTGAGCATCAGCGAGATGGTCACCACGGCGTGGGACAGCGCACGGACCTTCCGCGGTTCGGATCTTCGCGGCGGCGCAAACGGTGCGCGGATTCGCCTCGCACCGCAGAACGGCTGGGCCGGCAATGAGCCCGTGCGGCTGGCGCGCGTGCTGGCTGTACTGGAAGGAATTGCGGCAGACAGTCGCGCGAGCGTCGCCGACGTCATCGTGCTGGCCGGCAACGTCGGCATCGAGCAGGCCGCCCAGGCGGCAGGGTTCGAGATCACCATACCGTTCTCCCCGGGCCGCGGCGATGCAACGGACGCTTTGACCGATGCGGACTCCTTCGCACCGCTGGAACCGCTTCACGACGGTTACCGCAACTGGCTGAAAGACGACTACGCCGTCAGCGCTGAGGAGCTGTTGCTCGACCGCACCCAGCTGATGGGGCTGACCGCACCGGAAATGACCGTGCTGATCGGCGGCATGCGCGTGCTTGGCACCAATCACGACGGCTCTGCCCATGGCGTCTTCACCGACCGTGCGGGCGCCCTGACGAACGACTTCTTCGTTAATCTGACTGATATGGGCAACACTTGGAAACCGGTGACGGACACCCTCTACGAAGTGCGAGATCGCGGAACCGGTGCGCTCAAGTGGACGGCGACGCGAGTGGATCTCGTATTCGGCTCCAACTCGATTCTGCGGTCCTATGCCGAGGTTTATGCCCAGGCCGACAATCAGGAAAAGTTCGTCCACGACTTTGTCGCCGCCTGGACCAAGGTCATGAACGCGGACCGCTTCGATCTCGCTTGAGCCGGCCCTGCCGAAGGAGTGGCGCGACAGGCCCTAGTGTTTGTCGCGCCCCTAAATCCAAGGAGCTACAGCCACCTCGCTAGGCCGTGCTGAGTGCCTGGTGAGGTACCTCTACGGGTGCTTCAAAGAACGCTACGTAATGATCCAGGATATCGGGGCGCTCGAAGTGCAGAAAATGCCCGACGCCTTCCACGAGCACACACTCACAATCGGGAATGCGTTGCGCCGCGGTCCACATGTCCCGCTGGTCGATGATGCGGTCCTTGGAACCATTGACGATCAGCGTGCGAGCCTCGATACGCGACAGATCGAGCCAATCTTCGAGATGGCGATGCATCAGGATGTTGCAGCAGTGTTCATAGAACGCTGCGGCGCTTTCGTCAGTAAGGTTCGAAAACTGTGATTCGATCTGGCGCTTGTAGGTCGGCCCGATTTCCTGACCGAACATCCGGATGATGATGTCGGCACCGGCCGCGTAGTTCCGATCGTTGTAGAGTGCCTGTGCCTGCTCGATGATGTGTCGCATCTCAGGCGTCGGCTGCATACCGAAGCTGCTCAACACCAGCTGGTCGACCGCTTGCGGATATCGTACGGCATAACCCGTCGCCACCGCTGTGCCCCAGCTGCTGCCCGCCAGCGTCAGCGCTCCCCGCGGCGCGATGTGCTCGACCAGAGCGCACACCACCCCAATCTGTTCATCGAGCGACACCTGGGGACTACCGGAACAGATCTTCGACCGCCCGACGCCGGGAATGTCGAATACAACGACCGTAAAGCTCGACGAAAAGCGCCGGATGACTTCGCGCCAGACGGCCATGGTCTGCATGGCGCCACCCACGCAGAGCAGGACGTCGGCGTGATCGCCATAGCGTCGGAACGGGATGAGGAAACGCTCGTGCTGCAGGGTCTGTTTGCAGGTTTTCATGCTGAGGATCCGCGTGTCACCGCTTGGGACGGGTTGGTGTTGAGGTAGTTTCTAGCGGCGCGATCCGCAGCTCTGCGCTTCCACGCGTGCCACGCTTGCGGCGCTACCCAGTTGCCCAGGCGATCCACCGGCATGCTCATCAGCAGGTTGCCAACGCCGCGCATCCGGTCCTTCAGGCGGGTTGGTGCCGCGCGCAGTGAGACGCCGATACCGGCATCCAGATAGTGAAATTCATGCCACCAGCCGCCCGGCATGTAGAGCGTCTGCTGCGGTTCCAGCACCACTTCGAAGCCGGTGGCGGCAGCAACTCCCGGAAACCTCGCAAAGTCTGGAGCGTCGAGATCAACGTAGCTGCGAACCGTGAAGGGATGCCGGTGCAACGCAACCGAGTCCTGGGGCGCAAACAGTCGAATGCGCCGGCGTCCCCGAATGACCGTATGGAAGACGTCGCCGAGATCAATGTCGTAGTGCAGCGGGGTAGTGCTGCCCTGGCAGCCAAAGAAGCTGAAAACAAAGCGGCGCGAGAAACGCAGCCCGAGATCGGGTAACCGAATGTCGTCGAGCAGCTCCGGAATCTGCCGCGACAGGTTGTAGAGGAACATCCGCAGGTCCCGCCGCCGGATCTGTGTTTCGTGCAGGAACTCGGCAAAGGACAGCTCGGCGATGCTGCTCATGTACTGACGACCCGGTTCACCGAAGCTGGCGTCGTAGACCTTCACGCGCCGTGTTCCGTAGCGCTGGCTGAGGTGCTCGAGCGTCCAGCGGGTCACCGCAGGCCAGTCGGCGGCAAAGCCGGTAATGATGATCGGGCTCTGATTCCTGATCGCTGTTCGAATCCCTGCAGCGTCGCCGAACTCGACCGTCGGCAGCGCTCGCCAAGCAATAGCGGGATCTTGAGGCTGCCTGCCCAACTCGGGCCGCTCGCGGACGATTGGATCCACCTCGGCCAATCGCCCGCCACTCACTGTTGGTCCTCAGTGACCAGCCGCGCAAGGAGCAGGTCGCGATCGCAGACCGGGTCTTTGCCGAACCAGATCGACCAGATCGCCTTGGCGAAGGCGGGATCGGTCGCCTCGAATTCGCGCTCTCCGTTGAACTCGGCGAACACCCGACCCCCATCGAGCCAGTACAGTACCAGTCGATCACCTTTGACAGCGTCGCGATCAATCGCGGTCATGAAGCTGCTGATCGTCCCGTGCGCCGCCTCCAGCCACTCGGCGCGCGCGTTTCGTCGGATACTTGCCTCGAGTTCTTTGCGAATACGTTCAACGCCGAGGTTACGTTCGAACAGAATCGAGATGGCTTTAGCGGGACCATCCGTGAACACGCCCTCCGCAGGGAGCGCCGGCAGACTCGCGGGTTCCGCGTAGTGCGCAATCCGGTAGACGCGGAAGATGAACACCACCCTCCGGTCGACCCCGGTCAGCGCCAGGCTGTGTGCGGTATCTCCCTCAGCGACGGTAAGCACGGGCGGAAACACATCGGAGCCGGAGGCCAACGAACGGGCAGGCACCAGCGCGCATACGAGTGCTGAAAAAAAGAAGCAGGTGGTGTGTGCGGTACGTCTCAAAGAGATCGGGGCCTCCGAACGAAGACCGATTTTTACCGGGTGAGCATAGCGCGGGTGGGCATCAGTGTGACGTGAGTTTTCGGCTTCCTGGAGCGGCCCTCACGGGACAACCAGGCAGTCGCAGGGTCGATCAGACGAAACCGAACTCGTTCTTCGGCGAATCCTGACCCACACCCGGTTCACCGCCATCAACGCGCATACGATATCTGGGTGTAAACGTGGTTCATCCAGATGTGATAAGCCAGAAGAGCAATCGCGCCCGTGGTTGCCGTGACAGCCAACCAGCCCTGGTTCGTACTGGGCCACAGTGCGATTCCCAGCAGCAGCAGGACGGCAACCGGTAGCGCCCGAAGCAGGTGGTCGCGTCTGGAAGCGGGCTCGGTATCTACGAAGAACTCCCGGTTGTCGTCATCCTGACGCGCCCGTTTCATCGTGACATGACTGATCCACGACATTGCCGCAAACAGGGCGCTGAGGATAGCGAACCACAACCCGATCTGCGTGGGCCCAAGTACGCTGATATGAGCGAATTCGAGAATGCCTACCAAGAACGGGAACAGGGCATCAATTGTGTGCGGCACCCAGCTCAACCTCAATACCATGTCACTGTAGATCAGCCATATCAGCAGGATCCCGAGCAGGGTAGCGACCACCTGCAGCCAACCCAACACCGCCGTAAACGTCCAATCGTACAGGTACGGATGTTCAACCACGTACCCCCACAGCAGCTCGAGCGCTAACGCCTGAACGATGCTGAGCAGCGTCAGCAAAACGGTTGGAAAGATCTCTTTTGCACGCACTCTGATCCGATTGTTTGCCACTCTAGTTCCCAGTCAGCCTGACGTGAACGCAGCATACCAAAGCAGAAGCAGTCGACTGCCGCCATGGCGCTGCCAGGCCGGGCACAGACAACGAGCCGGTACACAGGAAAGGCGGCTCGGGTTGAAGTAAGACCCAGGCGAGGCACCAGAACTCCGCGAGCACGCGGGAGAAAAGTGCATCCGGCCGCGGCCGCACCGGGTTGCCGGCGCCGCAGCCGTCGATTTGTAGACATCGGCCAAACCGCGCCATCGTGGCGACGCTGGAAAGGCGCGCCCTTCGAACAACCCTGGATCGATCCCAACAACCAGGAACCACAGCGTCTGGACTGGTTGATCGCACCAGCTGCTCAAGCGGGTTCAGGCTGGGAACCCGCGGGTCCGCGATGCTCGTTGCCAGAGGTTCATCGCACAAACGTACAAGCCGCTATACGGAAATGAAAGCGACGCGGCAGCGCCATCGCTAGTGTCGCACTCGAGAGCTGGCGCGACAGTCAGCAACACAAGCTCCAAACCAACCGAACGGACCAAAGGACCTGAACCTCGTGAAAAATTTCAACGACATGCTGACCCCGAACAACTGTGCGCTCGTGCTGATCGACTTTCAGCCCGCGATGTACCAGGGTGTGCAGAGTCATGACCGGCTGGCCGTTATGCACAACGTACAAACGCTGGCCCGAGCGGCACGGCTGTTCGGTCTACCCACGGTGTTAACGACCGTGGCCAAGGACAGCTTCTCCGGCCCGTTCATGCCGGAGGTTGCGGAGCTGTTCCCCGAAATGGATATCGTGGATCGCACTTCCATCAACTCCTGGCTCGATCCGAACTTTCGAGCGGCGATCGAAGCAACAGGCCGTAAGAAACTCGTCATCGCTGGACTGTGGACCTGTGCCTGTGTCTCCTTTCCCACCTTCGACCTGCTGGAGGCCGGCTACGAGGTCTACGTGCCTACCGACGCCTGCGGTGACACATCGGCGGAAGCGCACGAACGGGCCGTAACGCGCATGACGCAAGCGGGTGCCGTACCGGTCAGTTCGTTCCAGGCCGTGTTCGAGCTGCAGCAGGACTGGGCCCGCGCGGAGACCTATGACGGGGTCATGGACATTCTGTATCGCCACTCCCCCTACGGTATCCAGGTCCGGTTCTCCAAGTGGGCGCTTGGCGAACACGCTTCTGAAGCGGGCGCCTAGCTGCCCACTGGTTCACTCCTTAAGCCTTACGACAGCCGGTCCGGTAGCGGACTGGCTGATCCGCGAGCCCACCGACGATCGCGAGAACGTAGCGCCCGCGACCGTGCGATATCTGTGAAGCCCGAGTCAAAGGGACATGACCCGGCACCGCCTGCTGCAGGGGGACCAGACGCTTCAGCAATCCGATGCGCAGTGTCTCCCCTCTCTACCACCTGTCCGAAAGGTCGGTTCACTACTGACCAAAGCGGCGTACCGAGGGGTGAGGCGGAACGGCACAGTGATCCCCGTTCAACGCGGGTCGAACTCAGTCGCCGTGTCGGACCCGCAACAAGCGTCGGCTATCCACCTCCATGCTTCGAGGGATAGCGCGCTCACCAACGCAACTCAAACAGGATTGAAGGACATGGCCAAGGAGAAACTGGAAGTACTGACGCCAGAGAACAGCCAACTCATTTTCATCGACCATCAGCCGCAGATGGCGTTCGGGGTGCAGAGCATCGACCGCCAGACGCTCAAGAACAATGTCGTCGGCCTGGCCAAAGCTGCCCGGATCTTCGACATTCCCACGGTCATCACCACCGTCGAAACGGAAGCGTTTTCCGGCCACACCTACCCGGAGCTGCTTGCCGTGTTCCCCGAAGCACCGCTGCTGGAACGGACCTCAATGAACTCCTGGGACGATCAGAAAGTCCGTACGGCGCTCGCCGAAAACGGTCGCAAGAAGGTCATCGTCTCTGGCCTCTGGACCGAGGTGTGCAACACCACCTTTGCGCTGTCGGCCATGCACGACGCCGACTACGAGATCTACATGGTGGCCGATGCGTCCGGCGGCACGTCACTGGACGCTCACAACTACGCCATGGAGCGCATGGTGCAGGCCGGCGTAGTCCCCGTGACCTGGCAGCAGGTGCTGCTCGAATGGCAGCGCGACTGGGCGCACCGGGACACCTACGACGCCGTAATGGACCTGGTGAAGGAACACTCTGGTGCCTACGGCATGGGTGTCGACTACGCCTACACGATGGTGCACAAGTCCCCCGAACGAGTCGCGCACGGTGAACGCCTTGCACCGGTGGACGCCAACGCGGCCTGACGCGCCAATCGCCGGGGATGCGCATGCTGTCCCCGGCGACCGCTCCATCCTCCAGCCCACCCCCAGGACAGAACCATGACCGAGCTCGTGCTCTACAACGGCAAGCTGACCACCCTCGATCCGTCAACGCCGCAGGCCAGCGCGATTGCGATGGACGATGGCAGGATCATCCGCATCGGCGACGACGCGAACGTGCTGAACGCGGCCAGCAGCAGCGCACGACGCATCGATCTACAGGGCCGTCGCGTGATACCGGGGCTGAATGACAGCCACACGCATCTGATTCGCGGCGGCCTCAGCTTCAACCTGGAGCTGCGCTGGGAAGGGGTGCCCTCGCTCGCTGATGCGCTGCGCCTGCTGAAGGAACAGGCCGACCGCACGCCGGCGCCGCAATGGGTGCGCGTGGTCGGCGGCTGGTCCGAGTTCCAGTTCGCCGAGCGCCGCATGCCGACGCTTGCAGAGATCAACGCAGCAGCTCCCGATACGCCGGTGTTCATTCTGCACCTGTACGGCCGCGCGCTGCTGAATCGTGCGGCGCTGACCACGCTCGGCATCAGCAAGGACACCCCGAATCCGCCCGGCGGTGAGATCGAGCGTGACGCTCAAGGTAACGCCACCGGGATGCTGATCGCCCGGCCTTCGGCTCTGATCCTCTACTCGACGCTCGGTCAGGCGCCGAAGCTGCCACCTGAGTACCAGCTCAATTCCACCCGCCATTACATGCGGGAAATGAACCGGCTGGGGATCACCAGCGTCATTGACGCCGGCGGCGGCGGACAGAATTACCCGGAAGACTACGACGTTATCGCCAAGCTCCACGATCGGGGCGAGCTGACCGTGCGTGTGGCCTACAACCTGTTCGCCCAGACACCGGGGGAAGAGCTGACCGACTATGAACGCTGGGTCACGATGACCGAACCGGGTGCGGGTGATGACTTTCTGCGCATGAACGGTGCCGGCGAAAACCTCGCCTGGTCGGCGGCCGACTTCGAGAACTTCCTCGAGCCGCGGCCCGACCTGGCGCCGGTGCTCGAAAGCGAGCTCGAGCCGATCGTCGAGCTGCTGGCGACCAACGAGTGGCCGTTCCGTATCCACGCGACCTATGACGAGTCAATCGATCGCTTTCTCGGCGTGTTCGAACGCGTCAACGGTCGTCAGCCCTTCAAGACGCGTTTCATCATCGATCACGCCGAGACGATCAGCGAACGCAACATCGAGCGCATCAAGGCACTCGGCGGTGGCATTGCGGTGCAGCACCGGATGGCCTTCCAGGGCGAATACTTCGTAGATCGCTACGGAGCCGCCGCTGCAGAGAGCACGCCGCCCATCGCCCGTATGCTCGAAGCCGACGTGCCGGTCGGCGGCGGCACCGATGCCACGCGCGTTGCCTCCTACAACCCCTGGGTGTCGCTCTACTGGATGATCACAGGTCGGACCCTTGGCGGCCTGCGGCTCTATCCCGAACACAACACGCTGGATCGGGAGACCGCCCTGCGCCTCTGGACCCAGGGATCGGCCTGGTTCTCCGGTGAAGCAGACCGTAAGGGCGCCCTCACAGCCGGGCAGTACGCGGACCTGGCGGTGCTGTCGGAGGATCTCATGAGCGTGCCAGAAGCCGACATCCAGCGCATCGAGTCGGTGCTGACGGTGGTAGGCGGACGCATCGTCTACGGGGCAGGCGACTTCAGCGATCAATCCCCGGAGCTGCCGCCGGCCATGCCGGACTGGTCCCCGGTCGATCGCTATCAGGGAGCC
>JBCDGJ010000047.1:0-29629 GCA_038757945.1 Pseudomonadota bacterium
CAAACCGGAGACCATCCAGCAGTTCCATGCGAAGTGGACGTTGCAGTATCCGCTGCTGAAGGATGTAGACGGACAACACGTAGACGCCTGGGGCATCCGCAACGAGGAGTACGGTGAGGGCACCTTTGCCTACGGCATCCCTCACCCTGGCGTCGTGCTGCTCTCTCCCGAAGGTGAGATCCTGGCCAAATGGGCTAAGGCAGGCTACCGATCTCGGGCAGACTGGTCCGGTGTACTCGAAGGCGTCCGCGACATTGTGGGCAGCGAATAGCTGCCCCTCAATCTGGAGGCGCAACGATGAGCAGATTGCGAAAAGTGCTTGGCTGGCTCGGCATCATCCTGCTCGGCTTGTTCAACGGCATTCTGGAAGACCTGGTGTTCCTGAATGTCCTCGTGCCTTACATGCCGACCAGCCTGGATCTAACCGGAGATCTCTTCTGGACATTTACCGTGCCCCTCGCCCAGCTGCTGACGCTTGCGGTCACCGGGACCCTGGCGTGGTTCTTTCTCAGCCTGCGACAGCTTCCGCGCCTGGTCACCTACTGGGCGTGCTGGACCGGAGCTCGCACGTTCTTTCTCAATACCTTTAACAACCCGGCTGAAGACATACTGATCTATGTGCTGTGGATAGCCCTGTGGTGCATCTTGATTGGTCTGCTGGACCGTTTCACCGGTACTGCCAGGTTGAGCGGTAACCAATCGTAGGAGCCTTAGACAGTCACAGCACGTCTCCTTCGTTCCACTTCCTCCGCACGCGCGCTCAGAGAGACGTGCTGTCTGGCCCTCCTCTACCGCTGCCCCAGACCCAGGCCCTGACCCTGGGGAACAGCAGCGGTACAACGAACAGCAGCAGCAGAACGCCGCCAAGCGCCAGGGACTGGGTTCCGGTGAGGTCCAGAACGGCCGTGCCCAGGAACGCGTAAGGTGCCGTGCGAATGGGTGCTGCAAGCGTTACCGCAAGTGCAAACTGTCCCGCGTTCAGACCAACCAGCCCAGCCGCAAGATGTGCAGGCGTAAGCAGCCCGATTGGATGGGCGGTAATGGCAAAGATGGCAACCGCGCCAACACGCTGGATCCGCTCGAGCATCGACGTGTACTGGTCACCAAAACGGCGCTGCACCCAGTCGACGCCCAGCTGTTGTGCCAGAAAGAACAGCGCCAGCGCCGACGCGACCAGACCCACCCAGCCCCAGAGGATGCCACCGGTCACGCCGAATGCGAGCCCGCCGAGAATCAGAACGAGATGGGAGGACAGGCCGATGAACAGACGAAAAACGACGAGCAGGACAAAGACCGCTGGTCCCCACCAACCAAGACCCTGAACCCAGCGTCGGAACGATTCCAGGCCTTCGAGGGTGAACGAGATTCCGAGCTGCTCCTGCGCCGCCGACCCGAAAAAGAACGCCGCCGCCAAGAACAGCAGAACGAAGAGACGGCGGCGCCACCGTGAAGGCGCCTGCTCGGACGATCGGACACTAGCCACTGACTGATCTGGCCAGCACCTGGCACCGCTTCATCAGCCGACGGGACCGGGCGTCAAACTCGTCCCTGCGGTGCAGCACACGACGGTTGTCCCAGATGATCAGGTCGTAGGGCTGCCACCGCTGCTGCCAGACGTTCTCAGGCAACGCGGCATAACTCCAGAGCGTATCCAGCAACTGGTTGCTTTCCTCGAGCGACAGCCCCGGCACGTAGGCCCATTCGCGGCGGCCCAGGTAGAGCACTTTGGACCCAGTCTCTTCGTGGGTCTTGACCATCGGATGAATGGCCCCAGGCGCGCCCCTTGGATCGTCAAACGGCGCAAAGCCTGGGCGTAGCTTACCAATGCTCGTATGCGCTGCATCGTGCTTGATCGTCAGATCGGCGATGCGCTCCCGCAGCGCCTCTGGAAGTGCAGCGTAGGCGGCCTGCTGGTCGGCGAAGTAGGTATCGCCGCCCGAAGGCGGAATTTCCACGCCGAGGAGCACGCTGGCAGGCGGCGGAACTTCGACGTAGGTCATATCCGAATGCCAGTTGGCCTCCGCGTTGCCAAGACCGCCGATGGGCCTGCCATTGATCCGGATGTTTGACAGCTGCGTGACATACCGGTTCTTCAGCTTCGCCCTTTCGGCTTCGGACATGCGCCCGAGCGGAACCTCTTCGAGCGGACCAAACCTGGCGCTGAACGCCTGTAGCTGCCCCTCGTCGATGATCTGGTTGCGCAACCTCAGAACACCATAGCGGAGCCAGGCCGCGTAGAGCTGCTCGAAGTCCTGGCGGGATAGCTCAACCACGCTCACCCCAGCGATCTCGGCCACGAACCCATCCTGCAACGAGCGGACTTCGATCACGATACATCTCCCCTCTCGGGACCCCTCGCCGTTTCCACCGCCTCCCGCGGAGCAAGCATTCGTGCAACGAGCTTCATCTGAGGAGTCTCGGAGTTGTGAAACTGTTGGTAGAACGACAGCACCGCAGCGCCGAAACCGGACTCGCGCCAGAATCTGTTCTGCAGATCACCGGCATCATAACGGCCGGGCTGTGCGGTCAGGGCTTCAAAGTAATAGGCCTTGATGTCTTCGACGGCCCGCTTGAGCCATGTAATGTCGGTTGGGAGCGTGTGCTGGTCAAGGTGTTCCGCCAGAATCTGAACGTTCTGCTCCACGGGCGCATCGGCGATGCCAACCAGCGTACGTCCGCCACGGCGACGACAGGAAAGCTCGTACCAGGGCTTGAGCTGACCCATTTCCTGTTGCAATCGCACTTTCCAGGAGCCCTCGGCATCGGCAACGCTGGCAAAGGATACCGGACACGCAGCAGCGCTCTCAGCATCGAGCGGTGGCACATCGTGCGGATAGTCTTCCAGCACCGGCCCCCGGCTGCGTTCCAGCAGAGCCAGCGCCGCTCTGATAACCCCCTGCTGGAAAGCCGCATCCCCGGGTGCGCCAAGCGGCCGCCCCAGCGGGAACGACACCCACAGTGCACGGGGCGGCCGCATGCTCACCGTATTCTCGCGCACGAGGCTTATGCCGGTGGTAAGCAGTCCCTCGCGTTCCAGAAAATAGCTGAGCGCACTCACGGCACGCGTGCAGGTGGGTCAGACCGGCGTCAGGAACACCGCATCAACCGCATCCTGCTTCAGCAGGCCCGCCACCTGAGCAGCACTGCTCTCGTAGGCCTTCGGTGGCAGTCCGGCGCCCATGAAGCTGTAGTGCACGTCTGCAAGGCTCCCGAGGACGCCTTCGACGGCAAGCTCTCGAAAGCGGCCCAAAGGAAAGACGACGTTAACGTCCTCAGTGAAGCCCGATTTGTCGAAGTTGACCGAGCTGTGGGACATCACCAGGTCGTCCGGATTCTCGTTGCCGTCGATCGGCCGGAAGGTGACATCGGTAAGCTCGAAGGCCGGACGGTCGCGGTAGTGCAGACCAGCCGTGGTCACGAGTGCGAACCGCATCTGACTCACGGGCTTGGCGGGCGTCGTCCAGACAGGCGGGCCCAATGGCGGCATATTCTTGGCCAACAGATGATCCCGCTCGTAGTCGGGTAGATCGGCTAGACGAACCATGAGTACACGGCCTCCTCAGCGGGCAGGGCCACGCATTCGAACATAGACAACAAACGGCAACAGGAGCAACGCCGCGAGCAACGCGACGATGACAGAAGATCCATAACGATCACGAACCATGTTGATGAGAAGCTGCCGTGTCTGGTTGTAGCCATCCGGAATGGGCAGCACCCTGTTGACCGCTTCGAACTCTGCGTACGCCGCGAGCATGGACTGATACCGATCCGGCATCTCCCCTGACATATCCAGGGTCTCCCCGGGGTCTTTGACGAGGTCATAGAGCCGCCACTCGCCGTCACCCAGTGGCGGCAGGTTTTTGACAAGCTTGTAGTCCCCCTGAAACAGCGCCGCATGCCCGGTCAACTCGTAGCCCACGGCTTCATTGCCTTCGTAGACGCGCTCAACCTCGCCACGCAGCAGGGGTCCCAGATCCTTTCCAGTGATGGGCAGAACTGGTTTGCCGGCATAACGACCCTGTGGTCTGGCAACGCCGGCAAAGCCCAGAATCGTTGCGGCAACATCGGTTGCCCAGGAAAAAGCCGCGGACTGCGAAGGCGCGGCGGACAGCGGTCCACCAGAGATGATGAGCGGTACCCGAAGCCCGCCCTCGCCCGCGTAGAACTTGTAGTAAGACAGGGGCCCGACAGCTGCGCTGGTAAATCCTGGATTGATGGAGTTGTAGCTGCCTTTCAACCCCAGCGTCTCATAATCGGTGCGGTAGCCAAGGCTGGTAGCGATGTTGCTGCCCGCGAACGAAGTCGGGTCCTGGGAGCCACTGCCCTCCGCGCCGTTGTCGGAGGTGAAAACGAACACGGTGTTGTCGAGCTGACCCTGGCTTTCCAGATAGGCGACCAGCCTCCCGATGTTGGCATCCATGGCTTCGATCATCGCAGCGTAGACCGCCATACGTTTGGACTCGTAGCGCTGCCGCGCCTCACCCAGCGCCTCCCAGTCAGACGTCGTCGACATCCGGTTCATCGAAGGCACGACGGGCAGAATGCCCAGCGCAGCGGCCCGCTCCGCTCGGGCCCGACGCAGGTCGCGCCAGCCGGCGTCATAAACGCCCAGGTAGCGGTCGATGTACTCCTGCGGTGCCTGCACGGGAATGTGCACTGCCTGAAAGGGCACATAGGCAAAAAACGGTCGACCGTCAGCCAGATTACTGTCGATAAACTCGATGGTCTTGTCGATCAGGAACCGTGAAGAGTAGAACTCATCCGGTAGCTCAAAGCGCACGCCATCCGCATACCAGTTGGCCCGTTCGTAAATCGGCAGATAGGGGCGCTGTTCCCAGTTGTCAGCCCCAGAATCCATCAGTGCTACGGTCCGCTCAAAGCCCCGCTGGCTAGGCAGCTTGCCGGGCTCTGCGCCCAGATGCCATTTGCCCGTCATATAGGTGTGATAACCGGCGCCTTCGAGCAGCGTTGCGATCGTCACGACGTTATCGCCAAGCACCCCCTGGTAGTTGTCGTGAACTCGCTGCTCGGCCGCCAGCATTTCGGGAATGTTCGGCACACCAGCCAGGTGGTTATTGACGCCCGTCAGCAGCATGGCTCGTGCCGGTGCGCAGTTCGCTGCCGTATGGTAGTTCGTGAACCGAACGCCCCGTTCTGCGAGCTTTGTCAGCGTGGGCGTACGGACCTCACTGCCATAGGGGGCGATGTCGGTATAGCCCAGATCATCAGCGAGCAAAAAAACGATGTTCGGCCTGACGTCTGCGAAGGCGGCAGGCACAGCGCCGATGGCTGCGAGCACCCAGAGAGCCACCAGGCAGAAACCCCGCTTCATGTCTGCTCCGGCAGAATGCGCGAGGCAACCAGCAGCAGTATGGCAACAATGATCTCAAAGCCGATGGCCTGCGTTACCAATGCGGCATCGTGCACCAGCCATGCGACTACCCTGCCGATCGCTGCGATCAGCAACAACATCACGGGCGGATAAAACCAGATACGGGTGCGTGTAACGACCGCAATCAGAATGCTGAGCCCGGCCACCAGAAAGAACGCCGACACATCTGCGATCTGGCTGCTCAGCCCGGCCCCGGTCTCGAGTGCCAGACCCAAGGCGGATGCCGCTCCGGCCGGTTCCACCAGCCAGCGCAGTCCTACGACAGTGAATAGCAGCGCAGGAAGGATGACAATCAGTGTAAAGAAGCGCCTGGTCCATGCCATCGGTTCAGTTCCTTAGTCCAGTGGTGGCCCGCGTCGGCAGAGTGGTCAAAGACAGCACCAGCGCCTTCGACACCCGGGGATTCGACAAGTAGGAAAAGATCCGCAGGTCAAAGGGAGTGTGCTGAGTCTCACCCTGATCACTCACCGTTTCCTCCTCGCTGCCAATTGCTACTCGGAGTCAGCAGAGCTTTGCTAGCCTGGCTCTTCAGACGTTGCCCGGGCAAGCACGCGCATCACGGCGGCGGCGATTTCGTCGGGCACCTCCTCCTGTAAGAAGTGCCCAGCCTTCGTCTCGGTGACCGGCGCATCGGGGAAGTTTGCCTTCATCAACGGCAGGCCCTGCGCCAGAATCGGATCGTTCATGCCCCAGACGATCTCCGCTGGGACGTCGAGTTCAGCTACGTACTGCTCAATGATCCGCATCTGTGGCGTACTGGGATGGTCCGGACCGTCCGTTACCATGCGCATCAAGGCAAGGGGTGCCTTGCTGTTGCCGCTCTCTTCCACCGGGCGGCCGTAGAGCTCCGAAACCTGCGGCGGAATCGACGCCGGGTCGCCCTGCATGGTCGGCAACCGCTCAAAGACCGATGCGAACACTTCCAGAATCAGCTCACCGACGATGGGTGTTTTCACCGTGGCGTGCGCCCGTGAGAGATCGCGCTGCTCCCTCGGCGCATTGAAGCCCGTGTTCATCAGCACCGCCCCCTTCAGCACGCCAGGCGTCAATGCCAGCGCACCCATACCTACGGGCCCGCCCCAATCCTGTCCGACATACACGAGCTCGCTCAATCTGAGCTGCTGCAGCACGGTAGCCATCCAGCGCATGTGATTGTCCAGCGTATGCGCGCTTGCTGGAATCTTGCTGGAAAAACCGAGCCCAACCAGCGTTGGCATAATCAACCGCACCTGGTCCTTCGGGAGCTCGGCCGCCACCTTCCGGTACAGGAAGCCGGAGGTGGGGTTGCCGTGCTGCAGGTACACGGGGAACCCGCTGCCCGCCTCCAGCACATGAATCTTGATGCCCGGCTCCACCTCGACCAGATAGCTCTTGTAATCGCCGTCAACAAACGCGGCCGCGTACTCCGGCAGCGGAAAGCCCTCGAAAACGCCCGCATCGAGAACAACGCTGCCCGCCCCTACCGGCGTGATCTGCTCACCATCCCGGGTGATGACGAGTCCCGCTACCAGCGCAACACTCGCGAGCACACCGAGTGCGGTCAGAAACAGCCTACCGAAGGTCATTCAGCTTCCTCTTCATGCCGGTGTAGCCCCGGTGATCGCCAAAGGTTCAAAGAGCACGCCGTTAGCCCGCTTCTTCGACACCAGTCGCCTCAGCTGCGCGCCAGCCCGAACTGGTGGAGTCGCCAGCGCAACGTGTCTATCCGATCCTGACCGAAAAACGGCTCCTCCCGGAGCACCATGGTCGGCACCCCCCAGTGGCCCGCCTCCGTAAGAGACCGTTGATTGCGCTCAACTTCCTCAAGCTGATCTCCACCTTCGGTGGCCGCCTCGAGCTCGCTCAATTCGAGGCCCGCCCGGACTGTTGCATCTCTCAGGTGTTCACCCTGATCCCAGTTCTCCGTTCCGCCAAAGATGAGCGCTGACACCTCCGCAATGAACTCAAGTCCGCGACCGCGGCGCTGCGCTTCGACGCCCAGCGCACTGAGCCGGTAGATATAGGGCTGCTCGGCCGCAACGCCCATGGTTGCAGGATCCTGTACGATCGGGTCCGGACGTGGCCAGGCAAACGACAGACCCAGGAATTCTGCGCGTCGTCGGGAATCACGCACGATGTAGCGGGACTTGTTCCGGTTTGCCGGATCAAAAACGAGCGACGGATCGCGGATCGCGATCGGATACACAATGCGCACGACTACGTCCGCATCGAATTCGGCCCGAAGACGCAGCAGGTCCGGGGTCACCAGATAGGACTACGGGCTCCGGAACGACCAGTAGACATCGATTGTGTCGGTCACCAGCGTTCTCCCCCTGACAGAGCGATCAGCATTCCGGCCATCGTAAGGGGTGTCATTATATTAATCGCTCGCATTATTACAAGAAAATCCAACACCCGGGCCCGCGTCAGCGTGTACCCGAATACCTCAGCTGCGCGTCCGCCAAGGTAGTCTCCCAGTGACGCTGCCACAAGAGCCAGACCCGGCGTTAACCTCTGCGGGAAAAGGCGATCCGTCGTATGCTCCCGCACACACCCGAATGGCTCGTCGCAGATACCCCTCGAGCCTGATGTAGGCATTGGAATTCAGGAAACGGACCCAGAACTATGACCAGCCGACTCACCGAAGAAGATCTAGCGTTCAGAGATGAGGTGCGCGTGTTCCTGGAGTCTTCTTTAACCGAAGCGTTGCGTGAAGCCGGCAGAAAGAAGACCAGCATCTGGCAGGAACCGAAGTCGGCCGCCGCGTGGCAGCAGGTGCTTCACAAACGAGGCTGGCTGGTTCCCGAGTGGCCGGAAGAATACGGCGGCACCGGCTGGTCTCTCATGCAACGCTACATCTTCGCCCAGGAATGCGCCCGCTTCGACGTCCCTGGCATAGCGCCCATGGGCCTGAAGATGTGCGGACCAATGTTGATCGGCTATGGGACTGAGGAACAGAAGGCGTACTACCTGCCACGCATCCTCTCCGGCGCAGACGTCTGGTGCCAGGGCTACTCGGAACCCGGCGCAGGATCGGATCTGGCGTCTCTGAAAACGGCCGCTGAGTCCGACGGCGACGACTACATCGTCAATGGCACAAAAATCTGGACCAGCTTTGCGCAGCACGCCAACATGATGTTCGCTCTGGTGCGCACCGCTACGGAAGGAAAAATTCAGCAGGGCATATCGTTTCTGCTGATAGACATGACGAGCCCGGGAATAACCGTAAAGCCGATTATCAATCTCGAAGGCAGCCACGAACTCAACCAAGTCTTCTTCGACAACGTTCGCGTCCCGAAGATCAATCGTGTCGGCGCCGAAAATGATGGCTGGTCAGTCGCCAAGTACCTGCTCCAGTTCGAGCGGTTTTCGATGTCCTCGATAGAACTGCGGCGCCTGCTCCGGAAAGCCCGGGAAATGGCCGGGGAAACCAACGAGAACGGCATCGCGCTCGTCGAGTCCGAGAGTTTCCGACGCAAAGTCCACGTCCTCGAGATTGACTGTCAGGCGATGGAAGGCTCCGAACAGCGCGTCCTCAACCAGCTGGATGCGGGCCAGACACCAGGAACCGTTTCTTCGGTGCTGAACGCCATCAGCTCGGAAACCCTGCAACGCGCGGATGAACTGTGTGTGGAGGTCGCCGCTTACTACGGGTTGCCTTACCAACCCGGCGCCCTGGAGGTCGCCGGCGCCGATGCCATAGGATCGGAAGCCTATCTGACTGCTATGCCCAGCTTCCTGAACAATCGAATGCGCACCATTGCCGGCGGCTCAGCGGAAGTGCAACGGAATATCGTTGCGAAAACGATCCTGCAGCTCTAGTCGACGCCACCGCACCGTCAAACCACCGCTCTGCCAGTGCGGGCTGCCAGCCGTCGGATCAACTTGCACCCCAGCCGTGGCCGAGGTGACAAAGGCGGTAACAAAGTCCCCGGCGCCGCCTTTGGCCATTTGCGGCAACTGGAATACCATTCCGGGCAAACATGGGAGGTCCGTTGTGCAAAAAGTATTTCTGCCGTTTGCTCTAGCGTTGCTCGCCAGCTGTGGCCTACAGGGTGAGCCGGCGCAGTCACCTGAGAATGCAGACGAACGGGCCACCCTGGCAGCCGGATCCGAGCTGTGGCAACCCGCAACTGAACAGGATCTGTTGGGCTGCGAAACTATCGACGGCATGACCCCACATTGCGGCTTCCAGAATCCAGAAGATCTGGTCAACGTCCCTGGGACTGACCTCCTGATCGTCAGCGAAATGGGCGAGTTCATGGCCGACACGCCCGGCGATCTGTCGCTGCTCGACCTGGCAACAGGGCAAAGGGCCTCTCTTGCCATCGACTGGCAATCCGAGCAGAGCTCCTGGGGTGCGAGCGATTGTCCAGCACCCGATGTTCCCGCCTTCAGCCCGCACGGCATAGACCTGACGACGCGCGACGATGGCGCCGTTGCTCTGCTGGTGGTGAACCACGGTGGACGTGAGTCCATAGAGTTCTTCGAAGTTGCGTCTACCGGCAATCTGGCATGGCGCGGCTGCGCGCTTCCTCCGGAAGACCCGTTCATCAACGATGTGGCAGCGCGGAGCGACGGCGGGTTCTACGTCACCCACATGTGGAACAAGTCAGCAAGCTTCGAAGCAACCGCTGAAGCGCTGCTCGCAGGCAAGTCCACGGGCTGGGTCTGGGCGTGGACACGAGACACTGGATTCTCACGCCTGCCCAACACCGATGATCTGATGCCGAACGGTATCGCCTTAAACGCAGACAACACGGTTCTGTATGTCAACGTGTATATGGGCAACCGAATGTTTGCGTTAGATCTGGCGAGCAACACCCGCACCCGCGAAATGACGGTGCGTCAGCCCGACAACATCACTGTCGATGACACGGGAACGCTGTGGATCGCGTCGCATCAGCATGATCCGATCAGGCAGGCCTGCACCCAGGTCACGGCAGGTCCTTGCCTTCTACCCTTTCAGATCGTCAAGGCAGATCCTGACTCACTGGAACCGACGGTCGTCATCGACCAGGAAGGATCTCCCACGGGGTACAGCACCGTTGCACTGAAGTTCGGCAACCGGCTTTACCTCGGAACAGCACACGGTGATCGGGTCATCAGCGTCGCGATCCAATAGCTCTTTGATGGGACCATCACTTGCGCGGATGCATGCTCCACCCTCGAACGTCGCGAAGTACATTCAGTTTGTAGGAGCTGAACGGCGACCCACACGAACGTGATGGAGACCACCCATGAGCACGACCGCTCCAAACCTGTCGAACGTCGCAGCAATTGACGCGCACCTCACCCCCGAAGCTCTCCTGGTGCGGGACGCGCTGGTGGAAGCTGGCCTCGAAACGCCGATGCTCGAGACGGGCCTAAGCCCGAAGCAGAAGTACGATCGGATTCGCGGCCTCATGAACGAGGTCGTACAGACCCTCGGGTTGGACACGACCGACGACAGCCTCGCCGAAACACCGCATCGTATCGCCAAGATGTATGTTCACGAGATCTTCTCAGGCCTCGACTATCGCTCGTTCCCGAAGCTGTCGCTGATCGAGAACAAAATGGGTGCCGATGAAATGGTCAAGGTCCGGGATATCGACCTGACCAGCACCTGCGAGCATCACTTTGTGACCATCGATGGCAAAGCAAAGGTGGCCTACATTCCCGCAGAGCGCATCATCGGTCTGAGCAAGATTAACCGCGTCGTGCAGTTTTTCGCACAGCGGCCGCAGGTTCAGGAGCGCCTGACCCGGCAGATCCTGGTCGCGCTGCAGACCCTGCTCGGAACCGAGAATGTGGGCGTGAGCATCGACGCCGTGCATTACTGCGTGAAGTCCCGCGGCATCAAGGACAGCAATTCGCAGACCAGCACAACCGCGCTGGGCGGCTGCTTCCGCGATAACATTCACACGCGTGCCGAGTTCCTCAATCCCTAACGCGCCCCGTACCGGTCATCTCTTGATGGCTACAGCGTGAGAAACATCCCGTGGCGGGCCACAGGTGGCGGGCTACGAAAAATGCGGCCATGAGATGACTAGCGTTTCGTGGTCACCGTGATGGCCACGAGGCGATGGTCACCAGGGGGTGGCCACTAAGTGATGGCCACCACGTGATGGCCACAGCGGGCACCGGACGGTGCGGGTGCCCACCCTCTCCTACCACTGATCAACATGCATGATGGTGCTGACCGGCGGTCGATAGGCCGGCTTAAAGTTCGTGCCCTTGGTGTAGGCGATCGGGATCAGCGCAATCTGGGTGTACTCCGCATACGGAATACCCAACAGCTCAGCGACCTCTTTCTCATGCATCAGGTGCAGGGTCGTCCAGGCCGTACCGAGGCCGCGCGCTCGCGCGGCGATCATGAAGCTCCAGGTTGCCGGGATGATCGACCCGTACATGGCCGCCTGAGCAAAGTTGCCACCACCGGCAACTTCCGGCGCGTCCAGCCGTCCGGCTACGCAGGGAATGAGCATCACCGGCACCTTCGCCATGTTGGCTGCCAGATACTCGGCCGACGAGGTGGAGCGCTCCTGGCTGGAAACGAGCGACTGATCGCCGCTGTCCCGGTGCAGATGGTGGATCGCCATCGGCATGGTCTCGTAAGTCTTCCAGACCTCCGCGTACAGCTCGCCGATACGGTCTTTCTTAGCCTGGTCCGTCACAAACATGAACTGCCAGCCCTGCGCGTTAGAGCCGGTGGGCGCCTGCACGGCCATGGTCATGCACTCTTCCAGCACGCCCATCGGGACCGGCCGATCGAAGTCCAGCCGTTTACGGACGGCCCGGGTGGTGGTCAGCAGCTCATCGTTGCTCAGTGCTAACTGTGGGTGGGTCATCGAAAATCCCTTCTTCGCGGCGTAGAAACGGCTAGCTGCACTCTAAAGGACTTCTCTGCTGCTGCGCCACAGCCTGCTGGCCACCGGCAGCCGCCGATCAGCCGCAGACCAGTCGACCTGAAAACGACCCGATTCTGCAGCACTACAGCAGGTCAGCTCGACGTTTTGCCCAGAAGCTTGAACGCTGTTGCAATCACGTCCTCCGGTCGAGCCTGGCCAGCAAACCATCAACCACGACCTGATCTGAACAGTGTGCCCACTCGAAGCGATCCAGATTGATCGGCAGCGCAATGTGCCCATGGAGCGACGCCCACATGAACTGTGCCTGCGCAGGCACATCGACGACGGCCAGATCTCCAGCTCGACATCCGGCTTCGATGGCATCGATCAGCAACGCAGCAAACGTACTGGTGGCAAACGGCTCCCGGGGCGGTGCCTCCTCAGCCAGCGGGCGAACGAACAGGAAGGCACCCCGATAGACCTCAGGGTTGGCGCGGGCAAACTGGAGATACGCTTCAAGCAGCGCGCGAACCCGGTCCACCGGTCTCTCTACGCGCTGCGCGATGTCCTTCAGCTGCTGCTCAAATCGCTCCACCGGCCCCTGCCAGAGTGAGCGCGCCAGCGACGACAGACTGCCGAAGTGCACGTAGATCGTGCCGACCGAAACACCGGCGCGTTGCGCAATGGCGCGAGCGGTCAGGTTGGCCACACCCTGCTCGCGGTACAGATCCGCTGCAGCCTGACGGATCTTCAGCTGTACCGCATCCTTCTGGGCCTGGGTCGCCTTCGGGCGGGCCACGGCTTCAGGCCGCGGCCTGGATCGCGAAGCGCTCCTGCAGCTCCGTAATCGGCGTGTCCAGCTCATCCTCCCAGATTGCGAAATTGATGTTTCCGGACGCGCGTCCGCGCGTCCAGCCATCGACAATTGCGTCCATCGCCTCGACGGTGATATCCGGATTCACGAAAGCTGCATGACCGAACGTCACCGCCATGCGCATCGCGTGGTAGGGAAAGCGCAGCTGTGCGAGATAGAAGGCGGCGAGCCCGAGCTCTCCGTAGGGCGATGAGTCGTAGCCAGCCACCACGTGCTGATAGTCATGGGTCTGCGTTCCGCGGACCATCATGTAGCTCATGTCCTCAGGCAGACGCTTCAGCTTGCCAGACGCATGCAGCTGTTCGTTGAACTCCCGGTAGTTGACGGCAAACTGCGCCATCAGATTGTTTTCAACAACGAAGTCGTAGTACGCGCGGCCCAGCGAGCCGGACTCGCAGCCCTCAAGCCGCTCGACTTCCGTCGGTTCCGGGATACGTTTCTCCCGCAGGAACTCGGTCGCGCCGGGGATCGCGTGGAGCTGCTCCATGTACGAGTCGATAGCGCGTTGCGGCGCTTCTGCCCACCAGTCGTGAAACAGGTAGTACACGCCGTAATCCATGGGCCGGTCCACCGCCCACAGAAAGCGCTCCGCAAAGTCTCGGTCAACGATCGGTCTCTTCTGCTCTCTCATCGGAAGTACTCAGGTTGTAGGCCTGAGACGTATTTGAGCACATCCGGATAATTAAATAAACATGTTCATTTAACTTTCTTCGAGGGCTCTCAAGGCGCTTTTCTTGGAAGCTGTGTCCCAGCGGTTACGTCGTAACCCAACAACCGCGTAGGCATCCGACGGTGCAACGCAAACAGTGTCGACTTCGTCCTGCGGGACATTCGCACGGCCTCCAGCGTTCCAGGTCTCCATCAATGATTTGCCACAGTGAGTACTGCCTCCACTCAGGGGCGCAGGCTTGGTCGAACCGCCGCGACCGCCTGTGGCGATCGCTGACGACGCAGCACCCAACGGCGTACATTGAAGAGTTCAAGCGGGAAGCCGTTACGAGAAATCAGCGCAGCAGTTGGTGCACCACATCGAGTATTGAGCCCGTCGCTGCTTCACGGTGGAGCACCCTGCCCGTAAAGATCTGGACCATCCATTCCACGGCAAACGTGCAAACCCGAAAAAGGAGATTCAAAACAGCGCGTTAACAGCTTCCTTCAGCGTTGGCGCGCAACTTGCAGCGCAGCTGCCGCAAACGCAGCGCAGCACAACCTTGCGCTTCGTGAAAAAAAACAGTGTTAACCGGCAACGCAGCCCGAGTCCGCGACATTCGCGGGCTCGGGCTTTTTTTTGTCTTGCGCTTTTCACTCTGAGCGCATCGAGGAGATCGCACCATGAACCATCGAATGATGACTGCCTGCCTCATCGCAAGCTTTACAGGTTTGCAGAACGCACCATTACAGGCAGATCCACTGGCAACCCTCTCTGAAGCGCTTCGTTCCGGGACAGTGAACGCGAACTTTCGTTACCGCTACGAGTTCGTCGACCAGGAGACATTTGATGAGGACGCAGGTGCGTCGACGCTACTGACCCGGCTGACTTACAAAAGCGGCGACTTCTTTGACGGCTTCTCAATTGGGACCGAAGCAGATTACGTCGCGCTGATTGGAGACGAGAACTACAACTCTACGGAAAACGGTCGCACAGAATACCCCGTCGTAGCAGATCCCGAGGGATTCGATCTGAATCAGGCCTACCTGAAATACAAAAGGGAAAACTTCACGTTCACAGGCGGGAGGCAGCGAATAGCCTTCGGCGATCAACGCTTCATCGGTGGCGTGGCCTGGCGTCAGAATGAACAGACTTTCGACTCTTTGCGTTTTGAGTATCAGCCAAACGACCAATTGAAACTGGACTACAGCTACATCTGGAACGTGAACCGAATCTTCGGCCCAAACGACGGTGTCCAGCCGGCCGACTGGCACGGCAATTCCCACCTGCTCTCGGCAGACTACACCCTGAAAGAGGGTCACGAGCTGCGTGGATTCGCCTATCTTCTTGATTTTGAGAATGGAAACGGCAGGCCGAACTCAAACAATACCTTTGGCATCCGCTACAAAGGCAAGTTCGGACCAGCCGGCCTGAATGCGACCCTTGCAACTCAGACGGATTCCGGCGATAACCCGATCAGTTACAGCGCTGACTTCCTCAGCCTGCTCGGTACCTACAAGTTCAGCCCGTTAACCCTGCAGATCGGCTACGACGTGCTAGGCAGCGATGACGGAGACTTCGCGTTTAGAACTCCTCTGGCAACGCTGCACAAGTTCCAGGGCTTTGCCGATCTGTTCTTGTTGACCCCGGCAAACGGCATTGAGGACCTTTACGTCGGCGCGGTTGGCTCGATCGGAAAAATCAAGTTGCTGGCCCGCTACCACGACTTCAAGTCCAATGAAGGCAGCATCGATTACGGCACGGAGTTCAACCTGGTTGCGACCTACCCGGTTACCAAGCAGTTCACCACCCAGCTCAAGTTTGCAGACTACAGCGCCGACGAGTTCGGCCCCGATACGACGCGTTTCTGGCTCTCCCTGATCGTCAAACTCTGAACAGCTCACCGACCCCAGGATGGTACGGTCCTTGCGTGCAGATTGATCAAGGACCAGCCACAGCGGTGGAAATTGTGATCAGAAGCCTTGCGCGCCTACACCGGAAAACCCGAAGTTTCTGCGGGGAACCGAGAAGGACATAGCAAGCGTGAGCATTCCCAGCTACGGCACTCTCGTCGGGCACTCCATACAACGCCAGCATCGATCAACGGACGTTGAGCACCGCCCGTTGCTGATGACGCCTTGTTTCCAGGCACCACCCTGAACGCGCCATGATCGAGCCTCTCCGCATTCTCATCATCGACGACGACTACGAACGCTCGCAATACGTGTCGCAGAGCCTGGCCGCAGCGGGATTCGATCCGACGACGGCCAAGATCACTTCCCATCGCCTGCTGCAGGAGATTTCTAATGCGAATCCCGACGTGATCCTGGTGGATATGGATAGTCCCAATCGGGATGTATTGGAAAGCCTCAGCCTGGTCAGCGCGCACAACCCAACGCCAATCGTGATGTATGCCCGCGAACAGGACCCGGAAGCAATCGCCCAGGCCGTCGCCGCCGGCGTAAGCACTTATCTGGTCGGTAGTGTTGATGCGGAGCGGGTCAGGCCTGTCATCGAAGTTGCTCGAGCCCAGTTTCGTGCCTTTCAAGGCTTGCGTGAAGAGCTGGCTGCGACCCGGGTGGAACTCGAGGACCGCCGCGTAATCGACCGGGCTAAGTCTGCGCTCATGGAGCAGCACGGTCTCTCAGAAAAGGACGCTTATCGCTGTATGAGAGAACAGGCAATGCGGGATCGTAAACGTATTGGAGAGGTCGCACGCCTTGTACTAGACAATCCGAGAACCCATCGGGGGCGTGCAGATGGCCTGTGAACTGCCCCCTGCCGAACAGCCCTCCCTGAAGCTTGGGTATCTCACGCTGGTCGACAGCGCACCCCTCATCGCAGCGCAGGCCCTGGGGCTGTTTCGTGCCCTCGACCTTGAGGTAACCCTGCATCTGGAAGTCTCCTGGGCCAATCTACGGGATAAACTCATTGCCGGACACTTCGATGGGGTTCACATGCTTGCCCCCCTTCCCGCTATGGCCGCCCTTGGCGCGAGCGGCCTCAGAGTTCCACTAATTACCGGCCTTCTGCTTTCAAGGAATGGCAACGCAATCACCGTCAGCAAGCACCAAAAGCCATCGCAGACACAGCAGCAGAAGATCCGGCGGGCAGCAGATCGAACGCATCAGGCGTTCCTGAACGCTGAAGCACTTGCAGCGCGTCTGAAAGAAGCGAGCAAACCTCTGACCTTCGGTGTCGTTCACACCTTTTCTTCGCACATGCTCCTGCTGCGACGCTGGCTACGACTCGGTGGTATCGATCCGGACCGTGACGTTCGCTTTATCGTCGTGCCGCCCAGCCAGATGCCGGACAGCCTGTCCGAAGGACTAATTGATGGTTTCTGTGCGGGCGAGCCTTGGAACTCCATCGCGGTGGAACGCGGCTGTGGCTATATCGCCGCCTGCGGGGTTGATGTATGGCGCGACGCACCGGAAAAGCTGCTCTGCGTAACAGAACATTGGCACAACGCGAAACCAGCTACTCATGCCCGGCTCCGGCTTGCGCTTCTCAGCGCCAATCATTGGCTCACGCAGCCCGCCAACCGCAGAGCGATGGCCGAGGTGCTGGCCCACAAGGACTATCTCGATCTGCCAAGTGCGATGCTATTGCCTGCGCTAACCGGCAACCTGCAGATCGGCAGCTTGCAGTCGGAACCGCAGGCACGGGTCAACGACTATCTCATTTTCAATCCACGCATTGCCGGACGCCCAGATGCGGCACTGGCCGAGCAATTGTTGCAGGAGTGCAGCAAGCTGATCGGCAAGGAGATCGCCCCACAAACCGTGGAGACCCTTATTCGATCTACTTTTCGCTCAGATCTGTTCGATGAAACCTACGAGTACTGGGCACAGTTGCCGGACACTTCAATCCTCCGTCAGCCGATTCTTGATAACGATCTTTCAGGCGTTTCACAGAAGCTTCGTTGAATGGCTTCGCTGGTTGGCACCGCACCACGACCGTGCGATCTGATCGTAGGGCGCACCCGTATGTCACGCGCCAAGTGCGGCGGACATGCGAGCTGCCAACAGAGCTCAACGACCAGTAGACAAAAAGCATTGATTCCAGTGCACCTTTTTCTCAGGGGACGGCCTGCGATCGATCGACCATGATCTGGCATGGTATCTGCAGTCTCTAGTAGCGCGCACTTGTAGGTCACCGATGACCGCAGTGCCACTCAAAGCCAAAGTCTCTTTCGGCACAGCTGCCCGGTCACTTGGAAACAGGTGCCCGGGCATTTTTGTTTCTGGAGGACACACTTTTCGAACAGAGGGACAACCACGATGATACGGCCACGCACACTTCTAATCGGACTGCTGACCCTTAGCTTAAGCGCAACCAGCGCCGCCGAGGTCGGTGAGCCGGAGAAAGATGAACTGACCTTCGGATTCATCAAGCTCACGGACATGGCCCCCATCGCAATCGCCTACGAGCAGGGATTTTTCGAAGATGAGGGTCTCTACGTCACCATCGAGGCCCAGGCAAACTGGAAAGTACTGCTGGATGGAGTTATCGACGGCCAGCTTGACGGGGCCCACATGCTCGCGGGACAGCCCCTCGCCGCAACCATCGGCTTCGGTACGAAAGCGCACATTGTCACGCCGTTCTCCATGGACCTGAACGGCAACGGCATTACCGTTTCCAACGAGGTATGGGAGGCCATGAAGACCAACATACCGAAGCAGAACAACGATAAGCCGGTGCATCCAGTCAAGGCCGACTACCTGAAACCCGTCGTAGATGCCTATCGCGCTGACGGCAAGCCCTTCAACATGGGAATGGTGTTTCCGGTCTCGACCCACAACTACGAGTTGCGCTACTGGCTTGCCGCCGGTGGACTTCACCCGGGTTACTACGCGCCGCACAAGGGCGACATCAGCGGTCAACGAAACGCCGACGTACTGCTTTCGGTAACACCGCCTCCGCAGATGCCTGCCACCCTAGAGGCCGGGACGATCTACGGGTACTGCGTTGGCGAGCCCTGGAATCAGCAGGCAGTCTTCAAAGGGATCGGTGTACCGGTCATTACCGACTATGAGATCTGGAAAAACAATCCCGAAAAGGTATTCGGGATGACCAAGGAGTTCACGGAGAAGTACCCGAACACAACGGTCCGAATCGTGAAAGCCCTGCTCCGGGCGGCCAAGTGGCTCGATGAGAACAATAACGCAAACCGCATGGAGGCCGTAGAGATTCTGGCCAGGAGCGAATACGTCGGAGCCGATGCAGAAGTCATTGCCAACTCCATGACAGGCACCTTCGAATATGAAAAAGGTGATAAACGCGACGTGCCGGACTTCAACGTGTTCTTTCGCTACTTCGCCACTTACCCCTACTACTCTGATGCCGTCTGGTACTTGTCTCAGATGCGTCGCTGGGGACAAATCGCAGAACCCAAAGCCGACAACTGGTATCACGAGGTCGCAAAGAGCGTCTACCGCCCGGACATTTACACCGTTGCAGCACAGGCGCTGATTGAAGAAGAGCTGATGGATCCAGCTGACTTTCCGGACTTCAGCACTGAAACCGGCTTCCGGCAAAAGCAGACCGAGTTCATCGACAACGTCGATTTCGACGGGCGTTATCCGAATGCATACCTTGACCAGTTCCCGATCGGACTGAAGGAAGAGGTGCTGTGAACACGGCCGTTGCCAGCAGCGGGAGCCAAAGCGGGAACCGCCTGTTCAGGCCGGTGGTAAAGGTGGTCAACCTTGCCCTGGCACCAAGTCTCGGAATCGCCCTGTTCCTGCTTTTCTGGCACGTCGTTGCCGGCAGCATCAATACTAGTCTGGGCCAATTCCCTGGACCGGTTCAGGTCTGGGGTCAGAGTGCTGCGCTCTATGCCGAACACCAGGAAGCACGCGAGAAGGCCGAACGGTTCTACGAGCGGCAACGCAGCAGAAACGAGAAAAAACTGGCCAACGATCCCGGTGCAGCTGTCAAGTGGCGGAGCTACACCGGCAAACCATCGTTCCTGGACCAGATCTTTACCAGCGTTTACACCGTGATGGCTGGATTCGTTCTCGCATCGCTCATTGCCGTGCCGCTTGGAGTGCTGTGTGGGCTGAGCGATAGCGTTTACCGCGCCATCAATCCAATCATACAGGTCTTTAAACCGGTCTCACCGCTAGCCTGGTTACCTCTGGTGACCATGGTCGTGAGCGCGCTTTACGTCACCGATGATCCCTGGTTTCAGAAGTCATTTCTCAATTCTGCGCTAACCGTTACGCTTTGTTGCCTCTGGCCAACGGTCATCAACACTACAGTTGGTGTTGCAGGCATCGACCGGGACCTGGTCAATGTTGGACGTGTTATCAAACTCCCGGCCAGAACGAACATCACCCGAATCGTTTTGCCGGCTGCGGTGCCCATGATCTTTACGGGTCTGCGACTGTCCCTGGCAACAGGTTGGATGGTCTTAATCGCAGCAGAGATGCTGGCACAAAATCCCGGCCTCGGGAAATTCATCTGGGATGAGTTTCAGAACGGCTCTTCGAACTCATTGAGCCGCATCATGGTCGCCGTACTCACAATCGGACTGATCGGCTTTGTGCTGGACAGAA
The DNA here is from genome assembly GCA_038757945.1 of Pseudomonadota bacterium. GTDB lineage: Bacteria > Pseudomonadota > Gammaproteobacteria > Pseudomonadales > Azotimanducaceae > CALHVX01. Next base: position 20,288 of record JBCDGJ010000047.1, read on the forward strand.
TCATGCTCTTCCTGCAGCGCCAGGTGAGCTGGGACAAAAGAGCCGTAATGCGCTAGCGCAAGGACCCCTATCTCATGAAGTCATTCCTCGAACTCAGCCAGATCGGCAAGGTGTTCCCAAGCGACGATGGTACCTTTGAAGCGCTACAGGGCGTCCATCTGAAGATCGAGCAGGGCGAATTCATCTCCCTGATCGGCCATTCCGGTTGTGGCAAATCAACGGTACTCAACATCATCAGCGGCCTCGATCAGGCGACGACCGGCGGTGTGATACTTGATGGAAAGGAAATTGATGACCCGGGGCCGGACCGTGCCGTGGTCTTCCAGAACCACGCGCTAATGCCATGGCTGACGGTCTATGAAAACGTTGCCCTCGCGGTACGGTCGGTCTTTCATGGGCAGCGAACCAGGGCCGAAATGCATGCGTGGATTGAGCATAACCTCGAGTTGGTGAACATGAGCCACGCGCTCAAAAAGATGCCAAGTGAAATCAGCGGCGGCATGAAGCAAAGGGTTGGGATTGCGCGTGCCCTCGCCATGCAGCCAAAAGTCCTGTTGATGGACGAGCCCTTTGGTGCGCTGGACGCACTGACCCGAGCACAGCTGCAGGACAGCACCATGCGCATTCATCAGGAACTCAAGAACACCGTCATCATGATTACTCATGACGTAGACGAAGCAGTCCTGCTCTCTGATCGCATCGTCATGATGACCAACGGTCCCAGCGCCACGATTGGTCAGGTCGTAGACGTAAACCTTCCGCGACCTCGTGACCGCCTGGCCTTAGCGGAGAACACCCAGTTCAACCACTGCCGACGCCTTGTGCTCGACTTTCTCTATGCCGCGCATGGAGCTCCCGGCATCAATCAAGGAACGGGCTCTGGGCCTGATTCAACACCTGCTGACGCAATTGCTGGAACTGCAGCTGAGGCTGAAGGAGCGGACCCACCTGCCCTGGCTGTCAAGAAAGATCTAAAGGTGCCCGAGCAAGCTGCCTGAGCGGGCATGCCTCAATAGTAGCTTTCACGCAGGAACTCTCCATGAATTCAACTACGCAGCGTGTTCTGATAGTCGGCAACGGAATGGTCGGCCATCACCTCGTCGTCCAGCTCGTCGACAACCCGGAGGTTGATCTAACCGTTATTGGGGCAGAACCACACCCGGCCTACGACCGGGTACACCTGTCAGAGCTGTTTGCAGGGCGCAGCCCCGAAGATCTGGCGCTTGGCACTGCGGAAGGGTATGCCGCAAACGGTGTGACCGCCCGGTTTGGTACTGCCGTTGTGTCCATTGATCGACAGGCGCAGGTCGTCACCCTGACAGACGGCGAAACAGTTTTCTACGACAAGCTGGTGCTCGCGACTGGCTCTTACCCTTTCGTGCCACCAATCCCCGGCCATAATGGTCCAGGCTGCCTGGTATATCGAACGATCGACGATCTCGACGCGATACGATCGGCAGCTACCTCGGCTCACCGCGGTGTGGTGGTCGGTGGTGGCCTGCTCGGTCTCGAGTGCGCAAACGCAATCAAAAACCTTGGACTGGAAACACACGTAGTGGAGTTTGCAGCTGGGCTGATGAACGTACAACTCGACGAGGCGGGCAGCGAGTGCTTAAAGACCAAAATCGAAGAACTTGGCGTCGTCGTTCACACTGCGAAGAACACCCAGGAGATCGTTACCGAGGATGATGGTTCGCTCACCATGCAGTTCAGTGACGGGGAGACACTCACCACAGACCTGATCGTCTTTTCAGCCGGAATTCGCCCGCAAGATGAAGTCGCCAGGGGCTGTGGGCTGGAACTTGGTCCCCGGGGTGGTGTCGTGGTCAATGAACGGTGTCAGACCAGCGATCCGAACATCTACGCGGTTGGCGAGTGTGCACTCTACGACGGCCGCATATTTGGCCTCGTTGCGCCCGGGTACCGGATGGCAGAAGTTGCCGCGCGCTGTCTGATGGGCGCAGGCGGTTCATTTACAGGCTCCGACATGAGCACAAAACTGAAGTTGCTCGGTGTCGACGTGGCATCCATTGGGGACGCCCAGGGACACACCGCAGACTGCGAATCAATCACATTTGTCGACTCGTCAAATGGCATCTATAAGCGCATGAACCTGAGCTGCGACGGAAAACGAATCGTCGGAGCGGTACTTGTTGGGGACGCAGAACCGTACGACACGCTGCTTCAGTACTATCTCAACGAACTCAAGCTGCCGGAACAACCGCAACAGTTGATGTTGACGGGTGGCGAGGCGACGACGACCGTTCCAGCAGGAGAGCTCCCTGCAACAGCAACCATCTGTTCCTGCTACAACGTAAGCAAAGCAACCATTGTGAGCTGCGTTGATGCTGGGCTGCAGACACTTGCTGAGGTCAAGGCCGAGACGAACGCCAGCAGTGGCTGCGGCGGTTGCGCCGCACTGTTGAAGTCGGTTTTTAATGCCGAACTCGAACAACGCGGCGTAGAAGTGGATCGCTCAATTTGTGAACACTTTTCCTATACCCGCCAGGAATTGTTCCATCTTATTCAGGTAGAAGGGATAACCGACTTCAATCGCCTTCTCGAACGCCACGGACGCGGCCGCGGTTGCGACATCTGCAAACCAGCGGTCGCGTCAATTCTTGCCTCTCTCTACAACGAGCACGTGCTTGCGGACGGCCGGGCGGCGCTGCAGGACACTAACGATGTGTTCCTGGCCAACATGCAGAAGAATGGCACCTACTCAATAGTGCCTCGCATACCCGGGGGCGAAATTACGCCGGAGAAGCTCATCGCGATTGGTGAGGTCGCCCGTGACTTCGACCTCTACACAAAGATCACGGGCGGTCAGCGCATTGATCTGTTTGGAGCCCGTGTCGAAGAGCTGCCAGTCATCTGGAAACGCCTGATCGATGCTGGCCTCGAGACGGGGCATGCCTACGGAAAGGCACTTCGTACCGTCAAGTCCTGTGTAGGCAGCACCTGGTGCCGCTACGGCGTTCAAGACTCCGTGGCCATGGCGCTTTTCATTGAGAACCGCTACAAAGGTCTACGCTCTCCGCACAAGATAAAGATGGCGGTCTCCGGATGTGCACGCGAGTGCGCAGAAGCGCAGTGCAAGGACGTCGGAGTCATCGCAACGGAAGCAGGTTGGAACCTTTTCGTCTGTGGTAACGGTGGGATGAAGCCTCGCCACGCAGACCTTTTCGCCACCGATCTGGATGACGAAGGCCTGATTCGTGCGATCGATCGCTTCCTGATGCTCTATGTCAGAACCGCTGATCGACTGCAGCGAACTTCAGTCTGGATGGAGAACCTGGAGGGTGGGCTCGATTACCTGCAATCGGTGGTTCTCGATGACAGTCTCGGTATTGGAGACGAGCTGGAGCGTCAGATGTCCAGGGTCATCGGCTCGTACCAGTGTGAATGGAAGGCGACGATCGAAGACCCGGAGAAGTTGAAGCGCTTCCGCCCGTTCGTCAATACCGATGCCGCGGACCCGAGCGTGCAGTTTGTTCGTGAGCGTGGTCAGAGGCGGCCGGCGACAGGGGCAGAGCAGACGCAGTCGGTCCGCTTTGTCGATGCAGGGATTCGCTCCGCAGAGGAAGCCTCCGGATGAACGCACCTCATTCTTCCGAGCTGGACACGACCGAACAGGAATGGCTTGCCGTTTGCAGCCTCGCGGACCTGCAGCCCGGCGCGGGCGTAGCCATTCTGCATGCTGACCGCCAGTTCGCTCTGTTTTACCTCCCTGAAGAGGAACCCAACCTGTTTGCGATCGGCAACTTTGATCCGATCGGCAAGGCTCATGTGCTGTCCCGGGGCGTGGTTGGAGACGTCAAGGGGGAACTGTGTGTCGCATCACCGCTGTATAAGCAGCACTTTCGCTTGCGCGACGGAGGATGCATTGAGCAACCGGAGCACTCGGCGGGCAGCACTGCGGTCAAGGTCAAAGACGCTACCGTCTACCTGCCCCGCATAGCTGTCCCATGACGGTAGAGCTGAGGAACGTTCGTACTACATGCCCCTACTGCGGCGTGGGCTGTGGCGTGCGTGCACAGCAAGCAGACGAACGGCTTCTAAGAGTATCCGGCGACGAAACGCACCCCGCAAACCAGGGACGCCTGTGTGTCAAAGGGGCAGCGCTTGGAGAGACTCTGAATTCGGAGACCAGACTGCTGACCCCCCAGGTCGGTGGGCATAGCACTAGTTGGGATCAGGCGTTGCAGGAAGTCGCTACACGGCTGCACTCAACGCTCGAGCGCTATGGCCCCGAGTCAATTGCACTTTACCTCTCCGGTCAGCTGCTCACGGAAGACTACTACGTTGCAAACAAGCTTATGAAAGGCTTCCTCGGTTCCAGCAACGTGGATACGAACTCACGGCTCTGCATGGCATCGGCAGTGGCCGCACACAAACGCGCCTTCGGTGAAGATATCGTCCCATGCAGCTACGAGGACATCGACTACTGCGAGCAGGTCGTACTGGTTGGTTCCAATGCGGCCTGGGCACACCCAATCCTGTTTCAGCGGATTGCTCAAGCCAAAGCCGATCGTGGAATCCGGTTGACAGTGATCGACCCGCGGAGAACCGCGACCTGTGAACTCGCGGATGATCATCTGCCGCTCCGCCCCGGTAGCGATCTTGCGCTCTTCAACGGACTGCTGACCTATTTGCATGACCGCAACCAAATTGACAACAAATTCGTTAATCAGCACACCAACGACATTGAACGGGCGCTTGCCACCAACAGGCTGAGCCTTGAAGAAACCGCCCGACACACCGGACTATCAGTGACCACTATCGAGCGTTTCTTTAGCCAATGGTCGAGCACGCGGAACACGCTGACCCTGTTCTCTCAGGGTATCAATCAATCCGCCCGCGGCAGCGACCAGGGAAACGCCATCATCAACTGTCATCTGGCAACAGGAGCCATTGGCAGAAGGGGTATGGGGCCGTTCTCCCTTACCGGTCAACCTAATGCCATGGGCGGGCGGGAAGTCGGAGGCATGGCCAATCAACTCGCCGCCCACATGGATTTCGACAAGGCTGCGGTTGACCGGGTTGAACGGTTCTGGAACGCAAAAGCCATGGCTCGGGCACCCGGCTTGAAGGCGGTCGATCTGTTCCAGGCGATGCAGGCGGGCAAAGTCCGATTCATCTGGATCCTGGGAACAAATCCAGTGGTGAGCATGCCAGCTTCCCTCGAAGTGCGCCGCGCACTCGAGGTCTGCGAGACCGTGGTTGTCTCTGACTGTCACAGAAACACGGATACCCAGCGGTTCGCTGACGTGCTGCTTCCAGCACTCCCGTGGGGCGAGAAGGACGGAACCGTAACGAACTCGGAGCGGTGCATTTCCCGGCAGCGCTGCATATCGCCGCCGATGGGGGAAGCTCGCAGTGACTGGGAGGCCCTGTGCGGCGTCGCCAGTAGGCTCGGCTTCGAAAACGCCTTTGACTTTCCGAGCGCAGCAGCCATCTTTCGTGAACACGCTGCGCTTTCGGCCTTTGAAAACGCAGGTGATCGACTCTTCAATTTGGGAGAGCTCAAGGGTCTGAGCGACGAAGACTATGACGCGCTCGCACCTACCTATTGGCCGAGTAAAGAAAATCCATTTCCAGGCGGACAGTTCAGCACTCCAGACGGTCGCGCCCGATTCGTGGCTACGCCAACCGTAGCGGCACCGGCAGCACCCGGTTCACTAACCCTCAATACGGGCAGGCTTCGCGATCAGTGGCACACCATGACTCGGACTGGACTGGTGCCCAAACTCAACCAGCATGCGCCTGTGCCAACCATTACCCTTCATCCCGATACCGCCCGAGACAACGCAATCCACCAGCACGACCTGGTTGAGCTGTGCGGCCCTTCCGGATCCGCACTTGGACTAGCAGAATTGAACGATGAAGTAACGCCAGAGCAGGTTTTCGTGCCCATGCACTGGACTGCTGCCTTCAGTCGCCAAAGCGCCGTCAACGCTGCCGTCAGCGTTGCGGCCGATCCTGTGTCCGGCCAGCCAGCACTGAAGCACGGTCAGGTCACGCTGACCAAACGTGTGATCAGTCGTTGGATGAGGGTGTTTGCTCCAACGATCGATCACCAAGAACTCTTGCGCGGCTTCGATGAAGAGACGCTGCCCTTCTGGTCACGGCTCCCTTTGAACGGCCTTGGCCTCGAAGGCGTACAGCTCGAGCTGGGTGCAACCAACCTGGATGTACCGCCTGCCCTGCTAGCCCGGCTCAATGACTGGGATGAACCGCACAGCACAGCGCGAGTGACCATGAAGGCGTCCCCGGCTGACACTGCAGTCAGCAAATGCATGGCATTCGGCGAGAACCGGAATCTGATCTGGTGGGCGTCCCTGGCGCCAAGCTATGACCTGCTCCCGCCATTACCCCAGGCAGCACCCGACAGCGTCAGCGCCAGTAGGAAGACGGGGACGAGTGCGGACGGATCACCCTTGATCTGCGTCTGCCACACAGTTAGCGAAGCCGAAATTCAGTCTGAACTTGCTAAGGATTGCACCACGGTCACTGAACTCGGAGTCAGGCTCCGCTGTGGTACCAACTGTGGATCCTGCGTGCCGGAGTTGGCGCGGCTGGTGAGGCAAGCTCAACCGTCTAGCCCCCTCATCGCGGAGGCTCGTTGAATCGATGAACGTATCTCCTGTACAGCTGATCGGAGCGGGCCCTGGCGACCCGGAGCTATTGACCATCAGAGCCGCTCGAGTGCTTCAGAGCGCCCAGGTGGTGGTCTACGATCGCCTCGTAGGGCGTGAAATCCTGGCGCTGATCCCGGCGGGTGCAGAACGCATCTACGTTGGGAAAAGAAAGCACCTACACACGCTGAGCCAGCCGATGATCCATGAGGTACTGATCGATCGCGCTCGCCAGGGGCTCAAGGTGGTGCGGCTGAAAGGGGGTGATCCGCTCATTTTCGGACGTGGCGGCGAGGAGGCAGATGCGCTGACAGCGGCAGGGGTTCCATGGACCATTGTCCCCGGGATCACCGCCGCCGTGGGTGGAGCAGCAAGCCAGGGCATCTGTCTGACGCATCGGGACAACAATCAGGCCGTTTCCTTCGTCACCGCGCACCGCCGCCATGGGCTGCTGGATCTGGACTGGGATCTCCTGCTGAGACCCAACCACGTAACCGTAATCTACATGGGTGTATCGGTAATCAGTGCCATCGCTACCGGGCTGAGGTCCAGAGGAATGGCAAGGGACACGCCCATATCAATCATTTCGAGAGCCACTCTCCCTGATGAACAGGCGCTAACAACCAGCTTGGGAATACTGGCTGAAGGGAAATGCGGTATTGCCGTGTGCGCGCCGGCGGTGCTCATCCTGGGCGCTCATTACTGCAATCCAGCTGCAACACCAGCGCCCAACCAGACGTTGGATCGGAAACCCATATGCTGCCGAAACTCAGCGGATTCCCGTCTGTGAATCCAGCATCCCCCACCGCATTCCAGCTAGCCAATGACCCCTCGGAAGCGCCATCCAGAAGCCGACGTTGACGCTCACCTGCGATCGGTCCAGGCACCGCCTGAATCGGCACATGACAGATCAGGAACCAAAGGACTTGGTCAGCTCCAGAAACACCACCCGGGGTGCCAGCGGCGCTTCCACCCGGGCAAAGCCGTTTTCCGCCGTGGCAGCCCGGAGCGTCTCTGTCGGTGCATCTTCATCGGTCAGGTTGTTGACCCCGAGAATGACCCGCAACGATTCGTCATTCGTCCAGTAGGTGATTCGGGCACCGGCAATGCTGTAGCTGTCGATTTCATACAGATCCCGTTCGAAGAAGGACGCGTACTGCTCCGAATAGCGGCTCCAGTTGGCGGTGAAGTTGAAGTTGCCGATTGCGGTGTCGAGGTAGTAGGAGGCGGCCAGAGTGACCTTGTGCTCCGGCGACTTCGGCAGCACGTTACCCTTCACGTTCACCGTTTCAGGAACCGGCAGCGCGTTGTCGACCAGCAGCAGGTCAGCCTCGATCTCAGCTTTCAGATAGCCGTAGTTGGCAATGAGCTGCAGGTTGTCCGTCGGGTACCAGATCGTTTCGGCCTCAAACCCGTAGCTGCTCGTCTCGGGCACGTTGATGAAGTCCTGCAGCACAACCCCGGTCGTATCGGTAAAGGAAACCGGCGCCTGCTGATCCTCGTAGTCGTAGTAGAACGCGGTAAGATTCAGGCGCAACTTGCCATCGGCCAGATCGCTTTTCATTCCGGCCTCGTAGGCCCAGACGGTTTCTTCATCGACAAACGGTGAATTCGACAGGCTGATGCCCCCGGGCTGGGTCAGATCGAGGCCTTCGAGCTGGCCCAGCCGCATACCCCCACTCTTGTAGCCCCGTGCCGCATAGCCGTAGAACAGGATGTCTTCATTCAGCTGAAAGTCGAGGCCAATCTTGCCGGTTACCGCGTCCCACTCGTTCTCGAGGCTTCGGGTCGCCGGGCCATTGCCGTTCAGGGAGATATCAATAGACGTCGTTGGCGGCAGCGGAAATCCAAAGGCGCCGAAGACATTCGCTGCCGGGTTGTAGAGAACGATTCGCTGCTCCTCGTAACCGTCTTTCTCGTCCTCTGTGTAGCGCAGGCCCAGGGTCAGATTCAGGCGGTCACTCAGCTCAAGGTCGAACTGGCCGTAGGCAGCAAAGGCCTCAGACTCAATCGAGCCGAGCTGATAGTAGAAGTCGCCATCGGGATTGGCGTTGCCGGGCCCGAAGGTGACAAAGCTGAACGGCGTCTGCAGCGCGGGCTCGAAGGGCAGCCGCAGGTGAAAGGGTTGATCAATGTCCTCTTCGTAGTAGTAGAGCCCGCCGATAAACTGCAGACGACCTTCGCCCGACGTGATGAACTGCAGCTCGTGGCTCGTGAACTCCTTGTTCTCCTCGATGTGGTTCACCGCGTAGGTGGAGACCGACAGCGGGATGGGGAGAAAGGTAGCCGGGTCAACCAGCGGATAGTCTATGGATGCCTGATCCGTATCGTCCGCGTCCCGGGAGTAACTGAACTCGTACTCGTTGTAAGACCCGATGTACTTGAGTTCGAACTGATCGAACGCATAGGACACTTCCAGCGTGACCTGATCCGCATCGAGACGGCTGAACCCATCGTGGTCTGTGCGCACCCGGCGGTTGTCGAATTCTGCCGGATTGTTGGTCAGGCCAAACTGTGCAAAAGGTACCAGCGCACCTTGAAACACGCTGGTTGCATAGGGCGCGCGCAAAGCATCGATGTTTGGTTGATTGTCTGTTTCCGACCGGTTGTAGCGGAGCCAGACGCTCAGCCGATCGGTCAGATCAGCTTCGAGCTGGACTTCGGCGAACTCGATGTCCTCCGAATCCGGGTCCGGGCCGCTGCC
>JBCDGJ010000048.1:0-29532 GCA_038757945.1 Pseudomonadota bacterium
ATGATGATGACGCAGTTCATGACCCTGGGTCTGCTCACCGTTGCCGCAGCCTCCGGCGCTGCCCTCGGCTACAGCGCTCGCACCCGCCAGGAGAAGAGGATCCGCGCTCGGGAAGCAGGTTCTGCAGAGCGGCTGATCGTCGATCAGGGCGCCGTGACAAGGCTTGAAAGCACGTCCGAGGAACCGAAACCGCGGCGCCGCTTCAAACGCAACCAGCCGGTCTGACCGCGATTCTACTGCCGCGATGACGATGGTATGACGATGGTGCCGGGGTTGGGTGCTGCGCTCTGCGCGTTCGAATTTGGCGTCGGGCAGCCTTAAGATGCGAGCTGTGCCGGAGCGAGGGAAGGGGCAGCAGTGAAGACGGCTGATCGGGCGCCGGTGGTTGCCTGGGCTATACTGGCCCTGCTGATGCTCGCGTCCATCGTCAGCTTTGTCGACCGCCAGGTAATGACGATCGTGGTCGAGCCGATGAAGTCGGATTTGGGCGCTACCGATAGCCAGATCGGCTGGCTCTATGGCGTTTTTGCCGTGTTTTACGCCATCGCGGCCTGGCCCATTGCGCTGATGGCGGACCGTAAGTCGCGGAAGCACATCATTGCCGCCGGCGTGTTTTTCTGGTCGATCATGACCCTCGCCTGCGGCCTGTCGCGCCAGTTCTGGCAGGTGTTTGTCGCCCGTATCGGGGTTGGGGTGGGCGAAGCGTCGCTCGGCCCGGCGACGGTGTCCATGGTCGGCGACCTCTTCCCACGCACGCAGATCCCGCTGGCGCTGTCCGTGTTCCAGACCGCGGCCGTCATGGGGTCTGGTCTCGCGTTCATCATCGGCGGTGTGGTCCTCGAGCTCGTGCAGCAGGCGGATCCGCTCGTGCTGCCGGTAGTCGGCGCCCTTGCACCCTGGCAGCAGACGTTTGTCTACGTCGGGCTCCCCGGCCTGCTGCTGGCCCTGGTCTTTCTGCTTCTGCGCGAACCGCAACGGAAGCGACCTCCGGCGTCGAACACGGTGTCGCTCGCTGAGCTGAAGGCGTTCTACCGCAGGAACGGCACCGCGCTGGCCTTTCACCACCTCGGCTTTCTGAGCCTGGCCCTGCTTGGCTATGCCTTCGTGTTCTGGAGCGTCTCCTACTTCGTTCGCGTGCATGGCGAGGATGCGGCGAGCGCGGCGCGAACTTTTGGCTGGATCTTCCTGCTCACGGGGCCCATTGGCCCGGTGGCGGCTGCAATGTTCGCGCGGTTTCTTGCCGGGCGGGGATGTCGTGACGCCAACATTCTCGCGGGGATGGTTGCGGGCTGTCTCGCTGTTCCGGCGATTGTCCTCATTCAGTTTGCACCCAGCGCAACATGGGCCTACGTGCTGTACGTACCGGCAATGATTTTCGTGAACGCGCCCTTCGGCATTGCCAACGGCTCGTTGCCGGTCATTGCACCATCGCTGATCCACGCACAGGTTGCTGCGATTTATCTCTTCGTGGTCTCGATCGGCAATCTGCTTGGACCGCCGATTGCGGGCTACTTCAACGAGGTGGTGTTCTCGGAAGCGGACGGCGTGCGGTACTCCATTATCAGCCTGACGGTCGGCTTTGGCGTGCTTGGCGTGCTGCTGTTGCAGCTGGCCCGCCGGCCCTATGCGGCGGCGCTCGAGCACATGGAGGCGGCGGATGCCTGAGGGATCGGCGGGTCTTGCCCTGGCCGTGCCGGAGCGGGTCCGCGTCGCCGGCGGGTCGGCACGCAACGGGCTCTGCTCAGGCGCTGCCCGCCGCGCGCTCGAGCCAGCCGGCGATTGCGGTTGCCGCCCTGGCAGGTGACAGGAATCCATCGCTCTGCTGTAGTTGCGGAACGGATCATGCACCTGGGGCGGCGTCATGCGGCTGGACTTTCAAAGGCACGGTGGGCCTGGCTGGCACCGCTGGCGGCACTACCGGGGACTCCTGCTCACGCTTAGCCTCACCGCAGCCCTGGCGTCGGGTGCGGAGCTAGGCCAGGACCCGCGTCCGAACATTGTGCTCATCGTTGCCGATGACCTTGGCTACGCAGATCTCGGCAGTTTTGGCAGCCGGATCCGTACGCCGAACATTGACCACCTGGCAAGCCAGGGCATTCGCTTTACGCAGTTTCATACGGCGCCGCAGTGTGCGCCGACCCGAGCAATGCTGTTCAGCGGCAACAACAATCATGTCGCCGGCGTCGGGCGCCAGTATCCGAGTGCGCTGCTGAGCCAGCATCTGCCGGGTTACGAAGGTCATCTGTCCGACCGGGTTGTTCCCTTCCCCAGGTTGCTTCGCGCAGCCGGTTATCACACTTACATCGCCGGCAAGTGGCATCTTGGTAAGGGCGCAATGCAGAGCCCCAAGGCAGCCGGTTTCGAGCGCTCCTTCGTGTTGACTCAGGGTGCCGGTCATCACTGGCACGGCAAAGGGTTCCGGAAGGCGGGCTCACTTTACCGTGAGGACGGTCGGGAGGTGTCCTGGCCGGAAGGGGCCTACAGCACGGAGTTCTACACGGACAAGCTCATCAGTTACCTGGAGCAGGATCGCGACGATGATCGACCGTTTTTGGTGGTGGCGACCTACACGAGCCCGCACTGGCCGCTGCAGGTACCGGCGGACGAGCTGCAGCGCTATCGGGGTGACTACGATGTTGGCTATGACGCGCTGCGCGAGGAGAACTTTGCCAACCTGAAAGCGGCCGGGATCGTTCCGCAGCAGAGCGAGCTCCCGCCCCGGAACAGTGCGATCACACCCTGGAACGCGCTCGCTCCGGAAGACCGACGCCGCGAGGCACGCAAGATGGAGCTGTATGCCGCCATGGTCGAGAACCTCGACACCCACGTCGGCAGGCTCCTCGACTACCTGCGTCAGCGCGATCTCTACGACGAAACGCTCGTGCTGTTCATGTCTGACAACGGTGCAGCGCAAGAGGACTTCTACGCCAGTGGTCCCTATCGAGCCTTCATCCGAGCCAACTACGACAACGCCTACGAGAAGATGGGGACGCCGGAATCCTGGGTCGCCTATGGGGCAGCCTGGGCGGAAGCCGGATCCGCACCTTTCAGCCGCTTCAAGGGGTATGCCCGCGAGGGGGGCATCACAGCGCCGCTGATCATCGCCGGTGCTGGCGTTACCCCACGCGGTGTGATCAACCGAAACTACCTGACGGTCATGGACCTTGCGCCGACCTTTCTCGAGGTGGGCAAAGCCGACTATCCGGCGGACGGCTACAGCGTGCCCCTGGGTAATAGCATGACCGGGCTGTTGCAGGGCGATGCGACGGCCCTGCACGGGGAGGATCATGTCACGACGCTCTACCATCGAGGCCATGGCTTCATCCGTCAGGGCTTCTGGAAGCTCGTCAGCCTCGAGCCTCCGTTCGATGAGTCGGCCTTGAAGCTGTTCAATCTCGAGAACGATCCGGGGGAGACGACTGATCTGCGTGATCGTGAGCCAGAGCGCTACGCTGCTCTGCTCGAGCTGTGGCGCACGCGGCGCGTCACCTATGGCATTGTGCTGCCGCAGGATCTTTGAGCGCGTTTCGCCGCAGCAGCTATGCCCGCATTACGTTACCCGTATTCAGCCATCCCCGATCGGGCCGACTTCAGCTGGCCCGGGAGTCGGCGGCTTGCCGTCTACGTCGGGCTGAACCTCGAATGGTTCCGCTTTGGTGAAGGCCTGGGCGCTGAACTGGCGCCCGGTGGACCGCAGCCTGATGTGCTCAACTATGCCTGGCGCGACTACGGTAACCGGGTTGGCGCCTGGCGAATGCTCGAGCTGTTCGACGAGCTCGAGCTGTCGGCAACGGTCCTCGCCAATTCCGAGCTGTATGAAGCCTGCCCGGGTCTGATCGAAGCCTTCCGCGAGCGCGGTGACGAGATCGCCGGCCACGGTCGCAGCAATGCCGAGCGGCAGGGGACGCTGACCGAGGCCGACGAACGGACGCTGATCGAGGAGGCCACCGCGATCCTGACCCAGCAGGAGGGCAGGGTACCCAAAGGGTGGCTTGGGCCATGGATCAGCGAGAGTCCCGTCACGCCGGATCTGCTCCATGAGGCGGGCTACGAGTACATCCTCGACTGGTGTCATGACGATCAGCCCACCTGGATGCAAACTCGCGGCGGGCGCATCCTCTGCGTACCGTATCCGCAGGAGCTGAACGACATTCCCCAGATCGTCGGTCGCAGGCAGGAAGGGGCGGCCTTTGCCGCGATGATCATCGACGCCTTTGACGTGTTACGGGAGGAGTGCGCGCGGCGCCCGCTGGTCATGGGTATCGCGCTGCACCCGTACATCGTGGGTCAGCCCCATCGCTTCAAGCATCTCGCCGGTGCTCTGCGATTGCTCCACCAACGAGCCGACGAGCGCGTCTGGTTTACCACGGCCGGCGCCATCAACGATCACTTTCGCACACTTGGCCGCTAACGTACTGGCTCGCGGCATTTACGCTGGTGTGGTTGCCGGTACGCCCGCGACCGGGCCCTGGATTCCAGCGGTGCCTGCCGATTGCTGTCAGGCCGGTCAGGTCAGAGCGCGGCCCCTGCATTCGTCAGGACTTCCACCGGTGGCGGCTGCCAGGAACCGTCCAGTGCTGCTTGCTCTGGCCAGTAAATGCGCAGCAGGATCTTGAATTCGCCCTGCGGGGTAGGCACCCAGTTCGTGCCTTCCGTGGCAGGGCGCTGTGCATGCAGGTAGACGTCGAGCGATCCATCCGCATTGAAGGTTAACGCATGGTTGCTGCCGATGGAGTAGCGGTCTTCTTCATTCGCTTCCAGATAACCTTCGGCATCGTAGGCGGTGACCGACCAGAAGGCGTTGGTGGGCGGTGTCTGCCCGGCGGGGAAATGAAGGCGGTATGGCGTGCCACCGCGCAACGGCTCCAGGCCTGCATCAAGCTGGGTAACACCGTACACCGCGTCTTCTACCAGGTTGGCGCCAAGCCCCCACATGCCCAGTAGGCCCGTCGGGCATAGTCGGTACCCCAGGTTCCCATCCGTTCGGTATAAAGGTCCAGCCGTCTGCCTGCGCCCGTCCTTTGTAGAATGCGTCTCGATAGGCTGACTGTTTTGCGCGGGCGCCCTCGGCCAGCGCTTCGCGCACCGGCGTTGGCAGCTCCGCCCAGGAAGCGGCCTCCGGTGTCCACCCGAACTCTGCAAGCAGCGCCAGCATTTCGGCATCTGCGGGAGGTGATGGGTTGTTGGCCCATTGCTTCTGAAAAGTTTCGAAGAACGCAGCGGCCGGCATCTCGAGCGTGTAGGGCACGGGCAGCCGTACTTCGGCGAAGCTGAATTCGGCCTGGTAGTCGGCATACGGATCAGCGCCGTCGCGATGCTCGCGGAGCGTCAGCAGCCGGTACTGGCCCTGCAGCAGGGCTGCTCCGAGTGCGTCTTGTGGACTGTCGGCCTGTATGCGACCGGTAATCCAGACCATGTTCGTGGGTGCAACGATGGTCTCGTAGCCTTCGAGGGTCTGTTCCGCATCCCGCTCGTTCGCGATGAGGTACTTCTGTGCTGCCTGTCCCGTGGTGTGCGAGCCGAGCGAGCGAAAGGTGTTGGTCCATGCATCCAGCAACGGCATGACGTAGTAGCGGTCGCCCATGTCGGGGATCTCGAAGAGCACGGGTCCCTGGCTCAGGTCAAGCCAGCCGACGCTGTAGAGCGTGTTGCGATTGCCCAGCACCACGGCCTTGTTCTGCGGCTGCGCGAGGTTGGCAAAGTGAATGAAGTGGTTCGGCGTGGAAGGTGGGCGGAAAGGCGCGGTCAGCATCAGGTCCTGGCTGATCTTCATGATGACGAGGGGGTAGGCGTAGTCATAAATCGCTTCTGCCTGCGTCTGGGACGGTACGAAGGTATACAGCCCGACGTCCTGTTGCGGTCCGGGAGCAGGTTGTTCCGTGCAGCCGCTGAGCAGCACCGTGGCTATAGCAGTGATTCGAAGTGAGTTCCGAATTCTCATGTACGCGATTCTGTTGCGGGTTGCTGAACGGCGGTACTTGCGGTGACGAGCGGCCAGAACAGTTGCTCACCCACGCTCGTGTCCGGGAGGTTTTCTACGCCGTAGGTTTCGGGATAACGCCGTGTGATCTTTGCGGTGCCGAACAGGACATCCCAGAAGAACAACAGGTTTCCGTAGTTGCCCTTGTAGTGCGTCACGCCATCGGCCGCGTGCTTACCGTGATGGGCACTGTGGGTTGCCGGGGTGGAGATGGTCCGCTCCAGCAGCCACATCAGCGGTGCCAGCGCGCGGATCCGGTACAGCGGCTCATCCCAACGCACGTCTGAGTGGGCGCCGAAGATCACCGCCATCTTGATGACAATGTAGATCGTGTAGACCCAGCCGCCCCCCAGGTAAATCAGCACACCGGACAACCACAGCCCAGGCATCATCAGGTAGTAGAAGAAATTGTTGCGGTAGACCACGCGGATGGACAGGTACGGCGCGTTGTGGTGCGGGCGGTGCAGCTTGTAGAGCCACGGTACGCTGTGCGACAGCCGGTGCCATCCGTACTGGGTGAGATCGTCGACCAGCAGAAAGCAGGCGAAAATCGCGAGCGCCGGCCAGTCCTCGATTACGCCCGCGCTGCCGGGGAACAGCAGCGCACCCAGCCCCAGTCCCCCTGCCGTTGCAAGGGGCTGTACCACCAGAGCCAGCAAAGCCGTGCTCGACGCTTCCACCACGGCATCGTCACGGGTCTGCTGCCGTTTACGGAAGAACCGGGTAAATACGATCTCGAGCCCCAGGAAGGTCAGAAAGATCAAACCGATAACGATGAGCTCCGGGGACATGGCGGTTGCTGCTCCTGTCGCTGCGATGGAGCGGGAAGCTTAGTCGCCCATGCGCTGCTAGAATGCCAACTTTTTAGCATTTGAGCGCCATGCAGGATCTCCTTACCGCCCGGGTGCCGCTGCTTCAGGACCTCGTTGCGCCAGAGTTCTACGAGCTGATCCAGCGGCGCTCCCAGCGCCGGGTCTTCAACGACAAACAGCTCATCCACCATCGCGGTGATACCCGTCCTGCGCTCTCAATCGTGGAGAGTGGGTGCGTGCGCGTTGGCAACGTCGGCGTAGACGGCTCGTACCTGACCACCTCCATCCTCACCAGAGGTCAAACCTTCGGGGAGTTCACGCTGCTCGCGGATCTGCCGCGTACTCATGAGGCCACTGCGGTGGGCGCTACGGTGGTCACGCAGCTGAGCCAGGTCCAGTTTCGGCGGCTGTACCGCAGCGATCCACAATTCAGCACGGCGTTGCTGAAGATCGCGCTGCTGCGCACGCACGCGATTCTCGAGTTCGTAGATGATCTTCGCCGGCTGCCGCTGACCGTAAGAGTTGCCAAGTTCTTTCTGGCCCGTGCGCAGGACGGGGAGCTGCGCCTGCGCCAGGAGGACCTGTCTTTTACCTTCGGCGTGTCCCGCGTCTCCATGGGTAAAGCTCTGAAGCAACTGGCCACGGAGGGCGTGCTGACGCTTGGCTACGGCAGGATTCTTCTCCATGGCCCGCAGCTGCGTGACTGGGTCGCGCAGGGGTCGCTGGTCGCCGCCGTGTAGCCGGAACTGCTCTTCGCTAGATGTTCCAGGCGCTTGCAAGTATGAGACATTAGTGTCTCAATGTTGCCACGCGTGTGAGGTGCGGACCAAGAGGGCGATGGGCAATGACGACACTCGAGAATCTGCGGGATCTGGCTCTGCGCCCGCTGGAGGAGGCGGAATCCCTGCCATTTACGGCTTATACGGATGAGGCGGTCTTTGCTGCAGAGCGGGCGAAGATCTTTCACGATGAGTGGGTGTTCGTCTGCCAGGAGCCGGAGCTTCCAGAGCCCGGCGACTATTTCGCCATCACAATTGCTGACGAGCCGATGTTCGTCATGCGGGGTCGGGATGGCGCGCTCAGGGCGCTCTCGAACATCTGCCGCCACCGCGGCACGCAGCTGCTTGACGAGGGATACGGACGCGTCGAGCAGTACGTGACCTGTCCCTATCACGCCTGGGCCTTTGACCTGAATGGCCAGCTGGAAGCCATTCCCTACAACAAGCTTATTGCTGTAGATCGGGCCGCCCACAGCCTGGTGGCGTTCCACTGTGAGGTCTGGCACGGCCTCGTGTTTGTGCATCTTGGCGACGCTCCGAAACCGCTTGCTGAACGCTTTCGGCATATGGCCGACTACTTCCCGGAGTTTGAGATTGATCGCTTTCAATCGGTGTCCAGCGGTGAGCCCGAGTTCTGGGATGCCAACTGGAAGCTGGTGATGGAAAACGCGATGGAGAGCTACCATCTGTTCAAGGTGCATGCGCCGACGCTGGAGGTGGTTTCTCCGACCCGGGGAGCCTATTACCTGGCCGGCAGCTCCGAATGGTCGTTGACCGGCGGCGAGCTCAGCTACGGGAACAACGAACTGGACCGGTACTATGTGCTGCTGTCCATGGCACCGTCTTTTGTTGGCGTGCTGACCAACGGCAGCCTCGGCTGGCTTTCCGCGCATCCGCTCGGTGTCAACCGAACCATGGTGCGCTCGGGTGCGATCAGCGTGGCGGGCGGTCAGCGCAGGGCTTCCGATGACGATTTCACGCGCGCCTTCTTTCTCGAGGACAAGCTCATCTGTGAGCGTGTGCAGATCGGCATGAGCGCTCGCAAGGGGCGCGGTGGCAAGCTGGTAGACATGGAGCGCGTGGTGACGGACTTTCACCAGTTTCTGGCGACGCGCCTGTTCGATCTGCCGCCCACGGAGTTCTTTGCGGAACCGAAGACCCAGGCGACCGGCAGCTGATGCGCTCCTGACACCCGGTGGGCTCGTTCGTCACGAAGCTGAGCTTCTCCGCATCGGGCACCGCAGCGGGCCTGATCAGTAATGGGATCTCGTTTTTTCTTCTGCTCTACTACAGCCAGGTGCTGGGGCTTGATCCCGCGCTTGCTGGCCTCGCCCTGCTGATTTCGCTGGCCTTCGACGCGATCTCCGATCCGCTCGTGGGGCACTGGTCGGATCGCCTCCAGCATCGTCTCGGGCGCCGACATCCTTTTCTGTTGCTGTCGATTCTGCCCGCCGGCGTCTGCTATTTCCTGCTCTGGGATCCACCGGAGCTTGGTCAGCTTGGGTTGTTTGTGTACCTGTTGACGGTAACCGTGCTGCTACGTTTCGCGCTGACCCTTCATACCGTTCCCTTCAACGCGCTGTTGCCCGAGATCACGACGGATTACGAAGAGCGCACCAGGCTCATGAACTACAGCTATTCGAGCTCATGGTTCTTTGGCACCGCGATGGCCGTTCTCATGTACGCCTACTGGCTGGCTGATGCGCCGGGCGAGGCGCCGGGCAGCGGTATCCTGCGAAGGTCCGGGTTTATCGAGGCGGGCCTCGTGGCCGCGTTGGTCACCGGCGTCTGCCTGGCCGTTGCCGCTCTGGGCACGCGGCGGGTGATTCCGATGCTCGCAGCGCCGCCCCCGCGCCCGGAATCCCTTGCTACGATGTTCCGCCAGGGTGCTGCGACGCTGAACGACTCGAGCTTCTTCGCCATGCTGGGCAGCGGCTTGATGAGTGCCGCCGCGGCCGGCACGAGCACGGCGCTCTGGGCCTACATGCAGCCGTACTTCTGGGGCTTCAGCTCAGATCAAACGAGCCTGATTCTGGCTGCTCAGCTGCTGTCGTCGGTGCTGGCGTTCCTGCTGCTGCCGGTGCTGGCCAGCGGTCGAGAGAAGAAGCCGATCCTCGTTGGCCTGTCGTTGGGTTCGCTCGTCGTCGGCAGCGGTCCCGTCTTTCTCAAGCTGCTTGGTGCCTTGCCCGCCGCAGGCAGTGCGGCATTGTTCAGCATCATGGCGGTGGTCGGTGTGCTGCAGGTGATGCTCATTGTCATGACCGGCGTTGTGAGCGCCTCGATGATTGCCGACATGGTCGAAAGCCGCGCGCTTGCCACCGGCAGGCGGGAAGAAGGCCTTCTGTTTGCCGTATTGTCGTTCACGGCTAAGGTGGCCAGCGGTGCCGGTGTCTGGGCCGGCGGGGTGATGCTGTCGCTGGTCAACTTCCCGACAGACACGCTGAGCACCGCGGTACCGGAGGAGACCGTACGCCAGCTCGGCTGGGTCTACGGACCGGTCCTGGCGGGTTTCTACCTCATCGGCATTCTCTGTCTCTCGTACTATCGCCTGGACAGGGCAAGCCATGAAGACAACCTTCGCCGTTTACGGTTTGATGGTTCGATAGAAGGAAACTCGTGACATCTGGTAAACACAAGATCCGTCCTGCCACCCTGGAAGCCATTATCGAGGCGGCGACCGCGATCTTCAGCGCTAATCCCAACGCCTCCATGAGCGAGGTTGCGATCAAGGCCGGAGTCGGCCGTGCAACGCTGCATAGACACTTTCCGACCCGGAATGATCTGCTGCGGGAGATCGGGCATCGCTGTGTGCGGGAAACCAATGCTGCTGCTGCGGCACTGATCAGTGAGGACCAGACGAGCCTGGAGCAGTTACAGAATGCGTTTCGGGCTGTGATTCCGCTTGGTGATCAGTACCACTTCCTGAATCAGGCGGTCGGTGGCGACGAGGCGCTGGATGCAGCCTATGCGGCTCAGCTGGACTGGTTGAAGCAGTTGATCAGGACGCTGAAGGCAGATGGGCATGTTGATCCCGAGCTACCGGAGGAGTGGGTGCTTGCGCTGATTGATCAGCTGATCTGGACGGCCTGGGAGCAGGCTTCGCGCGGCCTCATCAGAGTGCAAGAAGCCCCGCGGCTCGCGTTGCGGACGCTGCTCAAAGGCGTGCAGCCCGACTGAGCTGTGGCAGGTCAGCCGCGAAACAGGCAGATCGCCCGCATTTCCAGACTCGTCCGCGGGTTTACATCCGCGCCCTGGTTAGGGTCTCTGAAGGACACGTGGGGTGTCCAGAACGGCTCGCCGGTAGTGTCCCGATCGCTGTCGTAGGCGCGAAAGACCACCACCTCGTCCGGGGTCATGTTTGGAAAGACGTACCAGGCATGCGGCTGGTCTTCGCTTGGCGGCAGTACCGCGAAGGCATCAAATTCCGTTTTCTGGCCGCCGTATTCTGAAATCCGGATCGGCACGAGCTCAGTCCGCGCTACGGTGCGTGCGTCGCAGAAACTCAGCGGATAGTCCACCTTCGGCGCACCCACGTTGCGCCAGAGCTGTAGCGTCAGGATCCGTTGCGCCTGGCGGATCTCGGCAACGGTGATGCCGGCCCGCCGCATGGAGGGCTCGAGGATATGGTGGTAGGGGTGCCCGGGATCTTCGATCATTGCCCGGTAGGATTCGGTGTAGTCTGAGTGCACCAGTTCGATCGGGTTCAGGTCCGGCTGCGCGGCAGCCCGCTCCGGTGAGCGGAGCAACGGCGGATAGAACAGCACCGCATCACAACCCGTGAGCGACTTCGCCAACAGCTCGATTTCATCAAAGTGTGTGCCCGCAATCTCGTTGTCGTTGGTGAAGTCGCCAACCGAGGAGGGCGCACGAATCAGTTCGAAGCCGCAGGTTTCCCAGCCCGGCAGTGCAACCGTGCGCCCGTTCCAGATCGGGGTAGCGATCGGTAGCGGGGTCTCGGCGCCAGCGTAGTGGAGCTCGGTACGACAGTAGGGGGTGGGTTCTGGCACGGCATTCTCATCGCTGCAACGACATTGTCTCGTGTGTTCGGAGGGTGTCAACCGCGCCGTTTGGGCCGGGACACACCAGACTGGCAGCGGTGGCGCTTCGGCAGCGGTTGCCGCTATGGAAGGATCCGTTGATTGCAGCCGCTGCCCATTCGGGAGATAGTCGGGCCAGAACGTGGACGGAACCGACGAACTCGTGCCGAGCCCCGAAGACCAGCTGAGTTGGCGACTGCGCCTGCTGTATGCCTGTGGGCAGTTGCCGGAGGGCGTTAAGACCGCCGCTTTCGGCTTTTACCTGCTCTTCTATTACAACCAGGTACTGGGTCTTTCCGGTAGCCTGGCCGGGATCGCGCTGTTCGTTGCGCTGTGCATAGATGCTATCAGCGATCCCTTCGTGGGCTCCTGGTCGGACTTCACCCGGAGCCGCTGGGGCCGCCGCCACCCCTTCATGTATGCGTCGATCCTGCCTTTCGCACTGACCTATTTTCTGCTGTTCGTCCCACCGGATGATCTCGGGCAAACCGGCCTGTTTCTCTGGCTCCTGTTCTTCGCTGCTGCCACGCGACTGACGATGACGTTCTATCTCGTCCCTTACCTCTCTCTCGGCGCGGAGCTGACCCAGAATTATGACGAGCGAACGCTGCTGGCTGCGCTCCGCAACGTGCTGCAGCTGCTGGGCATGTTTGCTGTGCTCATCGGTGCCAACCTGCTGTTTTTCGGCGCGACGGACGCCTATCCGAACGGTCAGCGCAACCCGGACGCCTACCTGCCGTTCGCATTTGCCTGTGCGCCGCTGATGGTCATGGGCTTTCTCATCGCTGCCGCGGGCACGCACGAACGGATCCCATCGCTCGAACAGCCTGGTGCCGCGCCGCGAACGGGGCTGGTGCAGAGCGCCATTGCCGACGTGAAGCTGGCCTTTCAGATTCCTGCGTTCGCCGCTGTGACTTCTGCCAGCGTGCTGTTCGGTATCAACCAGGGTATGAATCAGGCCCTGCATCTCTATACCGCGACTTACTTCTTCGAGCTCACCGGCAACCAGGTTACGGTGATGTTCGCCGGTGCCATCGCCGGCATCGTCTTCGGAAGCCTGATGAGCCGGCCGATTGCAGGACTGATTCGTGAGAAGCGCAACGTCTTCATTGTCGGTTCGGCCTGGTACGCGCTGTGGACGAGCAGCGTGATCATCCTCCGGTTGCTCGATCTGATACCCGGCAATGAAGAACCGCTGGTCGCGGTCGCCTACATGAGCACCGCATGCATTTCTGCCATCGGCCTCGGCGTGGCCATCCCCATGATCGGGTCGATGATCGCAGACGTCACCGATGTGCACGAGCACCGGCACGGCCTGCGGCAGGAGGGCATTTACTATGCTGCGGCCTCTTTTGCGGCCAAGGCCGTTGGCGGGGCGGGTCCCATTTTTGCCGGCTTCATCATCGACCTGGCGGGCATCGTGCCGGGCAGCGCTCCGAGCACCGTAGCTCCCGAGGCCATCGAACGCTTCGGGTGGGCCGCGGGACCCAGCGCGCTGGCGCTGTCCGCGGCATCGATCGTCGCGATCTGTTACTACAGCATTTCGCGACACCAGCATGCGCAGATCGTGGTGGAGCTGGCAGCGCGGAAGGCTCGAGTGACCAGTGGCGTGGCGGGTTGAGGGACGATCAGACGATGCGCTGATCTTTAGGGTGTTCAACCCGCTGGTGGCCTAAACCAGGTGGCCTTCGTGCAAGTTGCTGCAATGGGGGGCGCTTTCCGGTTGGACGGCGCCTACCGCCTACCGCCTGGCGGCTTGCTTTGCTTGGGGTTTTCTGCAGCTGATCCGCAACTAATGTAATGAACGGAACTTACAAGGCCTCACATATCTGGCATGTTTTGCCGAATCGAGAGGACGTACCGTTTGTCAGCCAATCTAAGACAAAAAGATGCACGGATCGCGTAGGGGGACACTGATGAGTACGATTTGCCGCATTCTGATCCTTATGATTTCTCTTGGAACAGCGCTACCAGCGTCGGCCGTGCTCGTCGGTACCAACGACTGGATAGATCCCATTGAAACAGCTAATCGCTCCTGGTTCGAGATCTCTCAGGTCTGCACCTTCTCTAGCCCCAGCTTTGGGAGCAGTCGTTGCGAAGGCGCTCTCGGCAGTGTCGACCTGACCGGATACTTCTGGGCAACCGAGATGCAGGTAATGGACTTGTTCGTGGAAATGGGGGTGCCTGAACCCGGCTACTCCCGTTTCGACTTAAGAGATGGGCTGTGGCCGGCGAGTGTCTTCGATGTTTTTGGCTTCACTTCTACCGGGAATCCTGCAGATCGGGGTGTGCCCGGCCTGCGTGAAGTCCGTGGATTCACCCGCACCGCTGAATTGCTGTCCAACGGGAACGTTTTCGCCCAGATTGCCCAGATCGTCGACGGTGGGCTTGAACTCGACGGTGCGTTTAGCAGGGCTGAATCGGAGCGACGGGGCGACCGTTTTCGCTTTGCAAGCGTCGGGGGTTGGTTCTTCAAGCCGGTCGCAACGGTTGTCCCGGAACCCTCAACACTCTCAGTAATTCTGCTTTCGCTGTTCGGTGTGGGCATCGCGCGTTTGCGACAGGTTGAGGCGTAGTCGCGGCAGATTACCTTCTTGATGATCGAGCGCGTTGGTATTTGCCTAGGCTGCCACTCTGTATTTGGTCACCCGGTAGGACCCGGTCATTACCAGTGAGTACTTGGATTTGGGCCAGAACTGCTGAGCGAACCAGTTTGTAAACGTTGGACTATCGGGAAACTGAAACTCGCCATAGTTTGGGTCGAAAAACAGGACGCCGCCACCGGCAGTCGCATTTGCGGCCATTGTGTGCGCCGCGAGTTTTCCTCCGATGGCTATGAGCCTATTTTCTCCCCCGGTGGTGGAGACAATTCGATTGGCCAGATCGCTTTCGTTGACGAAATCGATATCTGAGAATATGCCATCCTCCACAATGCCGAATTGTTTGAGCCAGTCATCGGTTAAGGAGTCCTGGTTATCCCCTACCAGACCGGTCTTCCTCCTGATGCCAATACCTACTCCCTGCAGTGTTTCAGCGACGAACAGGACATCCATGTCAATCCTTCCGCTGGGGCACAGCCAATCGCCCAGCGATTGATTGCTTTGTAGATGGTGCTTGATCCACATGGCCGACAAGGCGTGGCAGATACCCCCCGACGTTTCCTTTGATGCGGTGATGGCGTTGACCACTGGCGGGCGACACTGGCTGAACGCCTGCGTGCACATAGCGCCAACGTTCTGTGGTAGCGAGTTGCGAACGACCTCGACTTGAGCAGACACATACGAGTGGATCAGCTTATCGACAAAGATGGGCATGCCTAGTCCGCCTGTGCTGCTTAGCTATAGATGGTACCCCGTCCGACTCGGTCTCTGCACCTCTGCGGGATGGCGGGCACTGGACGCGAGCAAGCTCTTGACCCAGCCCGGCAAGTTCGTGGAGAGTTGACTGCTGACCTTATT
Organism: Pseudomonadota bacterium; assembly: GCA_038757945.1. GTDB lineage: Bacteria > Pseudomonadota > Gammaproteobacteria > Pseudomonadales > Azotimanducaceae > CALHVX01. Next base: position 15,067 of record JBCDGJ010000048.1, read on the forward strand.
CTTTCGGGTCAACTGCTTGTTGATGGTGAACCGAGATGTTGGTCAGCCGGATTCTCTCCTACATCTTTTTTTAGCTTCTTGTATCCGCCTGCGCCGGTCCACGGTAGGCACCAGAGCAGCAGTTCCGGGACGACCTTGCCGCGGCCGCAGGCAGTCGCTAGGCAATCGAAGGAGCCAACCAGCTGCTGAACTAAGCCGAAGGGGTGATGCTCAAGGTCTGCCAGTATCTGACGCCAGATGCGGTGACGATGGTGTTCGACATCTCGCGTATTGAGGATGCTTTCGATCTTTATCGCATCTGAAGCCTTACTGGCTGCTTCGAACGCCGCGCTTTGAGTACCTCCGAGGTTCGGATCGGACTCGGTTGAATTATGGGCTGGACGATGATCTCGCATATCCGATCGCGGCGGACGGCAGCTCACGGCGCGCCCGGGGCTGGCCGCAAGAGAACGCCGTTTCCACTCCTACCATTATCCATTGACCCTGCTGTGCGCTGTACTCATATCCATAGCAACGGTGACCAACATGTGAAGGGAGGAGGGTTTGGTGCTGGCGGACTTCGTCATGATCGACGCCCTGACCATCACGCGTACGGTCAACGCCGCAATACGACAGCCCGAATTCAATTGCTCCACGGACCTTCATTTCTACCTTCGCGACTTCGTTCGTACCACTCGCTTCTTTGGAACGGTGGCTGTTGACGTCCTTCCGCTGCCCGCTTCGATCGGCGAACCTGTGGACGAGGTTCCCGTCTCCCGTGTACGGGTCACCTCCCCTGCGTTAGACGCCGCGCTACTCGACCTCTGAGCGCCTGCAACCGCGCCGGGCGCTACTTGCCTTGGCGTCTGATTGCTCGCCGGCTATTTTGCTGCTGATCGAGGCGCCTAATGAGGTCGGTATCCTGTCGTGCTTGCTCAAGCGGAGGCGCAGGCACCGGGCGAGCCTGTAGCGCATTTGGTGAACACCCATCATTTTTTTGATTGCTCTGGCGGTCTCCGTGCCGCAACCGCGCGGGGTTCACCATCATTGCGTAGGCGACCAATGAGGCGTTCTTCCGGTGCATCGCTGAACAGCCGAGCAGGATCGTCCACAACCTTCTGGCCGAAGCGCCTCGGGAATCAAACTTGAACTCGTGGAAGATCAGTTGGTCATCGAGGGCGACGCCATGAAGCGTGTGCTGTATGGCGTTGATGGGGGTCAGCATTCGCACTTGATGCTGACGGCCTGCCTACGGCACCAGCGGTTGCTGATCGCAGTCGATCCGTACACGCCGGATCGCTCCACTCGGCAGCGGCTTGCGCCCGATTTGCTAAAAAAAATTGCCACCGCGCTCTAGAGATCCACCGCGTGGTGCTCCTGCATGTACGTTCTGGATTCGAGGCCGCCCTTGCGGAGATCGTGGCGGACAATCGATGTTCCAGTACGGCTTCGGCCGGCCCAGTGACCCCACCTCAGATCGACTCCATCTCGGAAACGCAAGTCAGGATCCTCCCGGTAACGGTCGTCTGCGACCGCCTATACTGGGCCGATGGCAACAGCAGGCGAACGGCGGCAACCGGCTACGATCGAGGACACGCTGGATGAGCTTCGGTCGACCTTCGATGACGGCCAGCAGCCCGACACCTGGCGGCGCAATCTTGCGCTCATCGGAATTCTGGCGGCGCTGTTCGGCGTGGCGGCCTGGCAGGCACTGCTCAGTGATCGCAATCGGACGGCGCTGGTGCTCCTGGAGCTGACCGCCAGTGTCGCCCCGGAGTATGAGTGGGTTGAGCCCGGGTTCGCTCAGGTGTTTGCCGCCTATTCGCAGACCGGAAACCGGGTTCGCCTGCAGCGTAGCGGCGGGAGCGTTACCTCCGCCGAGGTAGATCCGTTCCTGTCGCCCAGCGGCGCGGGCCCGATCTCGGATGCGAATCTCGACATGAGGCTCGAGGGTCCAGATACCGATGGCGCTCTGACGCTGTCGTTGGCGCTGGATCATGAGGGAACCCGGTACGAGCATGAGCTCGTTGGCCAGGTGGAGGCGCTTGCTGACCTGGCATCGCGGGCTACGCTCCAGCTTTTCGCCTGGCTCTCCATTGATCCCTACACCGTGCAGGATGTCGAGATTGCGCTGGAGGAACTGCCTCGGGACGAACGCGCTGCCCGGCACTATGCGCTGGGCACTCAGGCGCTCCGGCGCGGGGAAGGGCGGTCCGCCGTTGACGAGCTGAGCCAGGCGCTGGCGATTGAACCTTCCCATCCGATGATCAACGCTGCGTTGGCCGCCGCTCTGGAGCTGGCGGGTTACCGGAGCCGGGCATCGCAGCAGGTTCGAATCGCATTTGATAACAGTCAGCGGCTCTCTCGAGAGCGGCAGCTGGCAATCGAAGCGCAGATGAGGCTGCTGCAGCGCGACTGGGAAGAGGCCGAAACGCTGTACGCAGCACTCTCCGCCTTTTATCCCGAAGAGATCAGCTATGGTCTGGCGCTAGCCAAAGCGAGGCAGAGCGCAGGACAAGCCGATTCGGCCCTAAGCGTGCTGGAGCAGCTTCGTCGCCAACCCACGTTTGCCGGTGATCCGCGCATTGATCTTGCCGAAGCGCGGGTCTGGTTTGGCACCGGGGAATGGCAGCGGGGCGTGGCGGTGGTAGAGAGCGCAATCGAGAAGGCGCAGCTGCTTGGCCACACCGGAACGTTGGCCAGAGCGTTGGTACTGCGTGCCGAAATGGAGGGTGATCCGTCGGGTGGCGGGCTGGAGCTGGCGGAAGAGCTGTTTGCTGAAATCGGCGACCTGCGTGGGCAGAGTCAGCTGCTCCGTGAGTTCGGTGACCGCCACGTTGCCAACGGTCGGCTGGGTGCTGCGATCGCAGCCTACAATGATGCCGAGCGTCTATCCGTGCGCCTTGGCAACGATGCTGATGTAGCAGCAGCTCGACAGGCTCGGGTGATCGCAACGGACCTTGCCGGACAGCTCGAAGCGGGCTACGCGTTGAAGCAGGTGCTCCTGGAAGACGCCGTGCGCCGCCAGCTCCATGCGCGGGCAGCGATCGTTAAGGAGAATCTCGGCGTCTCAGCGTTCAAGCTCGGCAGGTTGGAAGAAGCTCTGGCCTGGTATGACGCGGCGCTCGCGGATTTCAAGCAGGTTGATGATCAGATCGGCATCGCCTGGTACCCCTATCGCAAAGGTCTGGTGCTTGCCAGCATGGGCGACCTGCAGGTAGCGCGTGAGCTCTTCGACGAGTCGCCTGCGAATGCCGTGGCGCATCCTGAAGGAAACCTTGCGCTGCACACCCGCTATGAGGTCGCACGACTTGCGGTGTTTGCCGGCGATCCGCGAGCAAGGGACCAGTTGCAGGTCGTCAGCAAGGCGTATCAGGACGCAGAGCTGCATCTGGATGCGGCAGCGACCGAAGTGGTGCTGGCGCATCTCGAGATTGTCGAGGGCGACCTCGATCGTGCTCGTGTGCTGCTGCGGAAGGCGCTGTCGGTATTCGAGGAGAGCGGTTCGGCCTATTACACGGTTCGTGCCCAGGCGCTCCTGGTCAGAGCCAGAGATTTCAGCGTCTGTGCTGATCTCGCCACAGCCGCCGCACGACTCGAGCACCGGGAAGATGCCCTGCTGGGGAAGGCGGCGCTCAAGCGTTGCCCCGGGACGCCGATAGACCTGTCTGGCGAGCTGGAGGCCGCCGAGGGTGCGCAGCTGTTCGAAGCAGTCATTGCCCTCCTCTCGGAAATTGATGGCGGGCGTGCGCAAGCGCTGGGGCACAGCCGGGGCTGGATGCAGAGCGCCTACTGGTCGGCGCGTTGATGCCAGCGGAGACGGAGTATCAGGCGCGTCGCAGCCTCCGGGCTCTGCTCGACGACGCGCGCTGGTCGCTGGTGACGCTGGCGCACTGGGCCGTGGTGGGGGTCCTGGTCTGGACGCTGGCCCGCGACGTCCCCGTTGTGGTCATCGGTGGTTGGGCGGCGGTTATCTCCAGCGTCATCCTGGGCCAGGCGATCTTCGCTTCGTACTGGAACGAGCGCAGACAAAGCGCATTGAGTGCCGTGCAGGTCAGCAGGGTGCTGCGAAGCTACACAGCCAGCGCCTGGTTGGTGGGCCTGTGTTGGGCCGCCAGCACGCTGCTGCTCTTTCCGGAACAGAATCCCGAACTGCAGCTGTTCCTGGTCTTTGTTGTGAGTGGTGTCGCGCTTGCTACCGTGGCTACCCAGCATGTGCATCTGCCGGCCTGTTACGGTTCGATGGGCGTTGCGCTGCCGATGCTGGCGGGCCGCTATGCGCTGAACGAGCAATGGCTGCCGGCTGTGCTCCTCATCGCCTTCGCCTTGGTGCTGCTGCGGCTGGCGTGGGCGCTGGCGGCTTCGGCGCGGCACACGAGCACGCTGCAACGCCAGCGGGATGATCTGCTGGAGGTGCTGCGGAAGCGCGCCAAGGAGCTCGAACGGGCGAGGATGGATTCCGAAGAGGCCAACCTGGCCAAGTCGCGCTTTCTTGCTCAGGCGAGCCATGATCTGCGTCAACCCCTACACGCCATCGGACTGCTGGCGGAGTCACTTCCAGAGGCCCAGGACGCCAGGTCCCGCCTGGTCATCGAACATATGCAGGACTCCATTGCCGTGCTTTCTGGCCTCTTCGACAGCCTGTTGGACATTGCCGTCCTCGACAGCGGCAAGACCCGTCCGAAGCTGTCGACCTTTGCTCTCAAGCCGCTGTATGACGAGCTTAAGAATGACTTCGAGCCGATCGCGGCGGAGGCCGGGGTCACCCTGCGGTTCGTGCGCACCCGGGCGATCGTCCGCAGCGACCCCCTGCTGCTGCGCCGCATGCTGCAGAACCTGATCTCCAATGCGATCCGCTATGCGCCGGCTGGTCGTGTTGTGATCGGAGGACGGCGGCTGGTTGGCAGCTGTGCCATCGATGTCGTCGATAACGGACCCGGCATCAGCCCGGAGGATCAGCGATCGGTGTTTCAGGAGTTTGTGCGGATTCGTCGGGACGATGTCTCGCGGGCACCCGGGTTGGGGCTGGGGCTCGCTATCGTAGGGCGCCTCGCCGAGGTCCTGGGGCTCAGCGTGCGGCTCGATTCGCAGCCAGGACATGGTACGCGCTTTCGGATCGGGGGGCTTGAGGCCGGCATGGCACCGGAGATCACGACAACCCGCGACAAAGTTAAAGACGCTCGCAACCATCTTCAGGGCGTAGGCGTTCTTGTTGTAGACGACGACCGCAAAGTACTCGATGCAACCGCCGCGCTGCTTGGGAAGTGGGATTGTGACGTGGTCGCCCAGACTGAATTCCCTGAGATCCTGCCAGACGTCAAAATTGTGCTGTCGGATTACGAGCTGGTCGGCGACAACGGCCTGGTGCGTCTGAAGGCCCTCAGGCACCAGTGTCCGGAACTGGTGTCGATACTCATCAGCGGCGATCCGTCACCAGAGGTGCGACGCGAGGCTGAAGAGGCCGGGATACCGCTGCTGCGAAAGCCCGTGCGGCCGGTGCAGCTGCGCTCGCTTCTGCTCAAACTCTCTACCGCGGCGCTCTAATCCCGTGCTTGGAGGCCAGCGCCGCTGCGCCGGTTCTGGTGCTGACACCGAGCGTCCGCAGCAGCGCGGAAACGTGGATACGCACGGTGTAGGGGGAGACGCCCAGCGCGCGCGATTTCCTTGTTCGACAGGCCGGCGCACAGCAGCTCGAGCACCTCTCGCTGCCGCGGCGACAGCTGCTTGAGCGCCCGGTGCTCCGGGTCTGGCAGGGGATTGTTCAGGCCCGGCCTGTGTTCGACGATCTCGCCTTCGAGGACCTCCTGAATTGCGGTGATCATCCGCTTTGGTGCTGCTGATTTGGTGACAAAGCCGTTGACGCCTTCAGCCATGATCGCGTCGATGAGCGCGTAGTCCTCGACCATCGAAACCGCCACGATCGCGGTTGTGGCCAGGCGCTCCCGAAGCGTGTGCAGATCCGTCTGCGGCTCGAACCCGGGAAAGACGACATCCAGCAACAGCAGGTCAGGTGCCCGCGGTTGCTCCAGCAGTGCGTTCAGCTCAGTCATCGTGCCGGCTTCGGCAACGGTGGCCTCGAAGCGCTCTTCGATCAGGCGGACCAGCCCTTCCCGAAACACCGGGTGATCGTCCACAACGATGACGGATAGCGCGTCCATTGCAACATGTTATTGGATCTGCGACAGCGCCGTCTCTGGAATCGCGCAGCGCTCCGCGAAGTTCATCATGAGGGTGCTGGCTTCGAGAAGGTCGGCGATGGGCACGTCGTCCTTGAGCTTCACAGCCAACGCCGTGTCGCCGCTGAGCGCAGCCGTAAGCCACGCGAGAGCCGGTCTGGAGAGATTTGCCTCGGCCCCCTTAGCCAGGCATTCGCAGGCTTCCGGTGGTGCATTGGTGTTGTTCGTGCACGCAGCCACCAGCTGGCTGCCCCCACTGCTGCTGGAACCTGCGCCGCACGCGCTCGTGGCGGAAACAATCAGCACCAGCACCATCCGATCCAGCGTCGAGGTCTTCATGGGCGTCACTCCGATCTGCTTTCCCAAACGCTAACAAGCGCAACCTGGCGTTGCACTAGGGCGGATGTGCTAGCTCACGCGTTCTATGTTGGCTTCCGGTGGACATGGGCATAGTGCCGTGGAGCCCTGCTTTCAGGAGGTGATCATGCTCAAACGACTCGCTGTCGCCGTAGTTCTGCAACTTGCCGTGGTTGCTGAGGCCCAGGCCTTTACGCCCCACGCTGACTGTACGTTCAACAAAATCGAACCGCTGCCGGAAGTGGAAAACTGTGATGCCCTGGACCGGCGCATCAAAAACATCAAATCCAACATGGCCTCCGCGCAGCGTGCCATGGACAAGCTGCGCGAAGATCATGGCGACGCCATTGACGACCTTCTGGTCCAGGGGATGGAAGTACTCGTGGGCGAAGTTACCGGCATGCCCACCAGTGCCCAGGATTGCGTGACCACTGCGATAGGCTATTGCCGGGCGCGCATTGGGGCCGCGCTCAGCGCCGCGGCAAACCTCTGGAGCGCCAGCAGTACCTTTTCCGGAGGCATTGACGCAGCCATCTGGTGGCGGCGCTGGCGCGACAAGCTCGATCAGCTCAAAAAGGACCTCGAGGCTGCTGAGGAAGAGCTGGCCGAGTGTCTGGCGCGGCGCAGCCGGCAGGCTACCGAGCGAGACAATGCGGAAGCCTACAATCGCGCGGGTCTGCCGAAGTACCCGCCCGATCATCCATTGTGCAAACCGCCTGAGGACGACCCGCCCGAAGAAGAAGTCAAGGACAAACCTGCTGAGGATCCCACGTCGCGAACGGGCCAGGCTGGTGGCGACCCGACGCGGGAGCATGCCGGTGACCACGATCGATCCGCAGGAGGTGGAGCTGGAGATTCAGGTGACGGAGCAGCGCCCCTGCCGGACTGGTCGCGGTTGAACGAGTTCACCAGAGAAGAGCTTCAGAATGCGCTGGACTGGATGGAGCGCGAGCTCGATGGGTGCGCAGCGCTGGCCAGCGGCCATGGCGCTTGCGTCAACCGGACGCTCAACCAGCGTACGCTGGTCCAACGTCAGATCGACAAAGGCCGAAACGCCTCCGGCAGTGCCAGCGAACAGGCCAAGTGGGAAGCCATGCGTGCTCAGATTGGCGAGCTACGCACCCGGGGATCCGCCATCAAGAAGAAGTAAGGGTCCCCATCGGACTGTGATGGACCGTCAGCCCGAAGCCAGCTTGCTGGCTTCGGGTCCGGGCTTGCTCGAGCTTCGATCCGACGGGTAATTCGCTTACCTTCCCGATCAGACGGACTCCAGCCCGAGGTAAATCGCAGTGACCCCGACCGTGTCGATCAGGCCATGCGCGACGATGACTGGCCACAGGTTCCTGCCGCAGCGGATAAAGACCGCACCGAAGATCACGCCAACGCCAAACACCATCAACACGCCCGTAATGCCTTGGTAGAGGTGGGCGATCGCAAAAATGGCGGCTTGCCCGATCACCGCCCAGCCGGACGAACGGGTCAGGCCTTCCATGCGGTGGAGGATGAAGCCACGCATCAGCAGCTCTTCACCAAAGGCGGCGCTGCCCCAGCTGATCGGCAGCAGGAACAGCAGGAAATAGGGGGTGTTGCCCTCGATCAATGCCTGCAGCGCGGAAAGATCCTGCGCGGGCAGGCCGGCTGCTTCGAGGCCGGTCTTCAGCACCAGGTCGACCAGTACCACAACGGAGACCAGGGCGAGCGCGGCAAACGCCAGGAAGCGCGGCACCGCCATCCGCCGGGCGAAGCCGACGTCGTGCCACGCCATGCCGTCGCGGCGGAGCAGCCAGGTGGCGGCAAGCAGCGGGACGACCATGCCGAGGATCGGTGACAGCACCACGAATCCCGTCAGGGCGCCCAGAATGAGCCCGACCGGAATCAGGCAGACGACCAGCAGGATCTGCCCGGCCAGTCCGAACCGGGATGTTTCGTGGAAGGGCAGTGTGGTTTCCATGCTCTAGCTCCTACGGCGCTGTTTTATCAAGATCAAGAAGGTACTTCCGGGTCATCTCGCAGATCACCTCCCTATAGACTTCAGCGCCTAGCAGCGCGTCCGGGGTGGGGTAGATGGCACGGTATTGGAATGCGAAAGCCATGATTGCGACGGCTTGCTGGCAGACGTCGAGGTCAGGGGAATCCTCACTCTGATCGAGCCAGGCTGCCATCTCGGTGATTAGCCCAGCGCTGCGGCTACTGGTCGTCTCAGACAGCGGGGAGCTGCCCAGCAGGTGCGTCACCATCACCGTGCGCAGCAGCCCGGCAAATTCGGCGTTGCTCCGATAAAGCACATCACTCAGATAGCGCACGCGATCATCGAGCCGGTCCGCCGTGCTGCTCGTAAGCTCGGCAAGCAGGCGGCTGTACTGCTGGGTTTGCAGGCGGTCGACCAGATAGTCGACGATGGCGGCTTTGGCCGAGAACCGTTTGTACAGCGTCCCTACGGAGACGCCTGCGTCTCTGGCGATCTCCTGCATGCTGGCCTGTTCGAACCGACCCTGATCGATCAGCTGCTCACAGACCTCGAGGATCCGCTGCAGGGTTTCTTCGCTTCTTTTCTGTTGTGGAGCTTTCAGCACGACGAATAGGTGAATGTATATATACGTTTACTTTAATTCGAAACAGGTGCGAAGGCAATCCGGTCATCGGGACCTAAGCGAAGAACAAGCCGGGGCGGGGTTCCCGTAGCGGCGTTGGGGTGTGACCCGCGCGCCGCTCAACGCAGGGGGCTCGACCGTGCGCGGCAACCGCGCGCCGGCAGCAGCATAGTGCTGAGGAGAAAAGCCGATGCATAGCACCGGCCCCGAGCAGGGCCGGTTGACTCGAGCAGGTCGGGTCGAGGGTGACCCGGCCCCAGCCGCCCTCCGGCGACGTTGCAGCCCGCCAGCCGCGGAGCGGCGATTGCTACAAGAAGCCGCGGAGCGGCGAACCGCCGCCCTCAGGCGGCGTTGTAACCAAGAATCGCCTTGGTTTCGAGGAACTCCTCGAGCCCCCAGGTGCTGAACTCGCGGCCGTTGCCCGACTGCTTGTAGCCGCCGAACGGGGCCGCCGGATCCACTCCGGAACCGTTCACGTGAATGTTCCCGGCTCGGATCTTGCGCGCGACGTCAGCCGCGCGCTTCGGATCGGCTGAGGATACGTAGCCGGACAGGCCGTAGGGCGTGTCGTTCGCAATGCGAACCGCATCTGCGTCGTCCTTGTAGCCAATCAGCGACAGCACCGGCCCGAAGATTTCTTCCTGCGCGATGGTCATGTCGTTGCTCACATGCGAGAACACGGTGGGCTTCACGAAGTAGCCGCGGTTCATGCCGTCCGGCCGGCCGACGCCTCCGGTTTCGAGCTTGGCGCCCTCGTCGATGCCTTTCTGGATCAGCGCCTGCACCTTCTCGAACTGGGCTGCGGAGACCAGCGGTCCAACCTGGCTGTCCGCTGCGGACGGATCGCCGACCTTGATGCTCTCGGCAGCCGCTTTGGCGATGGCGGCCGCTTCGTCCATGCGGGACTCAGGGACCAGCATGCGCGTCGGCGCGTTGCAGGACTGGCCGGTGTTGGTGCACATGCCGACCATGTCGCGAGCAATGACGGTCGGGAAGTCGGCGTCGTCGAGAATGATGTTCGCTGACTTGCCGCCCAGTTCCTGAGTGACCCGCTTGACGGTCTTCGCCGCGTTTTCGGCGACCGAAATACCCGCGCGGGTAGAGCCCGTGAAGGACATCATGTCCACGTCCGGATGGCTGCTCATGGCCACGCCAACGGACGGTCCGTCGCCGTTCACAAGGTTGAAGACGCCCGCGGGAATACCCGCTTCATGCACGGCTTCGGCAAACAGAACCGCATTCAGTGGCGCAACCTCTGACGGCTTCAGCACCATCGTGCAACCTGCAGCAATGGCCGGAGCGACCTTGGCGGCAATCTGGTTCAGCGGCCAGTTCCAGGGCGTGATCAGCCCGCAGACGCCGATCGGCTCACGAACGATGGTGTTGTTGCCGGAGGCTTCTTCAAAGGGAAATTCCTTCAACGCGTTGAGCGTGTACATGATGTGGCCGAGGCCGGCAGGGGCCTGCGCCGCGTTGGCCAGACCAACCGGTGCACCCATCTCCTGGGATACGATGCCAGCGATGTCGCCCATCTTGCCCTTGTATGCCGCGACCAGCCGCTCCAGCATCGCGATCCGTTCCTCACGGGTCGTCTGCGAGAAGGTTTCGAAGGCAGCTTTGGCGGCGGCAACGGCACGGTTAACGTCTTCGGCGCTGCCCATGGCGATCTTGCCGATGGCCTCTTCCGTGGCGGGGTTGATGACGTCGAGCGTCTCGTTGCCTGACGGCTCGACCCACTCGCCATTGATGTAGAACTTGAGCGCATCCATGGTGGTTTCCCTCTCTGGTTGTGGCAGAAACCGCCGGAGTTTACGGCTTCGGCGGGCAAACCCCAAGCGGCGCCGGATCCGCGCGCCGGTAGAATTTCACGGGCCTTTGGCCGGCGGTCGCGTCTGCTCTCTTCCGGCCCCGGGGCGTCGCCTCGGGCCTGCCGTCGAGCGGCGGCCGAGGAACCGCCGGCACGGACCGGTAGCAGGTGAGGGAGCGTTGCAGCTATGCCGGAAGGGCCAGAGATACGTCGTGCGGCGGACCGGATCGAGCGGGTGCTGGGTGGACAGGTGCTGGAGGAGGTCCGTTTCGATCGCACCGCGTTTCCCGCGCTGGCACGCCGCCAGCGCGCGCTGGTCGGAAGCCGGGTACTGCGGCTCGATACCCGCGGCAAGGCTCTGCTGACCCGCCTCGACAGTGGACTGTCGATCTACTCTCACAACCAGCTGTACGGCCGCTGGTACGTGCGGGCGCGCGATGACTACCCTGTCACCAACCGCAGCCTGCGGCTGGCGCTGCATACGGCCGAGCATAGCGCGCTGCTGTACAGCGCTTCCGAAATCGATCTGCTCGACGCGGCGGCGGAGGCGGAGCATCCGTTCCTGCGTAAGCTGGGTCCGGACCTGCTCGACCCCGCTCTGACCTGGCGGGTGCTCGCGGAACGGCTGGCTGCGCCGCAATTCGCCGGGCGCACGCTCGGAGCGCTTTACCTCGAGCAGGGGTTTCTGGCGGGCCTCGGCAACTACCTGCGCTCGGAGATCCTGTTCCATGCCGGGCTCTCGCCGTGGGCAAAGCCTGCGCTGCTGCGGCGTGGTGCTCTTGGCACGTTGGCCCGAACGACCCTCAAGATCGGCACCCGGGCTTACCGCAGCGGCGGCGTGTGTAACCCGCCGCAGCTGTATCGAAGGCTCAAGCGCCGCTACCGTGAGGTTGATGGAGGCCACCCCCGGGGCGAGCACGAAGCCATTCGCTTCGCCGTCTTCGACCGTGCCGGGCTGCCCTGCCACACCTGTGGGACAGTCGTGGAAAAGACCGCCATCAGCGCCCGTCGGCTTTACTATTGTCCGGTCTGCCAGCGAGAGGGTGAACCCTGATCGGCACTTCGCTGCGGCGGCGCCAAGGCGGTACAGGATCTGGAATGTCATGACGAGCGGTGAAGCGATCGGATCGGATACGGTCCAACCTGGCGAGGCCCAACCGGGTGAAGCTCGACCCGGGGCAGCGGAACGGGCAGCCGCGCAACGGTTGGATGGTGTGCTGGCGGGGCTGACCGGCGATGCACGGATCCGGTTCGAGCGGCGCGAGCAGGTCCTCTGGCTGACGATCGACCGGGAACAGCAACGCAATGCGCTGGCACTGTCGATGCTCGACACCATTGCAAACATTGCACGCGCCATTGTCGCTTCGATGGGTGCGGACGACCCGCTGCCGGGTGTCCGCCTGCTGGTCATCCGCGGCGCTGGCGGGGCGCACTTTGCCGCCGGTGGAGATCTCAAGGAATTGGACGCGGTCCGCTCGCCGACGGCTGCCGAGCACATGTCGGCGCGCGGAATGACGGCGCTACAGGCGGTTCGCGAATGCCCGGTGCCGGTTGTTGCGGCGCTCAACGGGGCGGCCCGCGGCGGTGGCGCAGAGCTTGCGCTGGCCTGCGATCTGCGCGTTGGGCATAGCGGCTCCGCGATCGGTTTTGTGCAGGCAACGCTGGGGCTGGCCCCCGCCTGGGGCGGGGGGCGCGATCTGCTGCAGCGCCTGGGCCCGGCTCGCGGACTTCTCAATTTGCTCGAGGCTGAGCTCAAGGTCGGGTTCGAGGCGGTAGCTGCGGGTCTTATGGATGAGGTGCTGGCGGATTCGGCGGACGCCTTTGCACCGGCGCTCGAACGCTTCGTCGTACGGTTGGCGCAACGGCCGCCGCAGGTTCAGGTTGCCCTCAAGGCGCTGGCGCGCGCGGTGGCCGACGGCGTGTCGCCGAACGCGCTCGCCGCGCTCGAGCGCAATCACCTGGCGCGGACCTGGGTGCATCCGGATCATTGGATGCTGGTCGAGGCCGCGGCGCGACGTCGCAACCGGTGACGTCGGCCTGGTCAGCATCACCGTTGAGGTTGCCGTTATGAAGAGTCGATCCGCGAAGGCGATGAGTGCTGTGACGAGTGCACTACCCACCGGGCATTGGTCTGCCCTGCTGCTGCTTCTGCCGTTCGCCTGCGGGATCGGTGCCTGCGCTGCCGCCGTGTCCGAGGGAACGTACACCGCCTACTTCAGCGCCGAGCTCGAGCCCGTCGCCGGCGTGGCCCAGGCGGAGCTGCGGATCGAGCAGAGCGGCGACACCCTGCGGGAGCTGGATTTCGCCATGCCGGCGGAGCGCTACGAAGTGCGCTCTGCGGATGGCGCTGTCGAGCGGTCCGGCGCTCGCGTCCGCTGGCGCGTGCCCGAGGGCGGCGGCACGTTGCGCTACAGCTACGTCGTAGCTAACAAGCGCGCCAATGGTGCCTATGATGCGCAGCTGAATGCCGCTGGGGCGCTGTTCCGCGGCGATGACCTGTTTCCGCCAGCTCGGGTGCGCATGCAGCGTGGGAGTCGCGGGCGCTCGCTGGTGCAGATCAATACGCCGGAGGGCTGGTCTGCCTGGACCCAGTACGGTGCGACAAACGAAGGCTTCGTGCCGGTTGCCGATCCACGCCGTGCGTTTGATCGCCCGACGGGCTGGATGATTGCCGGCGAGCTCGGCGTGCGCCTCGACAAGTTGCCCGATGTTGTCGTTGCCGTTGCCGCCTGGCAGGGCAGCTCGATTCGACGCAACGACCTTCTTGCTTTCCTGCGCCTGCATCTGGCTGAGGCGCGCCAGATTACCGGGCGGTTTCCGCCGCGGCTGCTCGTCGTCGCTGCCGATGATCCCTTCTGGCGTGGCGGGCTGTCGGCCACGCAATCGTTTTATCTCCACGGCGATCGTCCGCTGATCAGCGAAAATGGCACCAGCACCGTTCTGCACGAGCTCATGCACGTTGCCATGCGGCTTGGCGGTGGCGAGGGTGGGGATTGGCTGATCGAGGGTATTGCTGAGTTTTACAGTCTGGAGCTCATGCGCCGGATCGGCACCATATCCGAGGAGCGTTTCGCGGCGGCAATCGCCAGCCTCGAAAACTGGGGCAGGCAGGCGCCGTCGCTGTTCGTGGACCGCTCCGCAGGCCCCGTTACCGCGCGGGCTGTGGCGTTGCTGGCCGCGCTGGAGCAGCGTTGGGCCCGCGAGGAACCGAGCGCAGCCCGACGGCTCGATGCGGCCGTGCGGGCTGTGGTCGAGGCGGCAGAGCCGCTGACCCTTGCGCGCTTTCTGAGCGCGCTCGAGGGGGCCGGCGCATCGGCCGCGCTGCGGCAGTGGTTTGCTGACAGCGCCCGCGGCTCAACAACAGGCGCGGCTCAGAAAACAGGCGCGGCTCAAGAGTAGACGCGGCTCAAAAATAGACGCGGCACAAAGAACAGACGCCGCCTAGAGATAGATGCGGCTCAATAGTCCGGGACCCAGGACGGGACCGTGCTTGAAGACCGCTCGCGGCGGAGCGCCAATGTGTCCGCAGGGCTCCTCCGGCGAACGGTACCGCGAC
>JBCDGJ010000049.1:0-29371 GCA_038757945.1 Pseudomonadota bacterium
CCTGGGTCCAGATTCCAGCACTGCGGCAACCCTGGGAGCGGCGTCCGAAGCGGGTGAAGGCGCCGCGGCGGCGATTTCGGAACCGCCGGTCGTGCTGCCACTCTGGGTCGCCGGGCTGGCCCGGCTGGTGCCGCTGCTGAGCGGTGGATTCGTCTGGTGGCTGCTGGGGCAGCGACGACTCTATCTGCCGGTCCTGGCGGAGCCGGCCTGAACGGCACGTAAAAGCGCCGTTGTTGCGCTGCAGCAGGGGCTTCTTTAAAGTCCCGGAGCTTAAGCGTTTCTGGGGTAGCGGATGATTTTTGATAGTACAGACAGCTATATATCGACCGAGGAGCTGTCGCTGGCGGTTGATGCTGCGGTCAAGCTCGAGCGCCCGCTGCTGGTCAAAGGCGAGCCGGGAACCGGCAAAACCATGCTGGCGGAAGAGATTGCCGGCTCGCTCGACATGCCGCTGATCCAGTGGCACATCAAGTCCACCACCAAGGCGCACAACGGCCTCTACGAGTACGACGTCGTATCCCGGCTGCGGGATTCCCAGCTCGGTGACGAGCGGGTCAAGGACATTGCCAACTACATCAAGAAGGGCAAGCTCTGGGAATCCTTCGAGAGCGACCAGCGCGTGGTCCTGCTGATCGACGAGATCGATAAAGCGGACATCGAATTTCCGAACGATCTGCTGCAGGAAATCGATCGTATGGAGTTCTTCGTCTATGAGCTCGGCAAGACGATCAAGGCCAAGCAGCGCCCGATCGTGGTCATTACCTCGAACAACGAGAAAGAACTGCCGGACGCGTTCCTGCGTCGCTGCTTCTTTCATTACATCGACTTTCCGGACCGCGACACGATGCAGGCGATCGTCGACGTGCACTTCCCGAAGGTGAAACAGGACCTGGTGAAAGAGGCCATGGAGATCTTCTTCGACGTCCGCAAGGTGCCGGGCCTGAAAAAGAAACCGTCCACCTCGGAGCTGATCGATTGGCTGAAGCTGCTCATGGCAGACGACATTCCGGAGGAAATCCTGACCAACCGCGACACGACCAAGGCCATCCCGCCGCTCTACGGCGCGCTGGTCAAGAACGAGCAGGACGTCCACCTGCTCGAGCGCCTGGCGTTCATGAACAGGCGCGAGTCCAAGGCCTGATCTGCCATGCTCATCAACTTCTTCACCACGTTACGCAAGTACCAGATTCCGGTAACGCTGCGCGAGTTGATGGACCTGCTCGAAGCGCTGCAGCACCGGCTGGTGTTTGCTGATCTGGATGAGTTCTACCTGCTGTCCCGCACCTGCATGGTCAAGGACGAGAAGAACTACGACAAGTTTGACCGCGCTTTTGCCGCCTACTTCAAAGGCCTCGAAGACCTGCACGGCCTGATCGAGTCCCTGATCCCCGACGAGTGGCTGCGGCGCGAGTTCGAAAAATCGCTGACGCCGGAGGAGCTGGAGAAGATCAAGTCGCTTGGTGGCCTCGAGAAGCTGATCGAAGCGTTCCAGAAAGCGCAGGAAGAGGCGGCTCGCCAGGAAGCCGAGAAAGGCCGGCAGGGCGAAGAGGGCCAGGAAGGCGACGCGGACCGCGATGGCCGCAAGGGTCCGGGCGCCGGCAAGGGTAAAGGCAAAAAGAAGAAAGGCAAGAAGACCTGGAACCAGCGCCAGTACAAAAACCTGGACGACTCGGTCGAACTCGGCACGCGGAACATCAAGATGGCGCTGCGGCGCCTGCGCAAGTTCGCCCGTACCGGCCAGGAAGACGAGCTGGACATGGATAACACCATCCGCTCCACAGCGCACAACGGTGGCCTGCTCGACATCCGCATGCGGCCGGAGCGCCGCAACGCGGTCAAGGTGCTGCTGTTCCTCGATATCGGCGGATCCATGGATTCACACGTGAAGGTCTGCGAGGAACTCTTCTCGGCTACCCGCACTGAGTTCAAGCATCTCGAGAGCTACTACTTCCACAACTTCATCTACGATTCGGTGTGGAAAGACAACCGGCGGCGGATGAACGAGCGCATCCCAACCACCGAAGTGCTGAACAAGTTCGCCCAGGACTACAAGGTCGTCTTCGTTGGCGACGCGACTATGGCGCCGTACGAGATCACGCACTCCGGCGGCAGCGTCGAGCATTGGAACGAAGAGCCGGGCGCCGCCTGGATGCAGCGCTTTACCAACCAGTTTCTGAAGGTCGCCTGGTTGAACCCGACACCACAGGAAACCTGGGAGTACTCATCCAGCGTGTCCATCACCCAGGATCTCGTCGACGGTCAGATGTACCCGTTGACCGTGCGTGGCATCGAGGATGCCATGGGCTTCCTGTCCAAGTAAGCGCGGTTTTCAAGCCCCGGTCATGACTACCGAACCGAGCGCGCTGCCGGCGATCGCTGCGCAGCGCCTCGACGTCCCTGCAGAGCTGCCGATCGCTGCCCATGCGGACGAGATCGTCCGGCTGCTGCGCACGCACCAGGTCGTGGTTGTTGCCGGTGAAACCGGTTCCGGCAAGACGACCCAGTTGCCAAAGCTGGCGCTACGGGCGGGGCTCGGTGAGCAGGGCATCATCGGTCACACCCAGCCGCGGCGTCTTGCCGCCCGCGCGGTAGCATCGCGGATCGCGGACGAACTTGGCGTCGAGCTGGGTGATGCGGTGGGTTTTGCCGTGCGCTTTTCCGATCAGACAAGCGACCGGACGCGCGTCAAGGTGATGACCGACGGCCTGCTGCTGGCCGAGATTCCCCGGGATCGGGATCTCAAGCGGTACTCTGTGCTCATCATCGACGAGGCGCACGAGCGCAGCCTGAACATCGACTTCCTGCTCGGCTATCTGAAGCGGCTGACGGAGCGGCGCCGTGACCTGAAGATCGTCATCACCAGCGCCACCATTGACGTCGCTGCCTTTGCCCAGCACTTCGATGCGCCGGTCGTCGAAGTCTCCGGGCGCGGCTATCCGGTTACGGTCGAGTACCTCGAGGATGACCTGCCACTTGCCGACCTGGTGCTCGAGTGCGTGGCCCGCATGGAGCAGCGCAAGCCGGCGATCAACGCCCGGGACGCGCTGGTGTTCCTGCCCGGCGAGCGGGATATCTTCGCGCTGTCGCGCGACCTGAAGAGCCGCCTGAGCGATCGCTGGGAGCTGCTGCCGCTGTATGCGCGGCTGCCGGCCTCGGAGCAGCAGCGGGTGTTTCGGCCTGGTAGCCGGCGGCGTCTGGTGCTGAGTACCAACGTGGCGGAAACGTCGCTCACGGTCCCGAACATCGGCTATGTGATCGACGCCGGGTTGGCACGCATCAGCCGCTACAGCTACCGCTCGAAGCTGCAGCGCCTGCCGATCGAACCCATCTCCCAGGCCAGCGCCAACCAGCGCACGGGACGCTGTGGCCGGCTGGCACCCGGCGTCTGCTTCCGGCTTTACGGCGAGGCGGACTTCCTGGGCCGACCGGAGTTCACGGATCCTGAGATGCAGCGCTCGAACCTTGCCGCCGTGCTGCTGCAGATGCTGGTTTTCGGTTTTGGCCGCATGGATCAGTTTCCGTTCCTCGATCCGCCGGAGCCTGGCGCCGTGCGCGCCGCAGCCAAACTGCTGGAAGAGCTCGAAGCCACGCGCGACGGACGCGTCACGGAGATTGGGCGCAAGCTGGCGCGACTGCCGGTCGACCCCCGGCTCGCGCGGATGCTGCTTGAGGCGCAGCAGCGTGGGGCCCTGCAGGAGCTGCTGATCATCGTCGCCGGCATGGCAGGCCAGGATCCGCGGGAGCGGCCGCCCGGAGCCCAGGGCGCGGCGGACGAGGCCCATGCCCAGTGGGTCGACGGGGCGTCCGAGTTCGATGCCTGGGTCAAGCTCTGGCAGGTTGCCGAAGGCCAGCGCGGTGACCTTACCCGTCGCAAGTACGAGCGCTGGCTGAAGGCGCAGTTTCTGTCGGTCAACCGCATGCGCGAGTGGCGTGAGCTGCATCGTCAGCTGAAGCTCGCCGCCCAGGGGCTGAAGCTGCACTTCAACGCGAACCCGGCGGACTACGAGGCGGTGCATCGCTCGATTCTCGCCGGCTCGCTGTCTTTCGTCGGCCACCATCTGGAGAAAGGCCGCTATGAGGGTCCCGGCGGGCTGCGATTTCGCGTGTTCCCGGGCTCAGTGCTGCACGGCAAGGCCGGCAAGTGGCTCGAGGCGGCGGAGATTGCGGAAACCAAGGCGGTCTATGCGCGAACCGTTGCCAGCATCGAACCGCGCTGGCTCGAGGAGCAGGCCCGGCACCTGCTGAAACGGCAACACTTCGAGCCGCACTACGCAGCGAAGCGGGGCGAGGCCGTCTGCTTCGAGAAAGTCAGCCTGCGCGGTCTGGTGCTGGTGGAGAAGCGCCGCGTGTCCTACGCACCGATCGATCGCGACCACGCGCGGAGCCTGTTCATCGTTGAAGGCCTCGTCGCGGGTGCGCTGCCCCGGACGCCCCCGGTCATCGCAGGCAATCTGAAGGTCGTGCAGCAGGTGCTGGCGGAGGAGGCTAAGCTGCGGCGCCGCGACCTGCTGATTGCGCCGGAAGAGCAGGCGGCCTGGTACGACGAGCGTATCCCCGCGGACGTGCTGAGCCTGCGCACGCTCGAGGGCTGGCTGAAGCGGCGGCCGGAAAACGCGCAGCAGCTAACCTGGCAGGAGCAGGACCTCAAGACGCAAACGGTTGTTGGGCTTGCCGATTTTCCCTCCGAGCTCGAGCTTGGTGACCAACGGGTGCGAATTCGCTATCGGTTTGCGCCCGGGGAGCCGGACGATGGTGCGACTGTCGAACTGCCGATCGGGCTGATGAACGGGGTCCCTGAAGAAGCCCTGCAGTGGTCGGTGCCCGGCTACTTCGAGGTGGTCTGCGAGCAGTGGCTGAAGTCGCTGCCGAAGCAGCACCGCAAACGGCTTGCGCCGCTTGCGGACAAGATACCGAGGGTCGCGGAACGGTTGCTCGATCCACGCCGCTACCGCTCCGGGCAGCTGGCGTTGGCGCTGGCGCGAACCGTGGCGGAGCTCTATGACGTGCGCATCGATCCCACGGCTTTCAACGCGGAACAGGTGGATCCGCACCTGACCTTCAATGTCCGTCTGATCGACAGCCGCCGCCGGATCATCGCCGAAGGCCGTGACTTCCTGGCCCTGCGGCAGGCATACCAGCGCAAGCTCGCCGCCGAGGTCGACCGCGATCGACCACCGGCGTTCGTGCAGAGCGGGCTCGCCGAATACCCGCGAACGCTGTCCCTGCCGAGCGAGGTTGTCGTGCAGCGCGGGGGCAGCGAGATGCTGCTCTATCCGGGCTTCGTCGATCAGGGCCAGACCGTGGCGATCGAGGCGTTCCCGAATCGAAGCGATGCGCTGACTGCCAGCCACTCAGGACTCGCCCGTCTCGCGCTGCTGGCCATGGCACCGGCGGTGCGCAAGCTGCGCCGCCGGCTCCAGGACGATCGTACGCTGCAGCTGCATTACGCGAGCCTGGGCGGTCGTGAGCAGCTCGAGCAGGATGCGCTCCTGGGAATGGGCTGGCACTGCTACTTCGACGGTCGGGACTGGCCGGCCAATCGCGCGGTCTTTGATGCGCTGCTGCAAACCGGTGGGCCTCTGGCGGCGTACGCTGAGCGCTGGATCGAAGCTGCCCGCAACCTGCTTGCTGCGCGCTTCGAGCTGGTGCGGACGCTCGACGAGCAGCAATCGCCTGCATACGCTGCTGCTGTTGCAGACGTTCGACGATTGCTCGAGCGGCTGGTACCGCCGTCGGTGTTGCGCAGCGTCGGGATCGACGGGCTCGCGCAGCGTACGCGCTACCTCGAGGCACAGCGGCTGCGCCTGGCCGGCCTGCAGGGCAAGGTCCAGCGCGATGCCGAGCAGCAGGCGCTGCTCGGCGGCTTTGAGGAGCGCCTGCAATCCATCACCGGTCGGCCGGAGTGCACGCCGGCGCAGGCGCAGGAACTGTTCGAGGCGCTCGAAGAGCTTCGGGTTGCGCTCTACGCTGAGAAGCTACGGGCGTCGAAGGTGTCGCCGAAGCGGCTCGAGCGCAGCTTCGAGGCGACGGAGCTGGCGCTTGGACTGCGTTGAGCCGCCGTCGCGGCCGGTGTGGCCTGTGCCGCTGATCCTCAGCGCGTACCGCGGGCGATCTGTTTGGCTTCGATGAACCGCCGGTGGGAGACGTAGAGCAGCTCCGCTATGTGGCGGATCCGGTGTTCCTCGTGGGGATCCAGCTCGTCGTCGGCGAAGGCGACCTGCCATAGCGCGACTATGAGCTGAAAGCGGTCTGGTTCCGACCAGTTTTCGGTGAGTGCCCGGGTCAGGTCCTGCACGCCAACCCGCTCAAAATGGGCTTCGACGGAACTGTTGAGCAGCAGCCGTACATCAGCCTCGGCAACCCCCAGCTGATCGATCAGGGTACGCTGCATCCGTTCCTGCTCGCTGTCGTCCAGCGAGCCGTCGGCGAGGGCGACCTCGACCAGCAGCGCTGCTGCTGCCAGGCGCAGCTGTTCATCCTGCGCGACCGCGGCCGTTTCCGGATCGGTATTGTCGAGCAGTCGTTCGAGCAGTTTCTTGAGCATGATCAGGCCGCCAGCCGCACGGCGCGCACCGCATCGTCGAATGCGCTCAAGTCGTTGCGGGCCAGTCGCTGGTGATCCGACAGCGCCCGGCGTGAGTGCCTCGCGCCGGGACGCGCATGAAACACGCCGTGCAGTGGCCGGCACAGGTCGCCGAGGCGGGTGCCGGCGTCCAGCTCCCGTGTCATGTAGTTGCGGTACCGGTTGAGGATACGTTGCAGAGCCAGATCATCGAGCCGGTAGCGGTCGCCGATGCGGGTGGGATCGGGTTCGTCCGCCGAGACGACCTCTGGCGTTCCGAAGAGCAGCCGGTCCAGCGCGTGGATTAATGCAGGGTGCTGATAGGCGGCCCGCCCGATCATGATGCCATCGGCGCGCCCGTAGTGTTGCAGAGCCGCGGATGCATCGGTGATTCCGCCGTTGATGATGACCTCGAGCTCCGGAAAGGCGCTGGCCACCCGGTAGGCCCGATTGTACTGCAGTGGCGGGACCTGACGATTCTGAGCGGGGCTCAGACCTTTCAGGATGGCCTTCCGCGCATGCAGGTACAGGCGTTTGAGACCGGCGTCGACCAGCGTGCCGACAAACGCGTGGAGCAGCTCATCGCTGTCGTGATCGTCCACTCCGAGACGACACTTGACCGTGATGGGGATCGGTGTGACCGCCTGCATGGCGCGGATACAGTGTGCCACCAGCACCGGTTCCTTCATCAGGCAGGCGCCAAAGCGGCCCCGCTGCACGCGGTCCGAGGGACAGCCGACGTTCAGATTTATCTCGTCGAACCCCTTGGCCGCGGCGAGCCGTGTCGCCGCGGCCAGCGCCTCCGGTTCTGATCCGCCGAGCTGCAACGCGAGCGGATGTTCCTCCGGGTTGTAGCGCAGCAGCCGGTCGGCATGGGCATGCAGCAAGGCGTTGGCAGTCACCATTTCCGTGAACAGCAGCGTGTTCGGCGCGTACAGCCGGTGCAGGTAGCGGCAGTGCCGATCGGTCCACGCCATCATCGGGGCGACGCAGAGCGTTGCGTCCTGTAACTGTCTGATTTCTCTGGGAGTGGTCATCCTCGCGGATTTTAGCGGATTTAGTGTCTACGGGTGTGAGGCCTGGGTCGCTGGGTGCCCCGGAAGCGGAGCAAATGAAGCGTACACCAGCTAGCCATGTTCGGAGCGGATTGCCTATTGCGCGGATCGGTCCATTGAGGACTGAAAGCGCCAGTTGTCAGTGAGTGTCCCTCTGAGTTTTCCCCGGAAAACTCATCCAAGCAGACTGTGAGATTCTAAAACCCTTAGCCTGGGAAGGAGGATCTTGCATGAAACGAAAACGGTGTACCGTTGAGCAGATCGTGGTGGCTGTGAAGCAGCACAACCTCGGAACCCTTTGTTCGCGATTGCTCGTAAGCCCCGCATCGCGGAACAGACGTTCTATTGCTCGAAGAAACAGTACGGCGGTTTGGGGCCAGACAAGGCGCATAAGCTCAAGCAGCTTTGAGATGAGAGCGCGAAGCTCCAGAAGCGAGTTGCTGACCTCGGCTTGGATTAGGCCATGCTGCAGGATCTGACGTCGAGACAGTTGTGAGCTTACCGCAGCGCGGCGCTCCGGAGACCTCTCCCCGCTAAAGGTACCCATTGCCCAACGGACACTTCCCATTAGATTGTCCGTTGGGAGACCCGAACATGAAGGGTATGCGCTACGGCGATTAGCAGATCATCAGCATTCTGAAGAAGCGCGAGGGCGGCTTGTCGACCGACGAAATCCTTCGTAAGCATGTGCTCGCCAGGAGTACCTTCCAGCGCTGGAAGTCGGAGTACTGCGGCATGGAGGCCTCTGAGGCCTAGGGGATGCAGAACCTAAGGCCGAGAATGCGAAGCTGAAGAAGCTACTTGCTGAGACGATGCTTGAGAAGACGGCGATCGAGGCAACTCTGCAAAAAAGTTGGTGAAGGCAGCGGCCAAGCGGCAGCTCGTCGGCTTCTTATCGGTGGAGTTTCAGCTGAGTCAGCAATGGCTCGGCCGGCTTGCAGGCATCAGTCTTAAAGCACTCCGTTATCGATCAGTCGATCAGTCGATCAGTCGATCGGGGCGATGACGTCATTTACGCTCGTTTCCAAGTCTTGGGTCAGCACTACCCCGGGTGCGATTACCTGAAGCTATACGCACTCCTAAAGTGTGAGAGCCCAGTATGTAACCGGATGTGCACCTATCGCCTCTACCCAGTCCTAGGGATGCAGCTAAGGAGCAAGCGTAGAAAGGCGCTGATTCGTTCTTGGTTGCCGATGTCGACGCCGGGACGGCCTAACCAGCTCTGGTCCTCACACTTTGTGAGCGATCAGCTCAGCAAAGGGCGGCGGATCCGGATTCTCAACACTGTCGACGCCTACTCCAGGGATTCCGTCGGGCAACTGGTTCATTTTTCGATCTGCGGGGCGCGTCTGGCCCGGTTTCTGACTGCCTCAAACGAAAACGTGGCCTGCCGGGTCGAATCGGATCGAACTGGACAACGGCCCTGAACAAACCAGCAAGACTTTGTTTGGCTGGGGTCAGGATCACGGGGTGAAGCTGGACTTCATCCAGCCCGTTAAGCCGACACAGGTTGCATACGTGAAAAGCATCAACGGGAGGTTCCGCGACGGCTGCCTGAACCAGAACTGGTTCCGCAGCCTCGAGGAGGCAGAGAGTGTCAACGAGCGATGGCAGCACGAATACAACGATGTCAGGCCACATAACTCCCTGAACTAAACGCTGCCAGCTTGCTTTGAAGAATGGGTTCCGCTCTTCGAGCGGGCGGATTGACCTGAATGCGTGGTGGCAACCGGGTGCCCTGTCGGGGAAAAGCCGCTTTCCTGCTTTCAAAGTTTGCCGTACGGCGATTGGCGCTAGCGCCTCTTTGAAGAACCCCTGGACCTGCAGCGAACGCGCCACAGGTCCGGTTCAGCAGGGTTCAGGATCCAACGATACCGCCGTCCTTGCGCGTGAGGACGATCGTGCAATCACGAGGGATCGTCACGCCGTCGAATGGCGCCGGGAAGTTTGTGCTGGTTGGATCGCCGTTGCCGGGATGCTGGGTGTTGGTAAACATCGTTCGGTAATCCGGGGTAGTGGTTATCCCCGTGATCTCGTCGCTGTTAACACCCATCAGCAGCCTTCGGTACTCACCAGTTTTCACATCGAACACGACCAGTTGATCCTGCAAGCCAGAGGGCTGGCCGCCATCGGTACCGATGAAGAGTCGACCGAAGGGGTCGGCCCAGGCGGCGTCCGGATCAGTGAACGTGTTTGCTCCGCCATCAGCTGGCGGTTCGTAGTCTGCGAACTCGTAGTCGATACGAATCGTTTCGCCGTTTTCGTCTAGTTCAAAATTACCGGCATCATCTAACAGAAATGGCCCGGTGCCCGGATCCTCCGGTCGCGTGTTGCGACAGATTATGAAGATATCCCAGATGAAGACCGTCGGACTGCAGTCCTGGGTGCGCATAATGTGACCATCGGTGTGATCGAAGATGGGATTCGCTTCGTTGACCTCTATCTCACCGTCTTTCACAGCCAGCTGGTCTTTGCGATTATTGTTAGTTAGGGTCCAGAATACTTCGCCCTTGGTGCCAATGGTGGTCCACTCTGGGCGGTCCATTTTGGTGGCACCGACTGCATCTGCTGCCAGGCGAGCATAGGTGACAACCTTGTCCTGGGTGTCCAGCCCGGCTTCGGCGATGCGTGAGTCCTTGTAGTTCAGCTCGACCCACTCGCCGACGCCTTTACCGGTACCGATGCCGAGATTTAGGTCGCTGGCAAACACCGCTACGTACAGTTTGCCTTCGTCCAGTGGGCTCTTGTCCTGACTAATAGCTTCGCGCCACGGCAGCTCAGATTCGAACTTGTAACAGTAGTCGCCACGCTGGTCGTCGCCCATGTAGACCGCGACGCGACCATCGTCTAACTCTTTGACCGCCACGGCTTCATGCTTGAAGCGGCCCATTGCGGTGCGCTTTACCGGTTTCTTTGAACCGTCGAAAGGGTCGATCTCGACACACCAACCGAAGCGATTCGATTCGTTGCGATATCCGGCGTTGGCAATATCAAATCTCTCATCGAAGACGTGCCAGCCGTAGCCAAAGCCATTCGAGCTGAATCCGTAGCGGCGGTAGGCGGTATCTTGCAGGTCATCGAAGCCGACGCTGCTGCTCGGATCAACGCTGAGATCGGTGCTGCCGAAGTAACCGTTGAAGTTCTCTTCGCAGGTCACATAAGTGCCCCATGGCGTTCTACCGGAACCACAATTGTTGACCGTACCCAAGACGGGGTTACCTGCCGGGTTGTCGAGCAGCGGGCTTCCGGCTGCGGGACCTGAAACGTCCATTGGGGTGTTTACCGTAACGCGGCGGCTATTCTTGTCCGATCTGACCTTCCAAGGATTGTTGCCTTCCTTTTCGACCCGTACCACGGACACGCCATGAGCGGCCTGTGAGATGCGCACATCCTCAAGGCTTTCGGGGAATGGCTTGCCCAGCACGTGTGGATTGGTCCCGAACTCGTGGTTTACGCAGAGCATGCCGTCGTCTTCTTGAAGGAGTCTTCGAAACTTCGGGAGTGTCCTGCCCTGCTTGAGTTCTGCTTCAATTACGCGAGGTAGAAATTTCGGATAAAAGAACATGCCGTCGTGGCCAATTCCGATTAGCTGCTCCTGTTCCGCCGATGTTGGTCGCCGATCCGGTTCACCATTGTACTCCCGAACACCGGAGTTTGGGTCGATGCGTGATCCCCAAGGAATCAGAATCTGGTACTCGTAGTCTGGAGAGACGGTGACCATCCGCCCTTCGGCTGCTGTAGCCGTCTCAATAGTGAGCGGTGCAAAGCCGAGCAGCGATCCACCGGAACTAGAGTACCCGGCAAAGGCGGGGGCGGGAGCCAGGTAGCCGGCTGCGGCTGCTGTGAGTGAACCCTTTAGAATATTGCGCCGTGAAAGGCCGGTTGCAACGATATCCCGCAAGCTCGGATTGTTGGTGGGGTTAGTTTCGATATTCTCGCTGTCGTCGACGTCGATTTCGGTGCCGTGAATCTGACTCGGCTTCGTAGCCATACAGAGGTTCTCCCTATGCGCTCTGAGAAAAAAAGGGGTGACCGGGGGTCAACCATCTACCACCGCGGTTGGCGCTGAACGCCATCGCGGGTGGAACGCTACGAAGAGGAGGTTTCGGTTATGTTAAAGGCGTGTGAAGGTTTTCTTACAGAAGGGTGGTCCTGAGTATCAGCTCGGCAAGGTACGAGCGACGCAGAGCCTTGCCGTATTGAGTGTCGGCAATCCTGGGGCTTCGTTCTTAGTTGTGTTGTCATGACTAAGCGGACGATTGCCTTTGCTGGGCAACCGTCAGGAAGCGATTCAGGGGATATCCGCGCGTTTGCTGTCAGGCACAGCAGCGGCGGCCACAGACTATACGTGAACGGTACCGTACACCACTAGGTGTTGCGTGAGTACCTGCTGTGCGGCCTTACACTGCACGTAAGTGCCAGACCATTGAAAGGTAATCAACGGGAGACGATTTTGTTTTATGTATAGCGCGCCGCTGATGCTTCGCTCGTGAAGCTGACGTTGCGGCCGAAGCCGAACGCCTTCATAGGAACCGACCGCTTCATATCCGTCGGTTCAGCGCTAGCAGACTGCTTTGCGTCTGCACCAGTGATGGCAGCGGCGCTCGCGATACCAACTCGTCAGGTTCTACAGCGCCGGCTTCCGGCGCGGTCGTCATCAAAGGCCGCTCGTTCGGCCGCGAGGCCTTTGCGGGGCTGAAAGCCACCTGCAGTGTTCGGTCTCTACTGGGCAAGTACGAGCATGACACGTCCAGCGGGCGCTACGGCGTGGTCGGTCAGCAGGCTTTCGGCTACATGTACCCGGGGCAGGAGTTCGGGCAGATGAACGCTAACGTCTGGAACGTCAACACGGGGGTGTTTGTCAACGGACGTCACCTGCCGCAGTCGGAGGGGTTGATCTGGCGCACCATGCTCGGTACGGGGATTCAACCGGGCGCCTACTGGCTCGACGCTCCGGGCGATGCGGGCAATCCATCGGCTACGGTGAACTTCGCTTCGGCACGGCAGAACGCTTATCAGGGGTTCGCAGGTCGGCTGCCTTACTCGAGTCTTCAAATCAGCGCAGGCTTGAGTTGATCGCCTCGAGGGCCGCCGTGCCCGGACACAGCTCTGCAGCGCCAAG
Source organism: Pseudomonadota bacterium (assembly GCA_038757945.1). GTDB lineage: Bacteria > Pseudomonadota > Gammaproteobacteria > Pseudomonadales > Azotimanducaceae > CALHVX01. The sequence goes on from JBCDGJ010000049.1 coordinate 12,740, forward strand.
CGAGTTCAGTGGGGCGTCCACGGTTCCCAGGTGGCGATGCAGGTCCTCTGCCTCCGGCTCCAGGTAAAGCAAGCCGGTCACGATCTCACCCTCAGCAGCGTGTGCCTGCAGATAGTTCATGGCACCGATGCGGTCGCTGGGGTCGTAGTCGTCCGCAACCTTGTGCAGCCGCAGCGTACTGCCATCGTGTTGCGCGATCTCCTGCACCGTTCCCGCGGCATAGTCGACGTTGATGGTTTCGCGCTCGGCGATGAAGTCGAGCTCGTTTACGGCTTCGTTGTGCGCCCGTACGTAGTCATAGCTCCGGGTTGAGCCGTCATGGTTGTTGAAAGCAACGCAGGGGCTGATCACGTCGATGAAGGCTGCACCCTGATGCCGGATGGCTGCCTTGAGCAGCGGGACCAGCTGGCCTTTGTCGCCGGAGAAGCTGCGCGCAACGAAACTTGCGCCCACCTGCACTGCCAGGCTGACCAGGTCCATGTTCGGATCGGTGTTCACAACGCCGCGCTTGGACTTCGTGCCGGCGTCAGCCGTTGCTGAGAACTGCCCCTTGGTAAGGCCATAGACGCCGTTGTTCTCGACCACGTAGACCATGTTCACGCCCCGGCGCAGGGAATGTGCGAACTGCCCGAACCCGATCGATGCTGAGTCTCCATCACCGGAGATGCCGAGGTAGATCAGCTCCCGGTTCGCCAGATTGGCGCCGGTCAGCACCGCCGGCATACGGCCGTGCATGCTGTTCAGGCCATGCGAGTTGCCGAGAAAGTAGGTCGGCGTCTTCGACGAGCAGCCGATTCCCGACAGCTTCGCGACCCGGTGTGGTTCCAGTCCCATCTCGAAGCAGGCCTGTACCAGCGCTGCGCTGATTGAGTCGTGGCCGCACCCGGCGCACAGGGTCGAGATCGCGCCCTCGTAGTCCCGTCGGGTGTAGCCGAGCGCGTTAACCTGCGCCTGCGGATGGATCAGTCTGGGCTTGGTGATGTACGTCATTGCGAGACCCCCGGCTAACGTGCCGCGATTCGCGGCGTGACCGCTTTCTTCGGATGGAGCGTCTGTGCGATCGCTGAGGCGATGAACTGCGCAGTAATCGGTGTACCGTCGTAGTGCAGCACGGCATGCAGCCGTGCCGGATCGACATCACATTCGTTGATGAGCATGGTGCGCAGCTGACCATCACGGTTCTGCTCAACGACAAAGACCTGGGTATGCGCGTTGATGAACGCGGGGATGGTGTCGGCGAACGGAAACGCCCGAACGCGCAGGCCGTCGGCGGGTATGCCGGCGGCGGCGAGCAGCTCGAACGCTTCGTCCATTGCTGGTGCCGTGGAGCCGTAGTAAAGAACGCCAACGTCGGCGCCGTGTCCGCTGTCCCGGGTCTGAGGCTGCGGGATGATGTGCTTTGCCGTTTCCAGCTTCTTCAGTAGCCGTTCCATGTTGTCGACGTAGTCGGCGCCAGCCTCGCTGTAGCGGGCGTGAGCGTCTTTGGTGGTGCCGCGTGTGAAGTAGGCGCCCGCCGTGGGATGGGTGCCCGGGTAGGTCCGGTAGGGGATGCCATCGTCGTCTACGTCCAGGTAACGTGAGAACGGCAGGCCCGCTTCGAGCTCCTCCGCGGTCCGCACCTTGCCGCGGTCATAGTCTCTGTTGTCATCCCAGCGGAGCGGCTCGCAGAGCCTGTCGTTCATGCCGATGTCCAGGTCCAGCATGACGAAGATCGGGGTCTGCAGCCGATCGGCCAGATCGAAAGCCTGGGCGCCCATTTCGAAGCACTCGCGTGGGTCTTCCGGAAACAGCAGCACGTGTTTGGTGTCGCCGTGCGAAGCGTAAGCACAGCTCAGCAGGTCCGATTGCTGCGTTCGGGTCGGCATGCCGGTGGACGGACCGCCGCGTTGCACGTCAAAGATGACCGCTGGAACTTCAGCAAAGTAGGCGAAGCCCAGCGTCTCCTGCATCAGCGAGATACCCGGCCCGGAGGTTGCGGTAAACGCACGCGCGCCGTTCCAGGCCGCGCCGACGACCATTCCGATCGAGGCGAGCTCGTCCTCTGCCTGCACGATGGCGTAGCGTGCCGCCTCGGTGTCGGGCTCATGACGAAAGCGCTTGCAGTGGCGCTCGAAGGCTTCGGCAACGGAAGAGGAGGGCGTGATCGGGTACCAGGCGGCGACGGAAGCGCCGCCGTAGACGGCGCCCAGTGCGGCGGCATTGTTCCCTTCGAGGAAGATGCGATCACCGACCGCATCGGCGCGCTCGACGTGCATCGGCAGGGGGCACTCGAAGTGCTCTTCTGCATAGGCGCGGCCCATGCGCATGGCGGTGAGATTCGACTCGAGCAGCGCCGCCTTGCTGGCGTACTGCTCCGCCACCAGCGCCTCAAGGGCTTCGGGCTCGATGTCGAGCAGGGCGCCGAGGGCGCCGACGTAGATGATGTTCTTGAACAGCTGGCGCTGCCGGGCGTCGGTATAGGTCTGGTTGCAGAGCTGGGTGAGCGGCATGCCGATCACCTGCACGTCGTCACGCAGCTTCGTCTGCGTCAGGGGCTTGGTGGAATCGTAGAACAGGTAGCCGCCGGCGTTGAGCTCGGCAACATCTTCGTCCCAGGTCTGCGGGTTCATGGCAACCAGCAGATCGACACCGCCCCGACGGCCGAGCCAGCCAGCGCCGGAAACGCGGACCTCATACCAGGTCGGCAGCCCCTGAATATTCGAGGGGAAGATGTTCCGCGGGCTGACGGGAACACCCATGCGGAGAATCGACTTGGCGAGCAGCGCGTTGGCCGATGCCGAGCCGGAGCCGTTGACGTTGGCAAATTTGACGACGAAGTCATTGACCGCCGCAAGCGGGTTGGTCACAGGCGTTCTCCTCAGGCTGCGTGGACTTTGCTGGGCTGCGGGCGGCACTGGTCCGTTGCGTGCGCCATCTCGAGCAGGTGTTTCTGCATGTCCCAGGCGCCGGTCGGGCACCGTTCGGCACACAGGCCGCAATGCAGGCACACGTTCTCGTCTTTCACCATGACCCGCTCGGTTGGCAGGTCGGCTGAGACGTAGAGGGCCTGCGCCGGGTCTTCGGCGGGCGCGCGCAGGCGCCTTCGAAGATCGGCTTCCTCGCCGTTGGCGGTGAAGTTGATGCAGTCGGTCGGGCAGATGTCGACGCAGGCATCGCACTCGATGCACAGGTTGTCGTGAAATACGGTCTGGACATCGCAGTTGAGGCAGCGTTCGGCTTCTGCGAGGGCGAGCTTCTGATCAAAGCCCAGCTCGACCTCAACCTGGATGTTGGCCAGCGCGAGGTCCAGATCCTGCAGCGGTACCTTGAAGCGCCGTTCCGCGGAGATGTCGTTGTCGTAGCTCCACTCGTGGATCCCCATCTTCTGCGAGCTGATGGCCAGGTGGGGCTCCGGGCGAGCGGCCAGGTCCTGGCCGCGCAGGTACTTGTCGATGGAGACGGCTGCTTCGTGCCCGGGGGCGACGGCCCAGATGATTTTCTCCGGGCCCAAGGCGGCGTCGCCGCCAAAGAACACCTTCGGATGGGTGGACTGAAAGGTGGTGCGGTCCAGCTTCGGCATATCCCAGTCGTCGAACTCGATACCCAGATCGCGTTCGATCCAGGGGAACGCGTTTTCCTGTCCGATCGCCACCAGCACATCGTCGCAGGGCACGGTGGTATCCGGTTCGCCGGTCGGGATCAGCCTGCGCCGGCCGTTGTCATCGTACTCGGCACGAACATGCTCGAAGGTCATGCCGACCAGGCGTCCCGCTTCAAGCTCACACCGCTTCGGCACCATGTAGTTGAGGATCGGGATGCCTTCGTTCATGGCATCTTCTTTTTCCCAGGGTGATGCCTTCATTTCTTCGAAGCCGGAACGCACGATGACGGTGACTTCTTCACCACCCAGTCGCCGCGAGGAGCGGCAGCAGTCCATGGCCGTGTTGCCGCCGCCCAGAACGATGACGCGCTTGCCGATGCTGCTGATGTGCCCGAATGCCACCGAAGACAGCCAGTCGATCCCGATGTGGATGTTCGCTGCGGCTTCCTGCCGGCCCGGCACGTCAAGCTCGCGACCGCGGGGTGCGCCGGTGCCAACGAAGATGGCGTCGAAATCTTCGTTCAGCACGCTGCGCATGGAATCGATCCACTGGTTGCCGCGGTACTCCGCGCCGAGCCGCAGCACGTACTCGACTTCCTCGTCGATCACTTCTTCCGGCAGGCGAAACCGGGGAATCTGGCTGCGGATCATGCCACCGGCCTTGTCTTCGCCGTCGAAAACGACGACCTCGTGGCCGAGCGGTGCCAGGTCGCGGGCGACGGTGAGCGAGGCCGGTCCGCCGCCGATGCAGGCGATCTTCTTCCCGGTCTTCTGCAGGGTTTTGCCGGGCATGTGCTGCAGCACATCACCTTTGTAATCCGCGGCAACGCGTTTCAGGCGGCAGATGGCCACCGGATCTTCTTCCACCCGGCCACGGCGGCAGGCCGGCTCGCAGGGCCGATCGCAGGTGCGACCAAGAATCCCTGGAAAGACGTTGGAGTACCAGTTCACCAGATAGGCATCGGTGTAGCGCCCGGCGGCGATCAGTCGTATGTACTCGGGCACGGGCGTATGCGCTGGGCAGGCGTACTGACAATCGACCACCTTGTGAAAGTAGTCGGGCTTCCCCAGATCTGTCGGTTCCAAAGGCGTCTCCTCTCCCCGAAGCGCCGCTGGCCAAGGCCATTGTGATCGACCAACAATTTCCGGCGACGTAGCGCCGGTCAATCGTCTCTACAGTTAAAACTCGTTCTTATTCAGTCGGTCACATAACTTGACATAGCGTCTGGCGTATCAGTCTGGTGCTGAACACAGCGGTTTAGCACCCGTTTTCATAACACCCGTTTTCTTAAGACGAAATTTAACACGGGCTTCACCGGCAGTTTACGTTGCGTTCACACACACTGCCAAGGTGCTTCTTGTCCGGGAGATGTGGTGGCAGGCCCCGCAGGTCGGCAGCCCCGCAGCCGAGCCGGCTGACGTCCTGGTTCGGTCCGGCCGGCCGGTGCCGTACTTCGGGGCTGGTATAGGGGTGATGGCCGATCCGCCTTGCTGCCGGCGGTGCTGACAGCGATTGTTGACCACGTGGGCGTCGTCTTGTCTTTACACAATTGCTGTCTGACACTGGCCGCTTTCATGGCCGCTGGGGATCGCGTTGCGTCTGCGTGAGAACAGCCAGGGGAAGGGCGAGCGCGAAGGCAGCGGGCAATGCCGGTTTGCGGCGTTCTGTCTGGTGCGAGCACTGACGACGGCGTCTGCGCCTCTGCTGTGTCTTGTGCTTATTGGTGGCGGCGCCCAGTCAGCGTATGCACTGAGCCCGGACCGTATTGCGACGATCGACAGCATCCTGGCCGACCTGGACAGCACACATTCCCCAGGATGCGCTGTAGGCGTTTACCGACGCGGGCAGCTCGAGTTTGCGCGCGGCTACGGAATGGCCTCGCTCGAGCACCGTCGGCCGATTGGGCCGGACACCGTGTTCTATGCCGGATCCGTCTCCAAGCAGTTCACCGCTGCTGCCGTGCTGCTCGCCGCCCGGGACGGACACCTGGCGCTGGACGATGCCGTCGGCGATTGGTTTCCGGAACTCCCGGCCTATGCGGATGACATCCGCGTTTCTGAGCTGCTGCACCATACCTCGGGCCTGCGGGACTACCTGACGCTCATGGCCCTTGCCGGCGTGCCCTTCGAGACGCCGGTGGAAGCAGATTGGATCCTTCAGCTCGTGGCCCGTCAGAAGGCCACAAATTTTGCGCCTGGCACCCGGTTTCTATACAGCAATACCGGCTACATCCTGCTGGCAGAGCTGATCGAGCGCGCTACCGGCCGCACGCTGCGGGCCTTTGCAAGAGAGAAAATCTTTGGCCCGCTGGGCATGACGGCAACGGACTTCCACGACGACGGCGATCGGATTGTCACCCGCCGCGCGCCCGCCTATGCCCGTGAGGAGTCGAGCCTCGTGGTGCGCTGGTCGCCGTCATTCGATCAGATTGGCAGTGGCGGCCTGCTGACCACCATCGAAGACCTTGCGCGCTGGGATCGGAGCTTCTATGACGGGCGCCTCGGCGATGATTTCTGGGCCGCCATGCAGCGGACCGGGACGCTCCGCGACGGCACTGCTCTGAACTACGCGGCCGGACTGCGCGTCGATCAGCAGGGAACGGCAAGGCGTATTCAGCACGGCGGTGCCATTTTCGGTTACCGCGCCATGCTGTCCCGCTTTCCAGAATCCGAGCTTACCGTCGCGCTGCTGTGCAATCTTGCGAGCGCCGATCCCGGGCGCCGCGCCGAAGCCATAGCCGCTGCGCTCATTCCCGCGGCGCAGGCCGACGCTGTGCTGCCGCAGCCGGATGTCGAGGCAGACGAGCCGGTACCGGCCGATGATCCGCAGGCCGGGGCCGGCTGGGTGGGTAGTTTTCATAGTGAGGAGCTCAATGCGACGGCCACCATCCGTCGCAGCGCCAGCGGTTATACCTATCAGGTCGGTCTGGCCGGCACCGAGGCGCTTACGTTCCGACGCGACGGCACTGCTGCTGCCGGGCGGCTGACGGCGGCGGTCAGCCGCGCTGCGGGCGATCAGGTTCAGGCGTTCACGATCGATGCTGGCCGGGTCCTTGGTATCGAGTTCGAGCGGCAGAGCGCGCCGAGGCTCGTGCTGCGTGGCGGCCACATCTTCGATGGTTCCGGCAACCCATGGTATCGCGGCGACGTCGCCATCGAAGGGGAACGCATCGTGGCCGTTGGCCGGCTCGACGACCAGCGCGAGGGGCAGCAGCGGATCGTTGATGTTTCCGGCTACATCGTTGCGCCGGGTTTCATCGATACCCATTCCCACGCGGGACCGGGCCTTGCAACGCCGGAGCTGTCGGGCGGTGCTCCCCTGCTCACGCAGGGCATTACGACCGTGTTCATTAATCCTGATGGCGCCGGGGCCGTCGACCTTGCCGCGCAGCGCGAGGCGCTCGAACGCGACGGGCTGGGGCTGAACGTTGCGCAGTTCGTCCCTCACGGTGCGGTGCGCAAAGCCATCATGGGACTGGCCGACCGGCCGCCGACGACGGCTGAGCTCGAACAGATGCGGGTACTCGTGCGTGCCGGCATGGCCGCCGGTGCCTGGGGACTGTCGAGCGGGCCGTTTTATGCGCCGGGCAGCTATTCCTCAACCGATGAGCTGGTGGCGCTCGCCCGCGTGGCGGCCGGGTACGGCGGGGCTTACCAGAGCCACGTCCGCGACGAATCCGACTACGGTATCGGGCTCATGGCTGCGCTGAATGAGGTCATCACCGTGGCCCGCGAGGCCGGCCTGCCGGGCGTGCACACGCATGTCAAAGCTCTCGGCCCGCCGGTCTGGGGTTTTGCGCAGCAGATCGTCGAGGCCATCGAGCAGGCCCGCGCAGCAGGCATTGAGGTCTACGCTGATCGGTATCCTTACCTGGCTTCGGCAACGAGCCTCGGTGCCGCGTTACTGCCCCGCTGGGCGCAGGCTGGAGGACCGGCGGCACTGCGCGAGCGGCTCGGCCGCCCCGATGACCTGAGCCGGATCCGCGGTGCCATCCAGGACAACCTGGCGCGGCGCGGCGGCGCCGAGCGCATCCAGTTCCGCCGCGTCGCATGGGATTCGGCGCTCGAAGGCCGACGCCTTTCAGAAGTGGCACAGACCTGGGAGGTCGATGTCATCGATGCCGTGTTGCGTGTCGTGCGCGCCGGCGGTGCGGGCATCGTCTCCTTCAACATGAGCGAAGACGACGTGCGGACGCTGATGCGTCAGCCCTGGACCATGACCGCGTGCGATGGCGGGCTGGTGCCTTTGGGGCAGGGGGTGCCCCATCCGCGCGGCTATGGCACTTTCCCGCGCAAGCTCCGACGGTTTGTTCTCGAAGACGAGGTGCTGACGCTCGAGGACGCGATCCGCACCATGACCGCGCTACCCGCCCAGGTGTACCGCATGCCCGATCGCGGGCTGATCGCGCGCGGCAAGGTGGCGGATCTGGTTGTGCTCGACCCGTCGTCGGTCGGTGATCGGGCGACCTTCACCCGGCCGCACCAGCTGTCCACCGGCGTGGTCCATCTGCTGATCGGTGGCGTCACGGTGATCGAGGAAGGCGAATTGACCGGGCGCCGGCCGGGCGCCGTGCTGCAACGTCCGGGGTCTGCCTACTAGCGTTGGTTCAGGCCTCGCTGATCAGGACGGCTGCTTTTCGAACGGCGCCGGCGTGCCTGATTCCCACTCGCTGGCAGCGGAACCCCAGTCGACGGTCCGCAGCTCGGGGTGTTCGGCCCGGAACAGCAGTGTGCGTTGCGTCGCTTCGACAGACGCCTGCACGGCTTGAGCGGTAATCATGGCCGTATTCTGGCGAATCTGCAGCGCCAGGTAGATGAGCGTGGCGATCACGGCCAGTCCGCCGATCAGCTCGCCGACGGCGCCCCAATCCTGAATGCTCAACGCGAGCTCGTCCAGCTAACTTGAGTTAGCCACAAGCACAGGTGCAGGCGAATGGAGAGCAAGAAAGCTCTCGGGCGCGAAGGATGATGTAGTTTGTCGTGGGGGGGCAAGACAGGATCGCTACGCTGTTCGTTTTTTTAGTAGCACACCCGTCTGCCAACCGTAGGCCCCTTCCTTTGTACAGCTGACCTCCATCCACCGGCCAATCTTGGCGAGCCAGTGTGCTCGGTTGTAAACGCTACGCTGCAGCCAGGGCGACGTCCGTGTGACGAACTGAATATAGTCCATCGACAACATGCCCGTTGCTTCGTCAAGCTCTGCGACATGATTGTTGGACGGGTGGTCCGGCTGAGTGCGAGCCACCTCGGCGAGCGTATGCTGGTCGGAGATCGTTAGGTAGAGTCTTCCGTCGGGTCTAAGAATACGGCGCATCTCCAGGAGCCAAGCATCATCGAGTTCACCGATGTGCGTCCAGACTGACCCGGCAAAAATGAAACCAAAGTAGTTGTCTTCAAAAGGGAGATGCGGCGTGGTTGTTGTTAGGCAAAAGTTGAACGGCGGTGACAGGTGCGACTGTGCCCAATGGATGGCCGCTGAGTGAAGGTCCACGCCCCAGGCTTCGTTGGCCTCCGCTTCGTTTACGAGGTGTCGCAGGAGTCGCCCGGCGGAGCAGCCGAACTCCAGGATTCGTTCTCCGAGCAGCTGAAAGTTATCGCCAGCCAGAATCTTCTTCATAGCGGTGATGTCGTCATTGCCAGACTTTATGTACAGGTCGTCGTAGTACCTGTTGTTCTTTACGCCGTAGTAGTGACGGAGTGCAGTAGGCGGAATTCGTTGTTCGAGTGGCTTTTCGAGGGCCTCTGCGCTGGCTTGCAAGACAACGTAGCCTCCGTCGGAGCGGTCCTCGGGGTAGAAGAGCCCAGCGAGGTTGCTGGCGTTCATTAACTCGCTTTCTAAGGCCCTTGCTCTTTCGAGGTTGGCCTCCCGCCGAAAGCGCTCCTGATTTTCGCGGGCTCTTGTATTGTAATCTCTCACCTGCGCCTCAGGCAGCACGGCGATTTTCTCAGTCTCCGGTTCTTCCGCACTACTGCGGTTCAGGTAGTTCAGGAGAGTTCTGCGGAAGTTCATTGTAGTTTCTGCTGTGGACAATGAGCCTAAGGTATCCTTGGTTGCCTGGCGCTTCAATCAGTCCCGTCTGCGGAAGTCGACATCGGTTCGATGGCTGAGAGGTTTAAGGGCGATAGGACAGAACTTGGCTGAGCGGGGTAGGTACAAAATTGGTTCTGGTGGTCAACGGAATCTAACCAAGGTCGGGCCTGTCCCGGTTGGGTTCATCCCGGGCGAGTTACTCGCTCCTGCAATGATCCAGTCCGTGAACGTTCCCCAGGCTTTCTGCAACCTGCGGACCTTGGCTAAAGTACAGACGGCATCGTCAGTTTGAGAGGCAGATCATGGTCCGACACAGGCCGGCGGAGAACAAAACCCAACCCCATGACGCCGATGTGGTGACCTACCTCGAAAGTGTCGAACACCCTGGACGGCGCGAGGACGCGTTTGTGCTGTTGAAGCTGCTTGGTGAGATCACCGGTGAGCCGCCACGCCTATGGGGGCCTTCGATGATCGGGTTCGGGCAATACCATTACGTGTACGACAGTGGCCGCGAGGGCGACCACTTTCTGACCGGCTTCGCGCCGCGAAAGGCCAATATGGTGGTGTACGTGATGCCGGGTTTCGCCGCTTACCGCGCACTGCTCGACAAGCTCGGCAAACACCGGACCGGCAGCTCCTGCCTGTACCTCGGGCGCCTCGACAGCATCGATCTCAACGTGCTGAAGCGTCTGCTGACGCAATCGGTCAGGGACATGCGCCGCAAGTACGGCGCATGAGGAACCCAGGTTCACCGCTGGCCTACAGCGGCGCCTTCGAAACGCGGCGCGGCAGTCCTAGGCTCGGTCGCTGACGCTCAGGACTTGACCTCGAGGTCAGCTGCGCTGTGGCGCTCGCGAACCTGGAGTTCTTCCGGGCCCCATACCCGATTGACCCGGCTGCCCCGGCCAACTGCGGGACGGCTCTCGATGGTGTTCGTCCATCGAACGACGTGCTCGTAGGAGGCTACGTCCAGGAACTCCGCTGCCTCATAGATGTCGTGTGCCACCAGCGCGCCGTACCAGGCTACGTTGGCCATGTCGGCAATGGTGTACTCGTCACCGATGAGGTACTCGCGCTCGGCCAGGTTGCGATCTAGCACATCGAGCTGCCGTTTGGTTTCCATGGCGTAGCGGTTGATCGGGTACTCCAGCTTCTCCGGCGCATAGGCGTAGAAGTGCCCGAACCCACCGCCGACGAACGGTACGCTGCCCATCTGCCAGAACAGCCAGCTCATGCACTCTGCGCGAGCTGCGGGTTCCGTTGGCAGATAGGCACCGAACTTCTCCGCGAGATAGACGAGGATCGCACCGGATTCGAACACCCGGATCGGTACCTCGGCGCTTCGATCGAGCAGCCCCGGAATCTTGGAGTTCGGGTTGATGTCGACGAACCCGCTGCCGAACTGATCGCCCTCACCGATGTTGATCAGCCAGGCGTCGTACTCGGCATCCTTGCCGAGCTCGAGCAGCTCCTCGAGCAGAATCGTGACCTTGATCCCATTGGGCGTGCCCAGGGAATAGAGCTGCAGCGGATGCTCACCGACCGGCAGCACCTTCTCGTGGGTCGGCCCGGCAATGGGTCGGTTGATGTTGGCGAATCGCCCACCGCTGTCCTGATCCCAGGTCCAGACTTTGGGCGGCGTATAGCTGTCTTCACTCATTTAGCAACTTCGCTGTGGTTGTGGTCTTGGTTTGGCCGCCTTCGCACGCGCCGCCGGCGGGCTGTGAGTAATGGCCGTCGGTTGCTGATCGGTCGATCGCTCCCTCGGCTGGATGAGAGGGCTCATAGTACACGCTCGATCTGAGACGGCGACAGCGATGCCTCGGCGGCCGGTTACCGTTTCGCCCGGTAGTCTCAAGTACGCTTGTTCCGCATCGGTAATCCCGCCATCATCGTGCTTCAAGAGGAATGGGTATCTCGCCATGCAAGGGTTGCCATGCAGGTAAAGGGAGTGCTGTTCGATCTCGGCGGGACGCTGTTCAGCTATGCCCGTCGGGGGGGCATGGGTCGGGCTATTTTCGAGGCGGCTTCGGGGCTTGGCATCGACGCACCGCCGGAAGACATCGGTCGAGCCTGGGGCAGTGCCAGCAAGTCGGTTATGGCCGGCTACGCGGCGCGGGACTACTTTCTGCATCGGGATCTGTTTCACGACACGCTGTCGACTTTCGCAGGGTCCTTCGACAAGCCCGTCGACGCCGATCTGGCGGAACGATTTCACGCGGCCCAGCGGCAGTCGGTGATTGATCACCTGCCGCTGCGCGATGACTGCCACGAAACCCTTGAAGCGCTCAAGGCCAGGGGTCTCTACCTCTCGATCGTTTCCAACATCGATGACGATTACCTGGACCCGCTGGTGGCCAAACACGATCTGCATCGCTGGCTGGATCACTGGACCAGCTCCGAAGAAGCCGAGTCCTGCAAGCCGCATCACGGCATCTACCATTACTCCCTCCGCAAGGCAGCACTTGGCGTTGACGACACGCTGTTTGTCGGCGACTCGCTGCATCATGACGTTGCTGGGGCCAGCGCGGTCGGCATGCGCTCAGCCCGGATCGTTGAAGAAGGCATCACCACGCCGCTGACGGCCGGGCTCGAGGTTACGGCGGAGCCGGACTTCGAAATCACTGCGCTGACCGACTTGCTCGACATCGTGGATCGCCTCAATGCCGGCGCCGGCTGAGATTCCGGAACTGCCGGAGCAGCTGACGGCGGCCTGGCTGTCCGGTGCTCTGGACTGGTCGGTTCGCGCGGTTGAGCAGCAGGTGCTTGGGGAGGGGCAGGGTTTCCTCGGCGACATCCTGCGGCTGCGTCTCGACTCCGAGGACCCGGCCGCTCCACCATCGATCATTGCCAAGCTGCCGAAGCTCAACAACCGGGCCATGGGAGAGATGCTCGGCGTCTACGAGCGCGAGGTGTGTTTCTTTCAGGAGTTCGGCGAACAGATCCCGGTGCGCATTCCGCGCGTCTTCTTCAGCCATTACGATCCGGATGCCGGCTCGGCGAAGCAAAAAGAGATCCTCGCCGCTCTGGATGGGCTACCGAGGTTTCTGACGCCGTTGATCGGCCTGCTCGGCAAGCGGGTGGCCGCTGCCAAGCATCGCCGCTACCTGGTACTGATGGAGGATCTGGCGGAGTTCGAAGCAGGGGACCAGCTTGCCGGTGCCGACCCCGAGACCTGCGCCCGGGTACTGGAACAGTTCGCGGCCGTGCACAGCGCGTTCTGGAACGGCACCGGAATTGCGGACCGGTTTTGGCTGCTGCCGATGGATATCGATGCACGCATGCGCGAAGGCATGTTCCGCCGAACGCACAAGCGCTACGTGGCTGAAGCCGGTGCGGATCTGGCGCCGTACGTTGCCTGGTTTGCGGACCATAGCGCCGAGCTGACGCGTCGGCTTGCTGCGGAAGCGCCACCAACGCTGATGCATGGCGACCTCAGGCTCGACAACGTCTGTTTTGCCGGCCAGGACTGCGCCTTCATTGACTGGCAGCTGGTTCGCACCGGGCCCGCCGCCTACGACGTGGCCTATTTTCTGACCAGCGCGCTCAAGACGGCGGCGACCGTGGCGGAGGAAGACGAAATCCTGAAGCGGTACCACCGGGCGCTGGGGCGGGCGGACTATCCCTACGAGCGCTTCTTCCGCGACTACCAGCGGGGCCTGCTCCTGTCGCTTCCCGCGACCGCACCGATGGTGGATTTCGACATCGATACCGGCCGCGGGCAGGCGATGATGTCCCGCTGGCGCGAGCGCCTGCGCGCTCGGATCACGCGGGTGCACCTCAATTCTCTGCTCTGATCGCGTTCGGTTGAGCGCGCCCGTACCAGGGTTGCAGCGGCGGTGCCCCGACGGCTCCTGAAGGGGCTCCCGACGGCTCATCTTTTTCGTTTCATTCTGTTACCGCAGCCGGGGCCCCGCGCCGCGGAATTCGATAAGCGCATGAATTTGAAGCAGAAAATTTTGTTTCCAAACTGCTTCAAGCTTCTCCATTTTTCCCTCCATTTTTTCTTCATTCTCGTTGAGATCTCGGGTATAGTCGCCGCCTAACTGATTGAATTACCTCAAGTGTCCAGAAGATTGCTATTTCTTGACACCTGCCGTTCAGGAGTCGGTCAGCAAAAAAGTGGAGACTTCATGGAGGCTCGACGTCGGCCCAGGTAGGGTTCACGAAAGTCGAGCCGGAGCAGCAGCAAAGGGCTGTTCCAGACGCCAGCCGGCGTTACTCAGACAGACGATACGAATCGAATTTCCGACACAGCAACGTGTTGAACATAACGAGCCGATAGTCAGCATGCACAATTTTACCGCCTATCAGACGACCGTTCGCAAAGCCGTCCACGCCATCGGGATTGGCGTGCATTCTGCCCGGAAAGTGCGCATGACCCTGCGTCCGGCTGAAGCGAACACCGGCATCGTGTTCGTCCGCACGGATCTCGGCAACGCGCCGGTGAGCGCTTCCGCCGAGCTTGTCTCCGATACCACGCTGTCTACGTCCATTGCTGCGGACGGCGCTCAGGTCGCCACCGTCGAGCACCTGATGTCGGCACTCTGGGGTCTGGGCATCGATAACCTGATCGTCGAGCTGTCGGGTGAAGAGGTGCCGATCATGGACGGCAGTGCAGCGCCTTTCGTGGATCTCATCAGCACCGTCGGACTCAAGCGCTTGCCTGCTGCCAAGCAGTTCATTCGCATCACTCGGCCGCTGGTGGTTTCTCAGGGTCAGGCAACCGCGACGCTGAAGCCCTACAGCGGTTTTAAGGCGTCCTATCGCTTCGTTGCTGACCATCCGGTGTTCAACCGCTACCCGAAGCGCGTAAGCCTCGATTTTTCCGAGACCTCCTACCTCGACGAGGTCAGCGAGGCGCGGTCTTTCGGCCGCATGGATGAGCTGCCACAGGCGCAAGCGATCAACCGGTGTCTGGGATCGAGCCTCGACAACGCGGTTGGTGTTGACGATAGCGACGTTTTGAATCCGGAAGGACTCCGCTACCAGGACGAGTTCGTTAAGCACAAGCTGCTCGACGTGATTGGCGACCTGTACCTGCTTGGCCGACCGATTCTTGGCGAGTTCGACGGCTACATGTCCGGCCACGCGCTGAACAACAAGCTGGCTCGCGCGCTGCTGCGCTGCGAAGACGCCTGGGAAGTCGTAGAGTGCACGCTACCGGCCGACGCTGCCTCTGGCGCTGCGGAAGTGCAACCGGTGGTCGCCCCGCTGCAGGCCAGCGCGCTGCGCCCGGTCGGTTGAAGAAAGCGCGGTTAAGGAAGAGCGCCTGAGGGAAGAGCGGCCGCAACGCGTTTGAGCTCAGCAGATACGCAAGGCGATCGCACGCTGCGCGCCCGAGCGGCAGCTCCTCTGACCACTTCTGACAACCTTTGAAAAGCCCCGCTTGCGGGGCTTTTTTTTGTGGATCGCTGTCCGCAACCGGTGCCGCCTGAGCGTCACTGCTGAATCGTCAGCAGCAGTTCCGTCAGCGCCGCCTCCGCGTCCGCGGCGGGCAGAATACCGCGGGCGGCCAGCTGCTCGGCGATGTCGCGGCGGCTGCGTTTGCCGTCGACCATGCTCAGGATGAACGTGCGCAGCGCGCTGGCTTCGCGCTGCTCAGCGAAAGCGCGGCTGGCGGCGATGGGTACTGTCGCATCTTCGGCCCAGTTGGGGCGCCGGGGCTCAAAGGGTGTCAATTGTTCAGGCGTCAGAGCCGAAGCCGGCTTGCGGAAGGCCTGCGTACCGACCCGCTCAATGCGCTGCTGACGGCTGTAGGGTGATTGCAGGTACGGCAAGTCGACATCGGCCGCATAGGACAGGCTGAGGCCAGCCTGCTCGGCGATGGCCAGTAGCTCGGTCAACGATCCGCAGTCCTGGATGGTTGCAGAGTCGAAAGCGGCTGAGCCGTGATTGATCCAGAGCCCACCGGGCCTGAGCAGCGCGCCAATCGTTGTGCAGAGCCAGGGCACGGGGGCCGGACAGATATCGCTGAACCACGACGTGACCACCAGATCGAATTGTCCCGGTCTGAAAGGCAGGGACAGCACATCGGCCAGCACCGTGATCAACCCGGTTTGCAGCGGGCCATGATGCGCCGGGCGCGACAGCGTGTGCTGAACAGCGGTATCGGCAACGCTGATCGGGCTCAGCGGGAATTCCCAGAGCTGCTGCGTTCCGCCCTCAGCAAGCTGTGCACCCAGGAGCGCCAGCAGCGGATTGTGTTCCACTGCGACGGTCATCGCCGGCTCCAGGCTGCGGTGCAGATCGTAGGCCAGGCGACCAGCGCCCGAACCGAGCTGCAGCACATGCTGCGGTCGGTCGGTCAGCGCCAGCAGAAGCTGGCTCAGTGTTGCTGCGTTTTCAGCCTCTCCCCAGCACCAGTCACGGAACGGATTAGCGTCATAGCGGTACCAGCCCGGGTCCGGGTTCATGGCGAGCGCGCCAGCAGCACCGGCGTCCGGTGACTGCTGGTTGAGTAGTGGTGCAAGCACTTGCTCGAGCAACCGTCGTTGTCCGCTGAGCCCGTCGAAGCGCTGCTTCAAGCGGTCGCGGCTGGCACCCTGGGCGGCTGCGACTGCCGGCTTGAGACGGGCCTGCTCGGCCTCCAGCTGCTGCAATTCGTTGCGCCATCGCCTGCGCCACAGACTGATGCGTGCTGCAGGATCGGGATACAGGCAGGGCAGATCTCCGATCAGCGGAAACGGCCGTTCACCGCTCGGATTGGCGAGCAGGTCGGTGAATTCAAGGGCTGGCCAAGCGGTCCCTGCCTGGGTCATGCGCGGTACGGTTCCGGAAGGTTTGCCGCGCAGGCTACCGGAGGTCCGGCGGACAAAGCGTGACCCAATGCACAGCGCCCCAGCCGGAAAACAACCGGCTGGGGCGCTGTTGATCGTGGCGGGTCTGATTTCTCCGATGCTTTATAGCGACCCTGTTGTTGAGTTCTCGATCCCAACTTTCTCCAGCAGCGATGCGATAGGTGTCGCGCCGATCGCCAGCATCGCCCCCACGCCCGAAGGCGCCGCGACCTGTACGGAGC
>JBCDGJ010000050.1:0-29192 GCA_038757945.1 Pseudomonadota bacterium
GAACAGATGAACTGCCAGGTATCGAAGGAGATACTCGACGCGGCTGTCGACGGAATCGTGGCAGCCACTGCAGCGGGTTCGCCTAGGTCAATCGCTTGCACGAGAGCTTTCTTCGACGGCTGGAACAGAAACATGCGCTAAAGCTGGTGCAACGGCCGCCCAGGTCGTGGCCCGAGGAGCGCGACGCAGGCAGCGGCGGTCGCCGGCGTCAAGTCTCAGAGGCGTTGCAGGATCCGGGCTGTTTTGGCAGGGAGAAGAATCGCCGGTCCTGGGCCGACCGAGCTGGTCTGCCGGATGGGTCGGATGTGTCGTATTTCGCCGAGCGCGAGCCCACCCGCCATGCGACACTGGCATCAGCGCCCTGCGAATAGCTGCCGAGCGCACAGGTACTGAGGGAGAACTGTAAGATGAGCTACCAAGCGATCCAGGTACATCGCAAAGATATCTCGCAATCGCGCGCGATTGTCGATGTCGAATCCCGGACGCTGGATGACGGCGAGATCCGCGTCGTGATCGACCGTCTAGGGCTGTCTGCAAACAACGTCAGCTATGCCGCTGCCGGTGAGATGCTCGGCTATTGGGCACACTTCTCGACCGACGAGACCTGGGGCGTGGTGCCGGTCTGGGGCTTTGCGACCGTCACTGAAAGTCGTGCCGCCGAGATCCCGGTTGGTGAGCAGCTATTCGGCTTTCTACCGATGGCGTCCGAGCACATTTTCAGGCCGCAGGCCGTCGACGCGTTGTGCTTCGCCGACGGCGCCGCCCCGCGCGCGAACCTGCATCCCTGGTATACGCGGCTGTATCGCTGTGCTGCCGATCCCGTGTTCGTACCCGAGCGCGCTGACATCCAGCCGCTGCTCTGGGCGCTGTTCATGACCGGCTGGATGATGGCGGAAGATCTTGGCGACGGCGTTGACTCGGTGTATCTGTCCAGTGCGTCCAGTAAGACTGCGCTGGCGCTGGGCTGGGCCTTGAAGCATAGCGATCGCAGGGTGCCGACCGTCGGCATGACGTCCCCGGGTAATCTCGCGTTCGTGGAAAGGCTGGGCGTCTATCAGCGGGTTGTCACCTATGACGAACCGCAGTTCGCGTCAGCTTCCGAGCGTTGCGCCTATGTCGACTTCGCCGGTAACTCCGCGCTGACCTCTCAGGTGCACGTCGGGCTTGCCGAGAAGCTAGTGGACTCAGTGCTGATCGGCGCGACGCACCGCGCGCCATCGGCTGAGCCTCTGCCGATGCCCGGTCCGTCGCCACGGTTTTTCTTCATTCCTGACGTCGCGGAAGCCAAGGCCGATACCCTCGGGTTTAGCACCTATCACGAGCGGTTCGCTCGAGTCTGGCGGGACTTTGCAGACTGGTCGTCAACCTGGCTCAGGATCGAAGCGGCACAGGGTAGCGTGGCGATCGAGGAAGGCTATCAGACGCTGCTCCATGGCGATGTCGCCCCCAACACAGCAAAGGTTTACCAATGGTCATGAAGATTGAAGCGGACTACGTCGTCATAGGCGCCGGAGCCATGGGCATGGCGTTCACCGACGAGATCCTAACGTCGAGCGATGCGACCGTTGCGCTGATCGATGCGCACAGCGCGCCTGGTGGCCACTGGAACGATGCCTATCCTTATGTACGCCTGCATCAACCGTCCTTTTTCTATGGTGTGGGCTCCGTGGACCTCGGCACCAACCGCATCGATCAGGTTGGCTGGAATGCCGGTCTATCGGAGCTGGCGACCGGCCATGAGGTCTGCGCCTACTTCGATCAAGTAATGCAGCGCCACTTTCTGCCGAGCGGCCGGGTGCAGTACCTGCCTGCGACAACCTATACAGACGGCGTCGCGTTGACCGAGCCCTCCGGGCGGCGCTTCGCGGTGAAGCCAGCGCGCGCGCTGGTTGATGCCTCCTATATGAACGTCAAGGTGCCGTCGGTCACGCCGCCGGGCTACGCCGTCGATGCGGACGTGCGCCTGATCCCTCCGAACGCTCTACCGACCGCGGTTCGCCCGGCTGACGGCTACACGGTCATTGGCGCCGGCAAAACCGCGATGGATGCGGTGCTATGGCTGCTGGCCCGTGAAGTCGATCCGGACGAAATCAGCTGGATCACGCCCCGAGACTCATGGTTGCTATACCGGGAGACCACTCAGCCGGCGACGGCTTTACGGTCGGTAATCACATGCAGTACGTTGCCAGCGGCGATAGCGCCGATGCCGCATTGAAGGCCCTGGAGGCCGGAGAGTACCTGGCCCGTATCGATCCGAACGTCGAGCCCACTATGTACCGTTGCGCGACGGTCTCCGCGGCCGAACTTGCGCAGCTGCGCCGGGTCAAGGACATCGTCCGCATGGGCCGGGTCCAGCGGGTGACCCGCGAGGGCCTAACGCTCGATTGCGGTGCCCTGAACCGGGGGCCGGACACGCTCTACATCGACTGCACCGCCGACGGTCTGGCAAGCCGTCCGGCCGTTCCGGTGTTTGCCGACAGCAGCATCACCCTGCAGACCGTGCGCGGCTGCCAACAGGTGTTCAGCGCGGCGCTGATCGCCCGGGTCGAAACGCTTGCAGACGCATCACAGGAGCAGAAGAACCAGCTTACGGGCGTGATCCCCCATCCGGATACGCCCCGCGACTTCTTCAGTAACGCGTTGAGCCACGTCACCAACGTGATGCAATGGAATCAGAACGACACCATTCGACAATGGCTGGATGATAGCCGGTTGAGTCCGGGCACCATGAAAGACGCCGCCGGAGCCGATCCGGCAATGGTCATGCGGGCGGTGCAGAACCTCAACAGGTTTACGCAGAGCGAATAGCACCAGCACGGGCCCGGCTGGATCGCTATACTGGCAAGCCCATCGTGACGTTCACAGCGCCGCACTCGAACTTGGGCGAACCCGAGGAAGGGGAGTCTCTCTACGCCATGCGCGCGAGCGGTAATGCGGCCGCTCCAGCGGTCATCATGGGTTGCCGTGCATCGCAAGGCTCTCAGATCCCATACGCTGCCGATTGCGCCACCCGGCCCTTCGTAACTGGCGCCGAGGTCTTACGCTCGCACTGCTGCCTCTGGCGGCCAACGGTGCCGACAGCGACGCGGTTCCGATAGCCGCAGGCCGATCGACGATCGGATCCTTATGAACGCCGCTGTCCCAACGCGCCCAGGGCATCAGCAGGTCTGGTAGGGGTCCTGGGCCGGTATTCCGCTGGCGACTCGGTTGACGGCGGTGTGAAGGGCACCGCCCGAACCACTCGCCCTGATGCAGGAAAAACGGCGGCGGGTTCCGGGCTCTCGGGGATTCAGAACCCATATACGCACCGGCATTGACGGGTCGTCAGTGTTGTCCGGTATTCAACAGCCTTGCCAAATGACTCTCATCCAGAAAGTGAACCGTTGAGGCTTGAGAGCCATTATCCAGGATCTTTTCTATGGATGAGCCGTCCCTGTTTACTTTGTAGATGTCGTAGAAACCATGAACGTTCTGCGAAGAGAAAAAGACCTTGGAGCCGTCCGTAGACCAGGCTGGATCCCACTCTTCGACCCGATTAAAGGTCAGGCGCGTCTGCTTTCTGCCATCAAGACCCATTACGTATACCTCTTGATTGCCATCTCTGTTCGAGAGGTACGCGATTCGCGAGCCATCAGGCGATATCTTGGGTGACATGTTGTCCGTTTCATCATGGGTAAGCTGGCGTACGTTGCTACCGTCGATATTGGCAATGCATATCTGGCTCGGACTGGATTTGGATTGAAACAGCAGCCGTCCATCCTGCAGGAACTCTGGAGCCCGCCCCTGCAGCCCTTTCAGTCTGCGCTGGTCAGTTCCATCTGCCTTCATCAGCCAGATCTCTTCATGCCAATCGCCGCTTTCGTCTGCGTACTCTCTCGCAAATGCAATCGTCTTCCCATCACGCGACCAGGCCGGAGCGCTGTCCCAAACGTGTTTCTTGTTGGTTAACCGTTGCAGATTGGCTCCATCGATATCAACGCTGTGAATGGACCAGGTCTTGAAGTCGTCGTACTTTCCATAGAAGGCGACCGTCCTCCCTGATGGTGAAACTGCCGGGTAGCCATCGCTGACCGTCGCATCGATGACTTTTACCCGTGACTTCCCTGCTTCGTCACTCAGATAGATTGCTTTGTTCTCACCATCTTTGTAGCCGTAGAGTAGGGATAGGGGCGGTGAGTCGGCGTTTGCGCTGGCTTTGCACAGTGCCATTGGGCCAATGAGCAAGCTGGACACGAGCGCCGTGCTCATTCTTCTTCGAAGACCAGAATGCATTTCGCGTACTCTCAATGATCGTTCTATGGTTTAGCTGACGCCTGTTGCTGCGTTCTCGATTGGTCAAGGACGCCGGTCAATGGCGATTACCTTCGAATAGGTCACTGGCGCTCCTGAACGCATCGGTAATGAACTCGGAAAAAACTCTGAGCCTGACCGTCGCGCGGGTATCTTTGTGTCGCAGCAGCCAGAAGTCGTGGCGCTCGATCAGCTTTTCCGGGGGCACACGAACCAGATCAGGGTCAGGGTCGCCAAGGAAACAAGGCAGGTAACTCACGCCCATATGGTGGCGAGCAGCCTCTACCTGCAGGGGCAGATCGTCAAACAGGCCCCAGGCAGGCAGTTGCGGATTCGGGCTCTCCTGTATCCAGGGAGCGGAAGCTGAGCGGGTACCGAAGCCGATCCAGCGGGCATTGCCCTCAGCTCCGAAATCATGGTTGTCGATGTACTTCTGCGAAGCGTATCCAGTCCATGACACCGCCGTGAGCCTGTGGCCGATGAGGTGTTCGGGCGGCTTTCTTACGCCGCGCAGCGCGACGTCAGCCTCCCGTTTGCGCAAGTCCAAGGATTGGTACCCCACGGTAAGCTCGAATTCGATCTCCGGGTAAAGCGCTCCGAACTCCGAAAGTACCGGCATCAGGAACGAGGTTGCCACCACATCCAGCGTCGTGATTCTGATGACGCCAGACAGGCGCTTGTCACGTCCGGTGAGCTTCAGCTGCACAGCATTCAGTTCTGCTTCGATGTTCTGTGCAGCGGTCAGCAGATCCTCCCCATCCTGCGTGAGCGCATAGCCGGAAGGCAGGCGGTCGAAAACCCTGACGCCCAAGCGCGTTTCCAGCGCGTCTACTTTGCGCGCGATGGTCGCGTGACTCATCCCGACCAGGTGGCTTGCGGCGCGGGTGCTGCCGCCGCGCCAGACACCCAGAATTACTCGCAAGTCATCCCAATCTGCCTGCATGTCGCGCCCATGTATGCTCGATCTTCTGTATCACTGATGTTACATCAAGTAACAATAAATGGATAACCGTCACAAATGTGATACGCCTAGCATGAGCCTCCACTTGCAGAACTTCAGTTGATACGAGGTAGATGATGAAAACGTCAGTTAGTGCAATCTGTTCCGTTGTCTTGCTGCTGGCCGGACAGGTGCACGCTGCACCTTCCCAAGGTCGGTTGGTGACGCTGTGCAAACTTGAGGTCAAGGCGGAGCTGGGCAATAGCGCGCGCGTCAAGCTGAAAAGAATTCGGAACTCGATGGTGCAGCTACGGGTTGTACCGGCCGACGGCAAAGCGACCACCGTCTACTGCTCACACAAGGAAGGGGACGACGTTCAGCTCGCCCATCGAGATGGCAGTCCACTGCGGTATTTGACGCAGGTTGACTGAACGCGCCCTTGACTTGCTTGTTGAGGTTCGCAGGTCGCGATCAATCGGCGCCTTGCCCCAGCTATGGCTCTGACTGCCTTGGGCATCGCTGGTCCTGGGACGCCGTTGATCTGCTGCTATCGTGTACTTGATGGCCGCGCATACGAGCGAGTAAGGCCGCGGTATTTTTTAATCGCGCCGCGGCTTCATTCAGATCACGCCGCAGCGCTATAGCGCTCGATGGCCTCGAGAAACCCCATCCCGTACTTGTCGAGCTTGCGCTCGCCCACGCCGTTGATCTGCGCGAGCTCAGCGAGCGTGCGCGGCCGCAGCTGGCAGATTGCCTGCAGGGTCCGATCGTGAAAGATGACGTAAGGCGGGACGCGCTGATCTTCAGCGAGCTGCCGACGGTGTTCGCGCAGCGCTTCCCACAGACCGACATCGATGTCGTCCGGCAGCGGTGTTTTTGTGTGCTGGCGCGCCACTTTCTGGGTCGTTTCCCGCCGCAGCGCGATGGTTTCCTCGCCTCGGAGCACCGGTCTGCATTTGCGTTCCAGCCGTAACGCGCCGTAGCCCGTGACATCGACGCTCAAAAGACCGTGTGCAACCAGCTGCCGGAACACTGAACGCCACTGGTTGGCGTCGAGGTCGGTTCCAACGCCGAAGGTCGGGAGCTGGTCGTGATCGAACTGCACGATCTTGTCCGTGCGATTGCCGAGCAGCACATCAATCAGGTGGTTGACGCCGAAGCGCTGGCCGGTGCGATGCGTGGCCGATAAGGCCATTTGAGCTGCGCGCGTGCCGTCCCAGGTTTCCGGCGGTGACAGGCAGGTGTCACAGTTGCCGCAGGGTTGGGGCAGGTCCTCGTCGAAGTAGGCAAGCAGCGCTTGGCGGCGACAGCCGGTGGTTTCGCAGAGGCCGAGCATGGCGTTGAGCCGATGCTGTTCAGCGCGTTTGTGGATCTCGCTGCCGTCGGATTCCGCCATCATCTGCCGCAGCTTGATGACGTCCTGCAGCCCGTAGATCATCCAGGCGTTGGCGGGTTCGCCGTCGCGGCCGGCGCGACCGGTCTCCTGATAGTAGGCTTCGATCGTTTTCGGCATATCCAGGTGCGCCACGAAACGCACATCCGGCTTGTCGATGCCCATGCCGAAGGCGACGGTGGCGACGATGATGACGGCGTCTTCCCGCAGGAACCGCGCCTGATGGGCGGCGCGCTGCTCGGCAGAGAGGCCAGCGTGGTAAGGCAGTGCCTTGAATCCCTGTTCGCAGAGCCAGGCGGCGGTTTCCTCGGTCTTTCTTCGCGACAGGCAGTACACGATCCCGGCATCGTTGCGGTGTTCGTCGCGCAGAAACCGCAGCAGCTGAGCGCGGGGCTGCGTCTTCAGCGCAATGCGGTAGCGGATGTTCGGCCGGTCGAAGCCGACGACGAACTGAGTGGCGCCCGTGAGCGCGAGCCGCTCCGCGATTTCCTGGCGCGTGCGGGCGTCAGCCGTGGCGGTCAACGCGATGCGCGGCACCGCCGGAAAGCGATCGGCGAGCAGGCTGAGCTCAAGGTAGTCGGCGCGGAAGTCGTGGCCCCATTGGGACACGCAGTGCGCTTCGTCGATGGCGAACAGGGCGATCGATGCAGCGTCGAGCAGTTCCTGCATACGCGGCTGGGTCAGCCGCTCCGGCGCGATGTAAAGCAGGTCGAGCTCGTTGATCAGCAGCGCATCCTCGACGGCCTGCACCTCCTGTGTCATCAGGGTCGAGTTGAGAAACGCCGCGTGTACGCCGAGCTGACGTAGCGCGTTGACCTGATCCTGCATCAGCGCGATCAGCGGTGAGATCACGATGCCGCAACCGGGGCGCAGCAGGGCAGGGATCTGATAGCACAGCGATTTACCGCCGCCGGTAGGCATGAGCACCAGCGCGTTGCCGCCGTCTGCGACCGTCTCGATGATCACATCCTGCGGCGCGCGAAAGGTGTCGTAGCCAAAGGTGCGCTGCAGGACCTCCAGCGCTCTGCTCATCGCGGGACCCTCAGGGTTGCGCAACGCTGACACGGAGTATGTGGTTCGTTGCGCTCTGGTGAATGAGCAGCCGGCCTTCGCGGTCCGCGCGCACGTGGCGCAGGATGCCCGCATAAACCCCGGACGAGGGAATCGGCCAGCTCTGAAAAGTCTCCGTAGCCGGATCGAAGCGCACCAGCGGGTCCGGCCGCTTGCCGGATTCGTTGTACCAGACGATGCCGTTGACCACGACCAGCCCGGAGGGGTGCGAGTCGGGCCCGCTCGGCGAGGGCCACTCGCGGATCTGTCCGCTGGTCGGATCGTAGTTGCCGAGCCTGCCGGCACCGGAGTTCACGTACCAGATGGTGCCGTCGCCGGCGATATCGAGGCGCCGTACATGCGATTCCTGGTTCGGCAGGTCGATTCGCGTCTGGGCCATGGACTCCGGGTCGATGCGGTAGAGGCAGGGGCCGCCGTTGCACGCCACCCAGAGCGCGCCGTCGGCGGCCACCTTGATGCCGTAAGGGCGCGATTTTGGCCGGTCGAGCTCGATCAGCGTCGTCGTGCCGGAGGTTGGATCGATGCGGCCCACCATGTTGCTGTGCTGGAGCGTAAAGAAGAACCGGCCCTTAGCGTCGAACTCGCCGGTGTGCGGATCACGTGCGGCCGGGTCCGGCATTTGATAGATCTGTTTGATCTCGAGGGTTGTGCCGTCCACGACGCCGACCGTGCCGTTGCGGTTGCCGAGGTACCAGATGTCACCGTTCGCCGCCGGCGTCACGCTGTGCGGAAAGGTGCCCTCCGGCAGCGGCACTTCCTGCATCCGGCCGGTGGCCGGATCGATGCGGCCGATCAGGTTACCGGACTGGCCGGTCCACCAGATGCTGCCGTCCGGCGCTTCGACCGGATCGCGCGAGCGCTGGCCGAGGGTAGGAACGCGCCAGCTCTCAAAGTCGAGCTCGACCGGGCCAGCCACCAGATTCGGGGTGCGGGCGCTGTGCGGCGGGAAGTGCTGGGCCAGGTAGCCGGTCACGCGCGAGAGCTGCTGCGGATCGCCGGTCAGATCAATCATGGTCCCGATCAGCCGCCCCCAGTCGGCACGCGTGTAGCCGGAGCTGCGCTCGATGTAACTGGTCTGGTGGCAGCTGCTGCAGAGCGCGTTGATCTCCGCGCGCCCGTCGCCGGCCGGCAACTCGGCGCGGGCCAGGCTGCAGCAGAGCAGCAGCGTCGACAGCAGCAGCGGATCCCTTCGTAGCTTACGCATGGGTTCTCCCGGTTGGATGGCCTGTCCAGTGGCGCGGCGTTCTGCGGGTGATCGTCGCGGCAGCCTGGGGCTCACTTGCGATCATACCCGGTGCTAAGCTCCGGGGCTCCGCGTTACTGGAGTCAGCATGCTGTCAGAGATCCACTCCACCTGGGCAGCCCCGGACGGTTGGGACCCGACTCAGCGGGAACCCGCCCGCAGGGAACCGGGGCTGGCATCGCTACCGGTCTCAGCCCTGCTGCACGGAATCCTCGATCGACGGGAGCGCGGTTAGTGGCGCGAGCCTGTCCGAACTGCGGTCAAGAGACCCTGCCGCTATGGCGGATTGCCCTGTGGCCGGTGCTCGCGTGTACAGCCTGCGGCAGCCGCGTGCGGCTCAACACGCTGTTCTTCTGCTTCTACTTCCTGGGGCTGATCGCCACCGCCGGCCTTGCGGTACTGCTGGTGTTGCCGGTTGGGCCTTCGGCGCCTGCCTATCTGGTGCTCGAGGCGCTCGCCATCGTTGTGCTGGTGGCCCTCTACGGGGGGCTGGAACCTCGCTGACCCGCCCGTACCCGCGTCCGTCGCCGGTCCTCGCCAGCGCTTCCGCTTTCGATATACTCCGGTGCGGGAGAGAACAGGAATAGAGAGGGACCTATGACCAGGATTCTGGGCCTGATGCTGTGCGCGCTGCTCACCGGCGCCGCCTATGGGGACCGTTCCGGTACGGCGAACGGCGAGTGGCGGTACTGGGGCGGTGACGAGTTCAGCAGCCGCTATTCGCCGCTTGACCAGATCAACGCCGACACCATCGAGGATCTCGAGGTCGCCTGGCGCTGGCGCTCCGACAACTTCGGCCCGGAACCGGACTTTATCTACCGGACGACGCCGCTCTATATAAAGGGCAAGCTCTACGCTGTGGCCGGCCAGCGGCGCGCGGTGGTGTCGATCGATCCGGCAACCGGCGAAACGCTGTGGATGTGGCGTATGCCGCCGAACCCGCGCTGGGAGGCCTCGACCCGAAAGAACTACGGCAAGGGTGTGGCCTACGCCAACGTCGACGGCCGCGACATGATCTACGTGATCACGCCGGGCTACTACATGGTGGCACTGGACCCGGCCAACGGTCAGCCGATCAAGTCCTTCGGCATCAACGGCGTGGTCGACCTGCACCTCGGCCTCGGTGACTACCCGGTCGAAGCCGACACGGGCGTGCTGGCCTCCGGCGACATCACTTCGTCGTCGCCGCCCATCATCGTCAACGGCGTCATCGTAGTCGGCAACTCACACGACCGCGGCTACTACCCGAGCAAGAAGGAAAACATCCCCGGCCACATCCGCGGCTACGACGCGGCGACCGGGCGCATGCTGTGGCGCTTCAACGTCGTGCCGCAGGAGGGCGAGTTCGGTAACGACACCTGGGAGACGGATGCCTGGAAGTTCACAGGGAACGTGTCTGCCTGGGCCCCGCTGTCCGCCGATACCGAACGCGGCATCGTCTACATCCCAACGGATACGCCGACCAACGATTATTACGGCGGTGACCGCCCGGGGGGCAACCTCTACGGCACCAGCCTCATTGCTCTGGACGTAAAGACCGGGCAGCGGGTGTGGCACTACCAGATGGTGCATCACGACATCTGGAACCTGGACAACCCGAATGCACCGAAGCTGCTCGACATCCGGGTGCGCGGCAAGAAGATCCCGGCGGTCGTCGAGACCACCAAGCAGGGCTGGGCCTACGTCTTCAACCGCGAGACCGGCGAGCCGGTGTGGCCGATTGAAGAGAAGCCGGTACCGGCCTCTGATGTTGAAGGCGAGGTCGCCTGGAAGACCCAGCCGCACGTGAGCAAGCCGCCGCCCTTCGAGCTGCAGGGCACGAGCGTTGATGATCTGATTGATTTCACTCCGGAACTGCGCGAGCAGGCCATCGAGCTGGCGTCGCAGTACCGCATGGGACCGATCTTTACCCCGCCGTCGCTGGCCGAGCATCCGGATGGCACCACAGGCGCGTTCGTCATGCCGGGCGCCAACGGCGGAGCGAACATTCCCGGCGGCTCGTCGGTGGATCCGGAGACGGGCATGCTGTACGTAGCCAGCGAGCGTGGCCACAGCGTAATTTCGCTGGTGCCCGGCACCGAGAAAGACTCCAACGCCGGCTACGTGTCGCTTGGACCGGGCGGCATTCGCGGGCCGCAGGGACTGCAGCTCTTCAAGCCGCCCTACGGCACGATCACCGCGATCGATCTCAACAAGGGTGAAATCGCCTGGCAGATCCCGAACGGCGATACGCCGGATTCAGTGAAGAACCACCCGGCGCTCAAGGGCGTCGAGCTGCCGCGCACCGGTAAGCGATCGCACGCCACCATCCTGACGACCAAGTCGCTGCTCTACTACGGCGAAGGTCGTCGCGGCGATGCGCTGCTGCATGCGGTGAACAAGAAGACCGGTGAAGAAATTGCGGTCGTCGAGCTGCCGGCCACGACTAATACGGCACCGATGACCTACATGCACAACGGGCGGCAGTACATCATCGCTGCAGTTGCCGGTGTTGGTTCACCGGGTGAGCTGGTCGCGCTTGCTCTCCCGGAAGAGTAGGGCGGAAGACTAGCGGCGAAAGGGTATTGGCAGAAGCTGACCGCGGAACCGCAACGGCACAGCGGGCGCTGGCTTCCGGCGGCCCGCGCCGTAGAACCTAAGGAACGAAAAACACATGCGTGCAGTATTGCTTATTGGGTTGTTAAGCATGGCCGGAGCGGCGATGGCGTCACCGGTATCGACGCAGGATGGCGTCTTCAATGAAACACAGGTAACCCGTGGCGAGAAGCTCGCGGACAAGTACTGCGCGGCCTGTCATGACCGCAGCTACTTCACCGGCGTGTTTCTGAAGTCCTGGCAGGGCCAGCCGGTGCAGGGGCTGTACGACCTCATCCGCGCCACCATGCCGCGCGACCGCCCCGGTGCCCTGAAGGAGCGCCAGTATGCGGAGCTGTTGGCGTACATCTTTGCGCTGAACGAGATGCCGGTGGGCGAAGCGAAGCTGGACTACAAGAACGGGGCGCTTGGCGAAGTTGTCATTGATCTGAACACGGACACAGATGGGGAGTAGAACGATGAGATTGAGGGCATTAGCGGGCCTGCTGCTGGCAGGATTTGCGGCGACGGCACTGGCAGACACGGAGCGCTATGTACGCTTTGCGGTGGACGACGACGAGTATTACGGCGTGCTGCGGGACAACCGGGTGGCGGTGTTGTCCGGTGATTTCTTCTCCAATCCCCGCACGACGGGCAAGACTTTCCCGGCCAAGGATGTCGAGCTGCTGATGCCCCTGCCGCCGTCGAAAGTGTCAAAGATTCTCGGCACGGCCGTGAACACGCGTCGTCCGGGGCTCGAGCTGCCGCCGAACGCACACCCGCGCTGGTTTGCTAAGTTCCCTTCATCGCTGAACCCCGATGGTGGCGGCGTGATGCTGCCGCCGGAAGCCGGCAACCTGAACTACGAGGGCGAGCTGGTGGTCGTGATCGGCAAGCAGGCGCGTCACGTCTCTGAGGAAGAAGCGCTGGACTACGTCTTCGGCTACATGGTGGGCAACGACTTCTCTGAAAACACCTGGTACGGCGAGCGCAAAGGGCGCGAAGAGCCCGCTCGGTTGATTTCCAAGGGCTCCGATACCTGGGCGTGTCTCGGCAACGAGATCGTCCGCGGCATCAGCCACCAGGGCCGGCGCCTGGTGACGACGCTGAATGGCGAGGTGGTGCAGGACGGCAACACCAACGATCTGATCCAGGACGTCCCGGAGCTCATCGCCTACGCCAGCAGGTTCATCACCCTCATGCCGGGCGACCTGATCTACACCGGTACCGTACCGTTCAAGGACGGTGCGCGTCGCAAGATGCAGCTCGGCGATAAGCTGACCGTCTCCATCGACGGGATCGGCTCCGTGACCAACACCATTGTGGAGATGTGAGATGCGGCTAACCCGTTCAGTACTGGCAGCCGGCCTGCTATCTGCTTTTGTTGCCGGATCGGCGCTGGCCGACAATCACGGCCGGCTCAACCACACGATCAGCGTGCTCGAGTCTGGCGGCGCAGCCTTCGGCATCTTCTCCGGTGATCGGTCGGCCAGCAATGCGCGCCGTCTAGCACGCTCGGATCTGGACTACGTCTTCATCGACATGGAGCACGGTCCCTACGATGCTGAGACCCTGCAGCAGGTGCTCTTTGCCATGACCGACAAGGCAGAGATCGCGAAGACCGGCAGCCTCAGGATGAACACGACGCCGATCGTGCGCATCCCGGTCAACGGCCGCGAGATGAATCAGCACATCGTGAAGCAGGTGCTGGACCTCGGCGTGTTTGGCGTCATGTTCCCCATGATCAATACGCGCGAGGAAGCCGAATTCGCGATCCGCTCGATGCGTTTCCCGCAGGCGCGGGGTTCGAACGACATGGAGCCGACGGGGCTGCGTGGCCGGTCACCGGGCAATGCGGTTTGGTACTGGGGTACGACGGGATCAGAGTACTACGAGAAGGCAGACCTCTGGCCACTCGATCCTGAAGGCGAGCTGCTTGCCGTCCTGCAGATCGAAAGCCCTGAAGCCGTCGCCAACATCGAAGAGATCATCACTGTCCCCGGCGTAGGTGCAATCTTCATTGGACCGGCCGACCTGTCGACCAACATGGGCGTGCCACGGAGTCACCCTGAGGTACAGGCCGCAATGGCGACGGTGCTCGCGTCCTGCATCAAGCACAACGTTCCCTGCGGCCTGACGACCGGCGCCAGCTCGGTAGAGGCGCGAACGAAAGAAGGCTATCGCTTTGTGACCGTCGGTGGTGATGGGGGTATTTCGCCTGGTACGGCTGACGCGCTGGCGAAAGGCCGCGAGGCAGCTGGGCGCACGGGAGGCGAGTAGCGCGCTTGGCTTGAAGATCCCCGCTGACTGGGCGAGCGCGCTCTGCGCTCCGCTGTTGGCGTGCGTTAAGGGCGCTCGACGATCAGCAGGGACCTCTCTACAGACCTCTAGATGATGCTGAGCTCAGGGACGCGCAGCAACGGTATGCTCGACCGACGCTGCGGCTCCGCCTTTGCTGGCACAGTGAGCCGAGCGACATCAGTTACCTGGCGCACGAACCGCTGTAAGGCACGACTGTTGGGCGTGTCGAACTGAATCTTGCTGTGAAACATGAGCCGCGCGCTTACCGTACCGTTACAGAGCGTAACCGTGTAGCCATCGTGGTCGGTATAGGCGGTCAGACCATGCAGACGATAACCACCGTCAACGGATTCACCCTGATCTAACACGTTGGCGTAGGCCCGATAGGCAACTACCAGATCAAGTTTGCTGTTCATCTCGGCACTACTTCAAAACTTCCGGCGATCATAGAGCAACCGATGTTGACCCTTCGTGAGGGCCCCGCTCCAACAAAACGACAGGTTCCAGGGCCTCGGGCAGGCGGGCGTTGATCCAGCTGATGATTGATCTCAGCAGCACAAGAAGCGCAGAAGAAAAGCGGGGCATGGCAGCGGTCCAGGTGATTACCCCCGCCGGATCATGGCAGGCGAGCCCAGGGTTTTTCGAGTGTGAACCGGATGCCGGAAATCGGTGACCTACAGAGACAGTCAGTTTAGGAACGACAGATGTCTCTCTTTCGGATCAGCGCCCTGGCGGCGGTTGCTGCCGCCCTGTTCTGCAGTCAGCTCTCCTTCGCGGAGATTACGGACCTCAGAGTCGATGAGCCGAGCCGCTTGCCCACGGTTGTGTTTGCCTTCAATTGTCCCGTGACCACGGATCAGCTCTCGCAGGTGGTTGAGTCTGCCCTTGAGAAAAGGGGTATTCGTTCGGAAGTCTGGCGCGGTCAGACCTTTGGATACACTGCAGCGGCGGTCTGCCGGGAACATGAGTCAGGGCAGCATCTCTTCGTTCTCCAGTTCAGGTTCGGGACCGAGCTGGAAGGGGACGTGAAGGTGGCGTTTGTAGAGCAGGGGTATCAGGTCAACGCAGGTATCGGTGGCGAGGCGGAGCTTCTGGAAGAATTTGCTGCATCGCTGGATATGTCTCTCTATGACTACGTCCGTCAGAACATCTGGGATTAGGAGGCGGTAGGCGATCTTCCCATGGACTCCTCCTGGCTTTCGTCAGGAAAGAGGATGGGGATTTGGAGGTGCCTTTCTCAGCGTGTCTTCTGCTGTACGGCGATACCTTTTTTTCCTGGACCCACCGGATCATCGACCGCAAAAGGAGCAAGGACGCTAGATCCGGTACTGCAGGACCAGCCACGCTTTGGTCGTGTCGGTAAAGCGATCCGCTGCCTCGGCGTTGAACAGGCCCGCCTTCAGCGTGGCCGTCAGGCGTTCGTTTACCGTCCAGAGCGCCTGCAGATCCACCTCGCTGCCAAATACGGTACTCGAGGATTCGGCCCTGAAGCTGTGATAGCGCGCAGTGATGGCGACCGGTCCGAGGGTACGATCGACAGAGATCCAGGCATCCTCCAATCCGTCCTGCGGTGTCGCCAGGAACTGATCTGCCCAGCCCTGGTAGCGGTGGCCGTTGGCCAGGGGAGTGGCCAGGCCCACCCCATTGTCAGTGCCGAGCACTTCGTAGGCGGCTCGGAACCCGAAGCCGGCCCAGGGCGCGCCCAGCTCGACGAGGTAGTAGGGCGCCCGGTAGTTGAGCTCGCTTGCGCCGGCGTCGACCTGGGTCGCAACGGCCGCACGCAGCTCAACGGCGGATAGTGCGCCCTGGTACTCGATGCCGTAACTGCTGCTCGAATTGTTGACCGTCTGTGCGGCAGTGAAGGTCCGCTGCGCCTCGACGTCCAGCAGGTAGGCAAAGGCGGTGATTGTATGATTCGGTGTCGGGCGATACTCGGCGTTCAGGAACAGGTTGTCTCCGTGCCAGTCCGCCGGGTTCGTACCGTCCTCAGGCCCGAAGATACGGTTGATCTGATTGACGTAGCTCGCATCGATGGAGAGTGCGGAGCCGGCCTGCCATCTCAGCCGCAACCCATCGTAGGTCTGCTCGTTATTGCGCCAGGGTTTGCTGCCAATGAAGCGCATTTCCCCAAGGAGGACCCGCTGCCGGCCGAGCGTGGCGTTGAAACCGCCGTTAGATAACGCCACCCAGGCCTGGTTGAACTCCGTGCCTTCCGGATCAGCGATCGTTGGGAACTCGGATTTGCCGTTGTCTGTCGAGTTGAAGTCGTCGACACCGATTCCCGCAACGTTGTCGACTTCGAACAGCGCAGTAACGCCTCCGACGGCGCCCGTGGTCAGTGTCAGGCGGGAGCGCAGGAGCGAGGCTCGCGCGCGTTTGTCGAAACTGTCGCTGTCGACGGTTTCGTAGCGATAGCGCAGGTCCAGTTGCGCGGAGCCCTCCTGGATGGCGCTGACGAGCGCATTGCCCGGAGCGTCCTCAGCGCCAGCACCCGGACTCGTCAGCAGCAGCATCAGCGCCGCGCTTCGCGCACAGCGCAGCGCACTCGGAGCCCGCGCAAATGGCATGGGCGTCAGGCGGTATAGGCTTCCGAGAACACCCGCGAGAACGTTTCCAGGTCCTCGATCTTGCCCATGCTGACCCGCGACCAGGTGTCGTAGGGCTGGTAGATCCCCCGTATAGACACGCCGCGCTCGCGCATGGCCTGCTGGAACCGATCGGCGTTGCGGCCGATGTCCGCGTAGACGAAGTTCGCCTGCGACGGCAGCACCGGCACCTCGTGGCGCTTGAAGGTGTCCAGCACGATCTCGCGACCTTCGATCACCTTGGCCTTCGAAAACTCGAGGAACGGCTCGTCGTCGTAGGTGGCGAGTGCGGCTGCAAGTCCCAGCGCGTTGGAATTCGACATCGTATGGCGGCGAATCACCTGGGCCAGCTCCGGCGGCGCCATGGCATAGCCGATCCGCAGTCCGGCGAGGCCGAATATCTTCGAGAAGGTCCGGGTGACGATGACCGCCTCGCCGTTACGCACCAGGTCGACCATGGAGCTTGCTACCGGATTGTCGGTGAGCTCGTTGTAGGCTTCGTCGATCAGCACCGGTGCGATCTTAGAGACCCGGCGGCTGAACGCCCGCAGCTGATCCGGCGGCAGGGCGATGCCGGTCGGATTGTTCGGATTGCAGACGTAGACCAGGCCGACGTCGTGCTTTACTGCAGCTTCCATCGCCGTCAGGTCGATGCCCATCTGCGGATCCAGCGGGATGCGCCTGAGCTCCCGACCCTGGCGCTCCGCGTGGCGCAGCGGGCCGTCGAAGGTCAGGCCCGGCAGCAGGATGGCGCCGTGCTTGGCGTAGGCAACGCCGGCTGCCTGCAGCACGCTGGACGAGCCGGAAGTAATGACGACGCTCTGCGGATCCAGGCCGTTGGCCTCGGCAATCTTCGCGGTCAACGCCCGGTAGGCGAGCCCCGGGTAGTAGGCCCCTTTGGTCGAAGCCTCTGCGATCGCCTTGATCGCTTTGGGCGAAGGACCGTAGGGGTTCTCGTTGGCGCTCAGCCGCACGATGCCGTTCTGCGGTCCGAACAGGCTGCGGGCAAAGGCTGGTGTTGCGAGACCTGAGCCCAGGCCGGCACCGGTGAGAGCCAGGCCACCCATGAAGCGGCGTCGATCTATGCGACGATTCAGTGCACGAACCATTGTTCCTTCTCCTTTGCTATCACCGTATTCATCGGCTGTTCGTAATCCGTCAGCGGTCCCGGCGCTTGGCCCACGATCGGAAATGCTGCATCAGCGCCGTACCACGGCAGCATGGTGATCGATTGCAGTGCGCTACCGCGGGTTGCTGCACGAAGTTGTCCCGATTTCCTGTCATCGAATCTGCACTGTAACCGCTTTGCGCAACCCGCGCTCCAGCGCGGCTGGAAACGGGCGTTGCCCTCGGCGAACGGCGACCAGCGTCGGCGCAACCACTGAGAGTTCCTGAGCAAGATCCGTGCACAGCCGGTCTCTCTAGGCGGGTGCCCCATGATGGATCACGCGGCGGTTCAATCAGGTATGCTCCGGGATTATGACAACCCCGGCCGATTCCGAGCGCGAGAGCGCACCGCCCGCGCAGGACGCACCGGTCGCCAGCCCCTATGCGCACTATGTGCTGCTGGTGCTGGTTCTGGTCTACGTGTTCAATTTTGTCGACCGCAACGTCCTGTCGATCCTGGCTGAGGACATCAAGGCCGATCTCGGCATCAGCGATGCCCAGATGGGATTCCTGTACGGCACGGTGTTCGCCGTCTTCTATTCGGTCTTTGGCATTCCGCTGGCCCGGCTGGCGGATGTCTGGACCCGCCGTACCCTGATCGCGCTCGGGCTGGCGTTCTGGAGTGCCATGACGGCGCTGTCCGGTACCGCCAGGTCCTTCGTGCCGCTGGCGTTGTACCGGGTTGGCGTTGGCATCGGCGAAGCCAGCGCTTCGCCGGCGGCCTATTCCATGCTCTCCGACTACTATCACCCACGCCTGCGGGCCACGGTGATTGCGATTTACTCGTCCGGCGTCTACATCGGCGGCGGGCTCGGGCTGGTCATCGGCGGGGTTGTGCTCGACTGGTGGGCGACGACCTATCCAACCGATCCGCCGCTCGGGCTCAAGGGCTGGCAGATGGCTTTCTTTGCGGTCGGTATTCCCGGGGTGTTGCTGTCGATCTGGGTCAGGACCCTGCGCGAACCGACACGCGGTCAGAGCGAGGGTCTGGTGAGCGTGCCGCATGAAGATCCTCTGCGGCTGTTCGGCCGCGAACTGGCCGCTGTGTTGCCGCCGCTCACGCTCTACAGCGTGCACCGCCATGGGGGGTCGATCGCCTGGAATCTGGCTGCTGCTGTCGGTATCGCGCTGCTGGCCTATGCGCTCATCCTGGCCACCGGCAGTGTCGTGCAGTGGATTGCCCTTGGCACCGGCGCCTACATCACCTTCAGCTGGGCGCAGTCGCTGCAGGGCCGTGATCCGGCGACCTTCCAGATGATGTTCCGGTCACGCGCGCTGATCTTCACGACCCTGGCCTTTCCCACTATTGCCTTTCTGACCTATGGCGCCAGCTTCTGGACCGTGCCCTATCTGATCCGTGCCTTTGACGTGAGCGCCTCCGACGTTGGCGTCTATGTGGGCATCGGCAACGCGCTCGGAGGACTCATTGGTGTAACCGCAGGCGGCATGCTCGCCGACTGGCTGAAGCTGCGGACGCCCAACGGCCGGCTCTATATCGGATTTATCGCGATCGTGTTTACCGTGCCTGGTGTTCTGCTGATGCTGTACACGGACAGTCTGGTGTTCGCGTTCATCATGAACTTCGTTTATCACGTCCCCGCCGCGATGTGGGTCGGCATTCCGAGCGCGACGGCAACGGATCTGGTGATGCCGCGGATGCGGGCAGTGGCCACGGCCTACTTTCTGTTGATGAACACCTTCATCGGGCTCGCCCTGGGGCCGTACATGATCGGGCGCGTAAGCGACGGGCTGATGGCGCTGGGGCAGAGCGACGCCGGTGCGCTGCGCACCGCCATCGCGCTGGCACTGCTCATTTTTGTGCTCACGGCTGTCTTCCTGCTGCTGGCGATGCGCTATCTGCCGCGGGAGGAAGGGAAACGTCTGGAGCGCGCGGCCGCGCTCGGGGAGTCGGTGCAGAAGGCCGCCTGAGCCGTTGCCCGCGCTCAGTCGCCGGTCGTCAGCGTCCGGATGACGTCCGGTAGCTCAGCCAGCGTCGAGACCACCGCGCTCGGGCTGGTCGCCTGGCCCACCGCTCCCGGGTGCGGTTCCACGCCATCCAGCTCGACCAGAATGGTGTGCATGCCTACCTGGCTCGCCCCCTGAATGTCATCTACCGGATGATCGCCGATGTGTGCTGCAGCTTCCGGCCGCACGCCCGCTTTGGCGAGCGCGGCTTCGAACATGTCCGGCTGGGGTTTGCTCGCGCCGATCTCTGCTGCCGAGCAGCTGAACGCAAAAACTTCGCCGAGGCCCAGACGTTCGACATCCGCATTGCCGTTGGAGAGCGCAGCGATCGTGTAGTAGCGGCTCAGAGTGCGCAGGGTGTTCAGGGCATCGGGGAAGAACTCGACCTCGTGGCGCCCGTGCAGGAACGCTTCCGTTGCGGCGAGCGCCGTCTGCTGCGCGTCGTGATCGGACAGACCGTAGGCTCTGAGCGCGTAGGTCAGCACACGTTGCCGCATCTGCGTCAGATCGTGGCGGATCTCCGGATACTCGGGGAGCAGCAGCTCCCGCGTGCGCAGCAGATCCTCGCGCCGGAATTGGGCGTTGAAGCCCGGCACTTCGGTTTCCAGCAGTGCGCGCATATGCCGCTCGGCGTTACCGATCACCTGGCGTACGGACCAGAGCGTGTTGTCGAGGTCGAAGGTCAGGAGCGCAATGCTGCTGTTCCGGCTCATGAGGGCTCGTCGTCCCGCGGGGCGTCCGCCTGTGCGGCGGTATCCACTGCGCTTGAGTTCACCGCCGCCGTATCTGCGCCTGTCGGATCTGCCGCGGCGCTGGACGCCCGGGGATGGGCGCGATCGTAGACGTCGGCCAGATGCTGAAAGTCCAGGTGCGTGTAGATCTGGGTCGTCGCGATGTCCGCATGCCCGAGCAGTTCCTGCACTGCCCGAAGGTCCCCGGAGGATTCCAGCAGATGGCTGGCAAAGCTGTGCCGCAGCATGTGCGGATGCAGGGCTTCGGAATGGAGCTGCTGCTGCCCGGCCTTGCGCAGTCGCACTTGCACGGTGCGCGGACTGATGCGCTGTCCCCGGGCGAGGAACAGCGGTGCCTCCGGCAGCGGGTTGGCGTGTACGGCAAGCCAGGCCTTGAGGGCGTCCGCGCAGTGGCGGCCAATGGGCAGCTGGCGCTCCTTGCGACCCTTGCCGACGACGCGGAGCCGGCGCGCGCTGAGGTCTAAGTCCCCGATGTTGAGCGACACCAGCTCGGCAAGCCGCAGGCCGCTGCCGTACAGCAGCTCCATCATGGCGCGATCGCGCAGTTCGAGGGCGGTTTGCGGTTGGCGTGTGAAGAGCTGTGCGGCCTGGTCGGAATCCAGGGCTTTGGGCAGGCGGCGCTCCGCCTTTGGAGGTTGCACGCCTGTTGCTGGATTCGCCTGGATCAGCGACTGCCGGCGCAGGTCTTCGAAGAGCCGGCGCACTGCCGACAGCGCACGGCGGATGCTGCTGCTGGACTTTCCTTCGAGATGCAGCGCGGCGATGAAGTCGCGAATGTGGCGCGGTCGGGTGGCAAGCAGGCTGGCGTTGGCATCGTCGCTGCGGCGCTGGGCGTAGAAGGCAGCAAGATCCCGTCGATAGGCGCTCAGCGTGTGCGGCGAGTACTGTTTGACCTGCTCGAGCTTGCGCAGGTAGCCGTCGATCAGCGCCTGATCGGTGGCTACGCTGGTTGGTGCGACACCGATGATCAGACCTCTATGCTGCCGCTGAAGACGGTGCTCGTGGAACCGCTCAGCAGCAGGTGCCCCTGCTCCGGTTCGATGCTGATCCTGACCTTACCGCCGGGCAGGGATACCTTGACCCGGTCGTCCACCAGCCCACGCTGATGGGCCGCTGCCACCGCGGCGCAAGCGCCGGAGCCACAGGCCAGCGTTTCACCGATGCCCCGTTCGTGCACGCGCAACCGCAGAAAGCCCCGATCGATGACCTGACAGAAACCGATGTTGGCCTGCTCCGGAAACGCTTCGTGGCCGGTGAGTTCCGGACCCAGCTCGGCAACCGGCGCTTCCGCGACCTGCTCGACGAACACCACCCCGTGCGGATTGCCCATGGACACCGGCAGCAGCTGCACCGGGCCCTGGCTCGTCGGCAGCGTATAGCAGTCGTCGACGGGCGTCGCCGGCGGCAGGAAAGGAACGGCGTCGACTTCGAACACGGGGCTGCCGAGATCAACTTCGACCTGGTCCTGATCCTTGAGCACGGTTGTCATGCGGCCGGTCGCGGTCTCGAAGATCAGCTCCGCCTTCGGGCTCAGGCCGCGCTCGTGTGCAAAGCGGGCGATGCAGCGTGCGCCGTTGCCGCACTGCTCCGCTGCGCTGCCGTCGGTGTTGTAGATGCGATAGGCAAAATCCGCGTCGGGATCCGCCGGCGGCGCCAGGATCAGGAGCTGATCGAAGCCGACGCCGGTGTGGCGATTGCCCCAGGCGGCAACGCGGTGTGGATCGACGTCCCAGTGCTGGGTGACCAGGTCGAGCACCATGAAATCGTTGCCTAGCCCGTGCATCTTGCTGAAGGACAGCATGGTCATGAGCCGGTCTGCCTGAGATCGACATCAAACACGCTCGCGGGCAGCCCATCGAGCTCGAGCGCGATCTGGTCGCGAACGGTCTCGCGGTGCCGGATGCGCCGGACCGTGGCGCCGTTGACCATGACCTCGGCAGCACGCCCGCGGGTGTTGTAGTTCGAGCTCTGCACCATGCCGTAGGCACCGGCGCTGTGTACTGCCAACAGGCTGGCGGATTCCAGCGCCAGCAAGCGATCCTTGGCCAGAAAGTCGCCGGACTCGCAGACCGGCCCGACGATGTCCCAGCGCCTGGCGTCCACCGCAGCAGGCTGCACGGTTTCGATGCCGTGGTGCGCCTGGTACAGCGCTGGGCGGATCAGATCGTTCATCGCTGCGTCGACGATGGCGAAGTTCTTCGCGTCCCCATCGCTCGCGGCGTCGGCGGCGGGCTTCAGGTACTCGATGCGGGTCAGCAGCACACCGCCGTTGGCGACGAGAAAGCGCCCCGGCTCGAGCAGCAGCTTCAGGTGGCGATCCTTGAGGGCGGTGCGCAGCGCGGCACCGTACGCCCCAGCCGCGAAGTCCGGCTCGTCATCATAGGTCACGCCGAGCCCGCCCCCGAGATCGAGGTGCTCGATGACGATCCCTTCCGCGGCCAGGTTGTCCACCAGCGCCAGCAGGTTGTTCATGGCTTCGAGCAGGGGGGCCGGGTCAGCGATCTGTGAGCCGATGTGGCAGTCGATGCCAACGACGCGCAGCGCCGGGTGCGCGGCGGCGAAGCGATAGAGCGCGGGCGCCTGCTCGGCCGGCACGCCGAACTTGTTGGTCTTCAGCCCGGTCGAGATGTAGGGGTGCGTTGCGGCATCGACGTTCGGGTTCACCCGGATCGAGACGGGTGCAATCGTGTGCAGCAGCGCTGCACGGGCGGCAAGCCGTTCCAGCTCTTCTGCGCTTTCCACGTTGAAGCAGCCGATCTGGTGCTTCAGCGCCAGGTCGATTTCTGCAACGGTTTTGCCAACGCCGGAAAAAAGGACTCTGGCCGGGTCACCGCCGACGGTAAGCACCCGCTGCAGCTCGCCGCCGGAGACGATGTCGAAGCCCGCGCCGAGCTGCGCGAAGGTGTGCAGCACGCTCAGGTTGGAGTTGGCTTTGACCGCGTAGCAGAGCTCGTGGTCGATGCCGTCCAGGGCCGCGCGCAGCGCCGCGTAACGCTGTTCGAAATAACCTTGGGAGTAGACGAAGGTCGGCGTGCCGAACTGCTCCGCGATGGTGGTCAGCGGAACGTCTTCTGCGTGCAGCACGCCGTCACGGAATTCAAAGGCGGTCATGGTCATTGGCCCAGGAGTGCCCGGTGGGCGGCGCGCAGCTGGCTGTCGGCCGGCTGATCGTCGTCCGGCAGGTACAGGGGTCCCTGCTGCCCGCAGCTCGCTGCGAACCCGGTCAGCAGGTAGAACAGGATCATTCTCATCTTCGGGCCTCGTGCCTGGCACGCCATTGCAACCGTGCATTGTAGCGCAGTGTGGCGCTGGGCTCAGGGGGTCGCGGCGGGGGCGTCCAGGGTGCTGAGCAAGGCCCGCGCGGCGGCCCGGACCTGGTCCGGAGCCGTGCCGCCGGCATGGTTGCGGGCGGCAACGGAGCCGTCGAGGGTCAGGACCTCGAACACGTCGCTCTCGATTGCCGTGCTGAGCCCCTTAAGCTCGGCCAGCGGGAGCTCCGCCAGGTCGCAGCCGCGGTCGCTCGCGAGGGCCACGGCGCGCCCGACGATCGCGTGCGAATCGCGGAACGGCACGCCACGGCGGACGAGGTAGTCGGCGAGATCGGTTGCCGTCGCAAAGCCGGCGGCGGCCGCGCGGCGCATGGCCGCGGGATGCGCTTCGAGCGCGCCGATCATGCTGATCAGTGCGGTCACACAGTTGGACAGGGTATCGACCGCGTCGAACAGCGGTTCCTTGTCTTCCTGATTGTCCTTGTTGTAGGCCAGCGGCTGGCTCTTCATGAGCATCAGCAGGCTCATGAGCGAGCCGACGACCCTGCCGCTCTTACCCCGGATCAGCTCCGGCACATCGGGATTTTTCTTCTGCGGCATGATGCTGGAACCGGTGCAGAAGCGGTCCGGGAGTGTGATAAAGGCCAGCTGCGGCGAAGTCCAGAGCACCAGCTCTTCGCACCAGCGCGAGAAATGCACCAGCATCAGGCTCGCGGTGCTCAGAAACTCGATCACGAAGTCCCGGTCGGACACGGCATCGAGCGAGTTCGGGCAGAGGCCATCGAAGCCGAGCGCGTGCGCGACGTGCGCGCGATCGATCGGGAAGGTGGTGCCGGCCAACGCCGCGCTGCCGAGGGGCAGGCGGTTGAGCCGCCGGCGGCAGTCGGCCAGGCGCTCGCGGTCCCGCTCGAGCATGCTGGCCCAGGCCAGCAGGTGATGGCCAAAGGTGACCGGCTGGGCGGCCTGCAGGTGCGTGAAGCCCGGCATGATCGTGTCGGCATAGCGCTCCGCCTGCTCGGCGAGCGCTTTTGCAAGTGCCCGGGTGTCTGCTTCGATGCGATCGATTTCATCGCGCAGAAACAGGCGCAGATCGGTGGCGAC
This sequence comes from Pseudomonadota bacterium, assembly GCA_038757945.1. Taxonomy (GTDB): domain Bacteria; phylum Pseudomonadota; class Gammaproteobacteria; order Pseudomonadales; family Azotimanducaceae; genus CALHVX01. The sequence goes on from JBCDGJ010000050.1 coordinate 24,652, forward strand.
CTGATCGTTCCGGGAGCGGCCGGTGTGCAGCTTCTTCCCGGTATCCCCGATCAGCTCGATGAGGCGCGATTCGACGTTCATGTGCACGTCCTCGAGGGCAACCGAGAACCGCAGTTCGCCGGCCTGGATCTCGTTTTCGATGCGCTCGAGCCCGGCGGTGATGGCAACCGCCTCTGCATCGGTCAGCACGCCGACGTGCGCCAGCATGTTCGCGTGAGCGATGGAGCCGCGGATGTCGTGGCTTGCAAGCCGGCGATCGAAATCGATGCTGGCGGTGAACGTCTGTACGAACTCGTCGGTCGCTTCGCTGAAGCGTCCTCCCCAGAGCGGGTTGCTGTCGGTTTTGGTCGGGCCTCTAGGTGCGGACATCGGCTGGTCGTATCGGTTGGAGGGCGCGCAGTATACTGCGCGCCGGTAAGGAGGGCGCACCATCAGGGAGGGCGCAGCATCGGAAGTTCAGTATCGGCCCATCGCCGCCCCGTCGGCGCAACCGGCGCAGCCGCGGCAACGGACACCGCTTTTTTTGTGCCGGAGCTGTGCAGCGCCCCGGCGCTGTCGCTGCTGGTGCTGTTCGCAGAGCTGCTGGTGCTGATTCTGCTGTTTGCCGGTGGTCCCCTGACCTGGATCCGGCTCGCGCTCATGTCGCTGTTCGTGCAATGGGTGGCCCTGTGCAGCGCGGTGCTGGTGTGTGCCCTGCGTCCGCTGCTGAATCGGATGCCGCTCCCGGTCGGCGCCGGCTGCGCCTTTCTGCTGGTGCTCTTGGTCACGGGGGTCATGGGCGTGGTTGCCGATCGCGTGCTGGTAGAGACACCCTCGATCGACTGGCAGCAGATCACCGGGCAGCTGGTGATTGCCGGCATCATCGCCGGCCTGGCGCTGCGCTATTTTTACGTGCAGCAGCAGCTCCGGGCGCGGGAGCGCGCCGAGCTGCAGTCGCGGCTGCAGGCGCTGCAGTCGCGCATCCGCCCGCACTTTCTGTTCAACAGCATGAACATCATTGCGAGCCTGATCGCGATCGATCCGGATACCGCGGAGTCGGTGGTGGAGGATCTCTCGGAGCTGTTCCGGGCGAGCCTGAACGACGCTGGTAACCAGGTGCGGATGAGCGAAGAGCTGGACCTCTGCCGACGCTACGTTCGCATCGAGCAGCTGCGGCTCGGCGAGCGCCTCGAGGTCGACTGGCAGCTCGATCCGCACGAGGATCTGAAGATCCCGCTGCTGTCGCTGCAGCCGCTGCTGGAAAATGCCATCTATCACGGGATCCAGCCCCGGGCGGAGGGCGGTACGGTTGAGGTGCAGCTGCGACGCACGCCGGAGCGGGTTGAGCTCAGCATCCGTAACCCGTTGCCGGCGGCCGATGCCTCCCCGACCGCAGGCAACCGGATGGCGCTGAACAACATCCGTAGCCGTATGGAAGTGCTCTACGGAACCCAGGCGGGCGTCGATGCGCGGCCGGAGGGCGACGCGTTCGTGACCCGGCTCTACTATCCGATCAGCGGGGTGATCGGCACGGAGCTGGGCGCGTGACCGGGCAGCGGCTGCGGGTACTGATCGTTGACGACGAGCATCTGGCCCGGGAACGGTTGAAGCGCATGATCGAAGCGGCGACGCCGCACGAGGTTGTGGGCGAAGCGAGCAACGGGCTGATCGCGCTCGAGCAATGCGAGGCGCTGCTGCCGGATGTGGTTCTGCTCGACATTCGGATGCCGGGTATGGATGGTCTCGAAACGGCGCGTCACCTTGCGGGCCAGGAAGCACCACCCGCGGTCGTGTTCTGCACCGCTTACGAGGAACATGCCGTTCAGGCGTTTGATCTGCTCGCGGTGGGATACCTGCTGAAACCCGTGCGTAAGGAGCAGCTCGTGCGGGCGCTTGCGCAGCTGACGCGGATCAACAAGGCGCAGCTGACGGCGCTGGCGGAAGCCGATGGCAGCAGCGTGCGAACTCACGTTGCGGCACGCACGCACAAAGGTATCGAGCTGATTGCGCTCGAGCGGATCCGATACTTTCAGGCGGATCACAAGTACGTGACGGTCGGTTACGATGCGGGCGAGGTGGTCGTCGACGAAACGCTGCGCGATCTGGAGCAGGAGTTTGGCGGCCGGTTGATTCGCGTGCATCGCAACGCGCTGGTGGCAGCCGCGCACATTACCGCTCTGGAACGTGGGGAGAGCGGGTCTGTCACCATCCGCCTCGACGGCGTTGATCAGTCCCTTGATGTCAGCCGGCGCCACGTTGCCGGGGTGCGTAAAGCGATACAGGAGTTATAGCCATAGACACCCTTCGAATAGCTACCCGGGAAAGCCAGCTGGCCCTCTGGCAGGCAGAGTTTGTGGCCGCTGAGCTGCGCCGGGCCCATCCTGACCTGACCGTCGAGCTGGTCCCCATGACGACGCGCGGCGACCAGTGGTTGAGCGCCCCGCTGTCCCAGGTCGGCGGCAAGGGGCTGTTCATCAAGGAGCTCGAGGTCGCGATGCAGGAAGGCCGAGCGGATCTGGCCGTGCACTCCATGAAGGATGTGCCGGCGGTAATGCCCGAGGGCTTCACGCTGGCAGCGATCGGCCATCGTGCGGACCCGCGGGATGCGCTGGTTGGCACCGATGTCGTGTCTCTTGCGGCGCTGCCGCGCGGGGCTCGGGTCGGCAGTTCGAGCCTCCGCCGGCAGGCGCAGCTCAAGCGGCTGCGGCCAGATCTCGAGCTCAGTCCGGTCCGCGGCAACGTCAACACGCGGCTCGCCAAGCTCGATGCCGGCGAGTTCGACGTGCTGGTGCTGGCGGTAGCCGGGCTGGAACGGCTCGGCTTCGGCGAGCGCATTGCTGCTCGGCTGTCGGTTGATGAGTCGCTGCCCGCTGCCGGACAGGGCGCTCTTGGCATCGAATGCCTGACCGGCGCGACCGATGTGCTGGAGCGGATTGCGGTGCTCAACCAGGCGGACGTTGCCGCGCGGGTGCGGGCCGAGCGCGCAGTTGCCGAGACGCTGGGCGCCAGCTGCTCGACACCGCTCGGTGCTTTTGCAGAGCAGGCCGATGACGGGCAGCTCTGGCTCCGCGCGCGGCTGGCCGCGCCGGACGGCACGCAGCTGCTCACCGGCGAAGGTCGCGGCGTCGATCCCGAAGCGCTGGGGCGCGCGGTGGCGGAGCAGCTGTTTACTGCCGGCGCCCGGCCGCTGCTGGCGGCGCTCGAACAGGGCGGCTGATGACGCAGCAGGCGGTCTGGGTGACCCGGACCGAGCCCGGTGCTACGCGGCTGACCGCCAGCCTGCACGAGGCCGGCTACCCGGTCTGGAAGGCGCCGGTCCTCACGATCGAGCCGATCCCGCGGCGCGCCATACCACAGCGCATCGACCTTGCGATCGTCGTGTCCGAGCAAGCCGTTCGCCATGCGCCGGAGCGCCTCTGGTCCCGCTGCGAGCGCGTGTTTGCCATCGGTCCGCGGACTGCAGCGGCGCTCGCTTTGCGTGGGGTTCGAGCCTTTGTGCCGAAAGAGGCCACTTCCGAGGGCTTGTTGCGTGGCCCCCTTGCGGGCGGCAGCTGGCAGGGCATGCGGGTCTGTCTGGTGACCGGGGTCGATGGGCGGACCCTGCTGCAGGAGGAGCTGGCCGCCGCCGGTGCGCGGGTGACACGGCTGGAGTGTTATCGCCGGGTGCCGGTGACTGATCTCGCTGAACTGCCGGTGAACCGGCTTACGGATACGCAGGCGGCGGAACCGGGTAAGATTGGCGCGGTCGTCTGCTCCAGCGGCGCCGGGCTCGAAGCCGTGGCAGCCCTGATGCCTGCGGCCCTGGCCCTGCCGGTGCTGGTACCGTCCGGGCGGGTTGCCGAGCAGGCTTCAGCGCTCGGGTTTACGCAGGTTCTCGAATGTTCGGGGGCCGCGGATGACGCGGTCCTCGAAACAATGGACGAGCATCCGCAGACGCGGCGTCTACGACAGAGCTGACGGGCGGCCGGCGGTTGGTCCAGGATGGCAGCCAGACAATGCCTGCAGGCCCTGACAACAGACGTTGCACGTAGACATTGCAAAGAGACATTGCAAAGAGAAGTTGCATACAGGCGTTGCAAATAGACAAAGATGAGCGACGAAAAAGACAGAACAGAAACCGAGCCGGATCCGGAGGACGCCCGCACAGAAGTGGCCGGCATGGATCAGTCAGGTGCGCTCTCGTCCGGGACCGAGCAGCCTGAGCTCGACGCTTCCGGAACTGCAGCGGCGGACACGGCAGCAGACGATACCGCGGCGGCCGATACCCGCTGGGCGCGGGATCCGGCAGCAGGGGAAGCGGCCGCCGCTGACGAGGCAAGCGACGCAACCGAGGTGCTCGAGGAAGCCGAAGCTGCGGCTGATCAGCCCGATTCCAGTCCGCCCGACGTCGCGGAAGCAGCAGTTGCGGCGGACGCGGCGAGTGCCGATGACGCGGAGGATGGCCAGAGCGACGCCGACAGCGCAGAGGCAGAAGCGGCGGCAGACCCCGGTACTGCTGAGGCGCCAGCTGCGAGTGAAGCCGAGGTCGTCGCGGCAGCGCTGGGCGCTACGGCAGCAGCACC
>JBCDGJ010000051.1:0-29168 GCA_038757945.1 Pseudomonadota bacterium
CCCCGGCTGCCTGGCAGCGTACTGATCGGGATGAACGATCGCGATTCCAGCCTGTTTGACCTGCATCGGATTGACCTCGGTACCGGCGCGCGGACCCTGGTGGCGGAGAACCCGGGATTCAACGACTGGGCCGTGGATCTGAATCTGCTGCCTCAGGCCGCCATGCGTGCACGCCCGGGCGGCGGCAGTGAGGTCCTGCGGCGGGAAGCCGACGGCACCTGGACTCCGGTAGCGACAATCCCAGCCGAAGACACGCTGACGACGGGTCTGCTGTCCATGACCGACGACCGGACCGTACTCATGCTGGATTCCCGCGGTCGCGATCTGACCGCGCTGACGGCGCTGGATCTCGACAGCGGAGCGCTGACCACCCTGGGCGAGCACCCACAGGCCGACGTCAACGACGTGTTGCTGCACCCTGTGAGCCGGCGGCCGGTTGCCTTTGGCGCGGAGTATCTCGAGCAGGACTGGCGCGCGCTGGATCCTGAGTTTGCACCCCATCTCGACAAGCTGACCGGCGCCCTGGGCGGCAGCCTGCAGTTCGTTGCCAGCACTCACGACTTCAAACAGCTGCTGGTGTACTCGGATCAGGCCCAGGTGCCCGGAGCCTACTTTCGCTACAACCTCGAGCAGGGTGAGCTCGAACCGCTGTTCACCACCCGCCCGGAGCTCGAGGGCCAGCCGTTGCAACCCACCGAGCCGGTCACGATCGAAGCCCGCGATGGCCTGCGCCTGGTGTCCTACCTGACGCGACCGGCACAACAGGGTGGGGCGACGGATCCCGGGCCGGCGCCGCTGGTGCTGCTCGTGCACGGCGGTCCCTGGGCGCGCGATAGCGGCGGTTTCAGTGCGATGCGCCAGTGGCTGGCCAATCGCGGCTACGCCGTGCTGAACGTTAACTACCGGGGTTCGACCGGTTTCGGCAAGGCCTTTCTGAATGCAGCCATCCGGGAGTTTTCCGGCGCCATGCACGAGGATCTGATCGACGCGGTGAGCTGGGCCGTTGCTGAGGGTATCGCCGACCCGGATCGGGTCGCCATCATGGGCGGTTCCTACGGCGGCTACGCGACGCTGGTCGGCGTGACCTTTACGCCGGACGCCTTTGCCTGCGGCGTTGATCTGGTTGGCCCGTCGAGCCTGGTCACGCTGGTGGAGAGCTTTCCGGACTACTGGGCACCGCTGCTCGAGAACTCCTGGTTCAAGTTCGTTGGCGATCCGGCCGAGGAGGCGGATCGAGCCGATATGCTGAACCGGTCTCCGATCACCCGGGTCGCCGCCATCACCGTGCCGCTGCTCATCGGGCAGGGCGAAAACGATCCCCGCGTCACCAAGCTCGAATCGGATCAGCTCGTGGCGGCGATGCAGGCCCGCGAGCTGCCGGTGACCTACCTGAACTATCCCGACGAAGGCCATGGGTTCGTGCGTCCGGAAAACCGGCTGTCGTTCTGGGCGACTGCGGAGGGGTTCCTCGCCCAGTGCCTGGGCGGTCGCGCCGAGCCGATCGGTGACTCGTATGCGGGCAGCAGCGTGCAGGTGCTCGCCGGCGCCGAGCAGATCCCGGGGCTACCGGAGCTGCTGAGCGAACTGGCGGCGGAGACACGGTGAGTCGCCGCGCTCCATTCACCGAGGCGTACCTGTGGTATGCGGTGATCGTGCTGACCCTGGCGTCGACGCTATCGTTCATCGACCGGCAGATCCTCAACGTCATGATCGGCCCCATCAAGCGTGATCTCGGCGGCCTCACCGACACGCAGATTTCGCTGATCATCGGCCTCGCGTTCTCCCTCGTCTATTCGCTCTCAACCTTTCCGCTCGGGCGTTACGCGGACCGCGGCAACCGCCGCAACCTCATTGCCGCCGGCATTTTCAGCTGGAGCGCGATGACGGCCCTGGCCGGGCTGGCGAACAGCTTCTGGCAGCTCTTCGCCGCGCGGATGGGGGTTGGTGTCGGTGAGGCGAGCCTCGGTCCGGCGACTACGTCGATGCTGCCGGATTACTTTGAAGCTGAGCGGCTGCCGCTCGCGTTCGGCGTCGTGGCCACGGCACCGTTTATCGGTACCGGGCTCGCCAGCTTCGTCGGCGGCCCGCTGATCGATTATCTGGAAGCACAGCCAAGCCTGACGCTACCTCTGCTCGGCACGGTCTACTCCTGGCAGTTCGTGCTCGTCAGCGTCGGATTGCCCGGCGTGTTGCTGGCGGCGCTCATGTTTACCCTCGTCGAGCCGGAGCGCCGCGGTGCCGTGAGCGGCGGTGCCGGTTACAGCTATCGGGAGCTCGCCACCTTTGTCCGGCAGCGCGGCCGCTACCTGACGCTGCACTTCATCGCCTACCTGTGCCTGTCGCTGCAGGGCTTTGCGTTTCTGACCTGGGTCGTCGAGCTCTTTGTGCGCAAGTACGAGTGGAGCCGGACCGAGATTGGCCTCACCTACGGCACTATTGCGATGAGCTGCGGCATCATCGGCAGCGTCTGCGCCGGCTGGGTCGCCGGGCGGCTGCTGGGGTCCGGGCGCGCTGACGCGCCGATGCGCGTAGTGCTCTGGGGTACGCTCACGCTGGCACCCATCGCCGTCGTGATGCCGCTGCTGCCCGATGGCCGCATCGCGGCCGCACTCCTGGTCCCGATCACGCTCTGTATGGCCATGCCGACGGGTCTGAGCAACGCGGCTCTGCAATCGATTGCGCCGAATCAGCTGCGGGGGCAGCTCATTGCCCTGTACCTGATCTGCGTCTCGTTCCTGTCTTACCTGTTCGCGCCGCTGATCATCGGCCTCATGAACGACTACGTATTCGGTCGCGAAGATGCGATCGATCTTTCCATCGCGGTGCTTGCGGCCGTGAACTACACCGTTGCCGGAGTCTGTCTGGCCCTGTCGCTCAAGCCGCTGCGGTTGGCCGTGCAGCAGCGCAGGACCGCCGCTGCGGGAACAGCATCATCCGCTGCCGGTTGAGCAGCGCAGAGGAGAGACGATGAAAATCTCAGTAGGGGTTGGCGGTTATGCCCGCGGGGACATCAAAGGTGCGGTCGACTTCGTCATGGCGGCGGACCGCCTTGGCGTTGACTCCGTCTGGTCAGCGGAGGCCTGGGGACAGGATGCGGTAACGTCGCTGGCTTACCTGGCGGCGAAGACAAAACGGATCAAGCTGGGTACCGGGATCATGCAGATCAGCGCCCGGACACCATCGATGACCGCGATGACCGCGCTGTCGCTCAACGAGCTGTCCGAGGGACGATTCCTGCTCGGTCTTGGCGCATCCGGCCCGCAGGTGGTCGAGGGGCTCCACGGTGTCCCCTACCGGCAGCCGCTCACGCGCTTGAAGGAAACGGTTGCGATTTGCCGCCAGGCCTTCCGCGGCGAAAAGCTGGCCTTCGAAGGTAGTCATCATCAGCTGCCGCTGCCGGGCGGCGAAGGGAAGGCGCTGCGCCTGGATCATCCGCCGGCCACCATCCCGATCTATCTGGCGACCCTGGGGCCGAAGGCGCTTGAGTTTACCGGTGCTGAAGCAGATGGCTGGCTCGGCACCTCGTTTTCGCCCGATCACGCTGATGCGCACTTGAGCTACCTGCGGCAGGGTGCCGAAGCCGCCGGCCGCAGCCTCTCGGACCTGGCGCTCCACGCGGCGGTCGCCGTCGGCATCGGCGAAGACGTCGAAGGCATGATCGATGCGCGACGCTCGGGCGTTGCCTTCCAGATGGGCGCCATGGGCTCAGCGCAGACCAACTTCTACAACGAAGCCTTTCAACGGGCCGGTTATGTCGATGATGCCCGAGCTATCCAGCAGCTCTGGATCGCGGGAGACCGCAAAGGCGCCGCGGCCCGGGTGCCGGACGCTATGATCACCGAGTTTCAGGCGGTGGGTACGCCGTCGATGGTTCGCGAGCGCTTCGAACGCTACCGCGACGTTGGCATCAGCTGCCTCGGCGTGCGCGTGGAGGGCGAGAACTTCCACAGCCGTATCGACGGCCTGGAGCAGGTTATGGATCTGGTAAAGGATCTCTGAGCGGCCGCCGGATCGCCGGCGACCGCTTGCCGAACCCGCGATCAGCGGCGCAGGCTTACCACTGATCGAAGTGCAGGACGCCCTCCATGGGCTTGCGGGCGCCGGGCTTGAAGTCGGTGCCTTTGGTGTAGGCCACCGGAATCAGGGCGATCTGGGTGACTTCGTCGTAGGGAATGCCGAGGATCTCGGCTACCGCACGCTCCTGCATCAGATGAATCGTGGTCCAGCAGGTGCCGAGCCCGCGGCTCCGCGCGGCCAGCATGAAGCTCCAGGCGGCGGGAATGATGGAGCCGAATACGGCCGCATGTCCGGCATTGCTGCCTTCCCCGGAGGTCCCGTCGACGCGGCCCATGTGGCAGGGAATGAACAGCACCGGGCAGCGATGCATGTTGTCGGCCAGGAACTGTGCTGAGCTCATGACGCGCTGCTGCGTGGCCGCCATCTTCGGGTCGTCCGCATGCTGCGCTGAGGCGGCCATGGGGCTCGCCGCATACCCTTTGAACAGCTCACGATAGATATCGGCGATCGCCTGAATCTTCGCTTTGTCGGTGACGAACATGAATTGCCAGCCCTGCGCGTTGGAGCCACTCGGCGCCTGCATGGCCAGCTCCAGGCACTCGCTGAGTACTTCGCGCTCCACCGGTCGATCGAAGTCCAGTCGTTTGCGCACCGCCCGGGTGGTGCTGAGCAGTTCGTCGTTGGTGAGGTTTAGCAGGCTCATGGTGTTCCCCTTGGTTTTCGGTCGTTGAGTCTCGAAGCTCTGGCGGTTGTGCTCAGGCGATGGCGCGCAGCGCGTCGCGGGTGACTTCGATCATGGTGTCGATCTCGCTTTCGGTCGTCGACAGGATGGGTGAGAAGGCGAGGGTGTCGCCATTGTGACGAATGACTACGCCGTTCTCGAAGGCGTACTGAAAAACGTCGGTGGCGCGGGACCCGGGCTGTTGATCACGCGGCGCGATCGTCAGCCCCGCGACCAGCCCCAGATTGCGGATATCGCTCACGTGGGGCTCGCCGCGTAGCGAGTGGGCGCGCTCTTCCAGGTACGGCGCCAGCCGGGCCGCGGCGGCAAAGGCATCTTCCTCGCGATAGGCGGCCTGTGCTGCCAGCCCGGCGGTGGTTGCCAGCGGATGCCCACTGTAGGTGTAGCCATGGAACAGCTCGATGCCGCTGTCGGTCCGCTCGAGGAACGTGTCGTAGATCGTGCTGCTGGCAACGACCCCGCCCAGCGGCACGGTGGCATTGTTGATGCCCTTCGCCGTGGCAACCAGATCCGGCGCAACGCCGAACAGCGTGCAGGCGTTGGCCGCGCCGAGGCGGCCGAAGCCGCTGATCACCTCGTCGACGATCAACAGGATGCCGTAGCGTGCGGTGACCTCCCGCAGCATCTCGAGATAGCCGGCCGGGGGGATGTAGACGCCGCCGCTGCCGGCGAAGGGTTCGACCACCACCGCCGCAACCGTGCTCGGGTGATGCAGGTTGATGGTCCGTTCCAGCTCCTCCCGGTAGGGCGCCAGATCAACCTGCGCCTGACCGCGGGTGAATGACTGTTCAGCGGGTTCGTAGGGAAAGCTCAGATGATCAACGCCGGGTAACAGCGGGCCAAACTGGCGGCGGTTGTTCGGCAGCCCGCCAACGCTGATGCCGCCGAAGCCGGCACCGTGGTAACCGTACTGCCGGCCGATGAACCGCGTCCGCGAGCCTTCGCCGCGGAGCTGGTGATAGGCCAGCGCGATCTTCATCGTGGTATCCACTGCCTCCGAGCCGGAGTTGGTGAAGAACACATGGTTCAGGGGCTCCGGAAACAACGCGGCGATTTCTGTAGCCAGCTGCAACGCGGCCGGGTGTGCAAAGTGGAACGAAGCCGCGTAGTCGAGCACGGCCACCTGCTCCTGAATGGCGGCTACGATCCTGGGGTGCGAATGCCCGAGGTTGGAGCACCAGATGCCGGCGATCGCATCCAGCACCTGACGCCCGTCAGCGGTGGTGTAGTAGCGCCCCTTGGCGCTGACGAGCATTCGGGGTGCGGCTTTGAAGGCTCGATTGGGCGTAAACGGCAGCCAGTAGGCGGAGAGGTCTTCCGCACTGGGTTCGAAGCCGCTGCTGTAGCCTGTGTTGAGCCGGCTGACTGTTCCGCTCATGATCCCGGGCCCGGTCATCTCTAACGGGCCCAAGTGTACGCGATCGGCGGCTCAGCCGGAGCTGGAAAGGTCCATCAGCTTGCGGATGGTCATGGCGACGGCGGCAAACTCAACGTCGCGCTGCAGGTCGAGCTCATCGAGGATGTGCTGCCAGCGGCGGACGAAGTCCTGGTGGGTCTGCAGCCAGTTGCCGACCGTGCTTTCCATGGCAAGGACCGAGTTGGTCAGCGTGAGCTGCTCGGTGCACAGGTCATCGAGCAGCGCGTCCCGCTCCATCGCGCGCCAGTGGCTCGGTACCTCCAGGGCCACCAGGTGCTCGTGCAGCTGATCGAGGCCCAGCGCTTCGCCGAGTTCCCGATACACCGGCCCGGCCCGGGTCACGGGGACGTCGGCCGTTGCTGCGGCGTCGGCGACCGCGAGAGCGCCGAACATCTCGAAGCCAAGCGCGACCGAAGGTACGGTTTTCGGCCCGGGATTCAGCGTGTCACGGCGCTGGCCGTAGGCCGCAGCCTGGGAAGTGCTGAGGAACAGCTGCTCCGGCTCTTTGAGCAGTTCATTCACCGGCCGCCGGTAGCGCTCGATCAGGGTTCGGGTTTCCAGCGTCGAACGGTTGCGCCGGACCAGCCAGCGCGTGGCGCGACGAACGAAACGCATCAGCGCCAGCATCCCCGCCTCGCGCTCGGCAGGATCCGCAGGTACCGCATCGAACCAACGCATGCGCTCCCGGAGCTCGAACAGCTCCGCGACGATCCAGTACGCACGGACCACTTCCCCGGCGCTGCAACCCACAAACTCCATGACGCGGTTGACGAACGTTATCCCGGCAATACCGACGACCTCGTTGGCTACCTCGGTCCGGACGATATCCGCCAGCAGCCGGTGCTCCGCGAGATCGTTCGGGAAGCGGGCGACGAGCGCTTCCGGAAACGCTCGTTCAGCGACGGAGCTGATGATCGGATCCAGCTCGAGCTCGGCACCGGCAAGCTGCTGCTTGAGCAGGATCTTGACGTAGCCGAGCAGCGTTGAGAGCTCCGGCTGGGTCAGTGCCGCACCGGCGCGGGCGCGTTCGTTGAGCGTCTCTTCATCGGGAAAGTTGGCTTCCGAACGCTGAAAGTCGAGTTCTTCTTCCAGTGCCAGCGCAAGACGGTTGTATTCGTCGACCCGGCCCTGACAGTGCCGCGCGGCGACCGCCAGGCAGCGGGCCTGCAGGAAGTTGTTGTCCAGGACCAGCTCCGCAACCCGATCCGCCTGCGCCAATAGCATGGCGTTGCGGGCTTCGGGTGCGAGCTCGCCGCGGCCCACCGCGCCGCTCAGCAGGATCTTCAGGTTTACCTCGTGGTCGGAGCAGTCGACGCCGCCAGCGTTATCGATGAAGTCGGCGTTGATCAGCCCGCCGCGTTCGGCAAACTCGATGCGGCCGTTGTGCGTCAGGCCGAGGTTGCCACCTTCGCCAATGACGCGAGCGTTGAGGTCACGCCCGTTCTGACGCAGAGCGTCGTTGGCGCGATCGCCGACCGATTCGTTGGACTCTTCCGTGGCCTTGACGTAGGTGCCGATGCCGCCGTTCCAGATGAGGTCAACCGGTGCGACAAGCAGCGCGCGCAGCAGCGCGTCCGGAGACAGGCTGTCGGCGCTGATCGAGAACGCATCACGCATCTGCGGGCTAATCGGAATGGCTTTCTGTGACCGCAGAAAGACGCCGCCGCCGGCGGAGATGAGGTTGGCGTCGTAGTCGCTCCAGCCCGATCGCGGCAGCCGGAACAGGCGTTCGCGCTCGGCAAAGGCGGCTTCCGTATCCGGGTTCGGATCCACAAAAATGTGCAGGTGGTTGAAGGCCGCCACCAGCGCGATGCTGCGGGAGCGCAGCATGCCATTGCCGAACACGTCTCCGGCCATGTCGCCGATGCCGATGGTGCGGATGACATCGCGCTGCGGATCGACCCCGAGGTTGCGGAAGTGCCGCTGCACGGAGATCCAGGCGCCTCGCGCCGTGATGCCGAGCTTTTTGTGGTCGTAACCGATAGAGCCGCCGGAAGCGAAGGCGTCACCGAGCCAGAATCCGGCACTGGTGGCGATTTCATTGGCCGTATCGGAAAACGTTGCCGTGCCCTTGTCGGCCGCGACAACGAGGTAGGGGTCGTCGCCGTCCAGACGGGCGACGTGTGCAGGCGGGGCCAGCTTGCCATCGACGAGGTTGTCGGTCACGGACAGAAGCGCGCGGATGAACTGGCGATAGCCCTGCTCGCCGAGCTGTTGCCAGCGATCCCGGCTGAGCCCGGCGGGGCTGGTCTTCAGGACGAAACCGCCCTTGGCGCCGCTGGGCACGATGACGGCATTCTTGACGATCTGGGCTTTGACCAGCCCCAGCACCTCGGTGCGGAAGTCCTCCAAACGGTCGGACCAGCGGATGCCGCCGCGGGCAATCCGGCTGGACCGCAGGTGCACGCCCTCCAGGTTCGGGGCGTAGACGAAGATCTCGAACAGCGGCTTCGGCTCCGGCAGTGCCGCCACCTCGCGTGCAGCGATCTTGTGAGCAATAGTGTTGTGCTCGTCCAGATCCGGACGGAAGAAGCTGCTGCGCACCGTCGCATCGATCAGTTCGAACAGGTGGCGCAGTACCTGATCTTCGTTGATCAGCTCAACCGTATCCAGGTAGCTCGCGAAGTCGGCGGCCGCGGTACCCGGGAAGGCTTCCACGTCGAGCCGTTCGGTAAAGCACTGCATCAGCAGTCGCGCCGCGCTCTGATGCTTCAGCAGCGTCTGCGCAATAAAGGACTGCTCGATCCCGAATCCGGCCTGCTTCATGAACCGCGCGTAGCTGCGCAGCAGCGCTACCTCACGCCAGGTCAGCTGCTCGCTGACCACCAGGCCGTTGAGTGGATCGCTTTCCGCCGCGCCGTGCCAGATGTTGCGAAAGGCGTCTTCAAAGATCGGGCCTACGGCCTCGAGGTTCACCTCGCTGTGGCTGGCGAGCGTGAAGTCCTGAATGTTGTAGCAGTGCTTTTCGGTAGCCAGCCGATAGGGTTGCTCCGACAGCACGTCGAAACCGAGGTGCTCGAGCACCGGCACCAGCTGCGACAGGGGCAGCGCATCGCCGATCTTGAAGACCTTGAGGTTGACCTGCTGCGCGGAGGCGCCGCGGCTCCGGTAGAAGCGCAGAATCAGGCTGCTGTCGTCTTCCAGGCGCAGCAGATGACCAACGTCGAAGACCGCCGTGCTGACGTCGAAGCGTTCGGTATAGCTGGCGGGGAACGCATCGCGGAACTCCTGAGGCTGCGCCAGCGCACCCGCGCTGAGTGTGGTGCTGCGCAGGGCCCGTTTCAGCTCGCCGCTCCAGTCCGGAGCCAGCTTGATGATCGCCTGTTCGATCTTTCCGACATCGACGTCGATCGAGGCTTCCGGATCGACCCGTATGATGTACTGCAGCCGCACCAGCACCGACTCTGAGAAGTAGGGTGTGTACTCGACGTCCAGAGCACCAAGGCGCTGCCGCAACAGTTCGGTGATCTCTGTACGCACGCGGGTGTGCAGGGCGTCGCGGGGCAGATAGACCAGGCAGTTGTAGAACATGCCGTAGCGGCCGCGGTCCAGAAACACCTTCGTTTCGCGGCGCTCGTGGATGTGCGCGATGGCGGTTGCGTTCTGAAATAGCTCATCCTCGGCGCACTGAAATAGCTCGTCGCGCGGGTATGTGGCAAGCACCTGCTGCAGTGCCTTGTGGTCGAAGCTGCGGGGCAGAAAGCCGGAGCGCTCGAGGGTCCGCTCGACCCGCTGGCGGACCACCGGTATGCGATCCGGGCGTTCGGTGTATACGGGTGACGTGTAGAGGCCGAGGAATCCGTCCTCGCCGATGACTTCACCCGCCTCGTTGAACCGCTTGAAGCCAACGTAGTCCGGGTACGCCGGACGGTGGATGCGTGACTTGGTACCCGCCTTGGAGAAGCTCAGCAGGGTCGGTTCCAGCAGAAAGTCCTGTGCTTCCTGGCGCAGGCCGGCGATCGCCCGGCGGGTGGAGGGCCGGCGCCTGCGCAGCGTGCCCAGCGCGGAATCCGGTACCTGCTCGATGAAACCGTCGGTCCAGTCGAAGTTCCGGTAGCCGAGAAACGTAAAGTGATCGCTGGCGAGCCAGTCGATGAATGCGCAGGCTTCCTCGGCTTCGGCTGATCCGAGGCCCACGTAGCGTTGCCGCAGCTCGGTCAGCTTCGACTTCATCGGGCCGTAGTCACCGACACAGTCACGGACTTCCTGCAGCACCTGCTCAATCTCGGTGGTGAGCTCTGCGGCCATTGCGGGCTCGAGCAGCGTTGTCTCGATGGCGATGAGCGACTGCGAGTGGGCCGCGTCGGCCTTGGCCGGGAGGATAACGTTATGGAGGTAATCGAATGACAGGTCGCTTTCGGTGAAGACCAGCACCAGCGAGTCGGTGAGAAACGGCATATCGGGATGTCGGACCAGCACCCGGGAGCAGTTCGACTCCGCGTGGTGGTGCCATTGGACGCCGGAGTCCGTGGGCGTCTGGCCTGCTTCGGACCAGAGTGCAAAGGCTTCGCGGGTCAGCTGCGCATCGGCTGCCAGCTCGCGCGCGCCGCGCAGCTGTGGTGGGGTGCGGCGCCAGAACTCCTGGGCGAAGTGCCCGATCGATGCTGCCGTGTCGGGACTGTCCTGCCCCAGGTGGCGGCTGACCACTGCTCCATATTCATCCTTGGAGCTCGTTGCCAGGTTGCTTGCTTCGCGCATCACCATGTCCTTTTCAGCCTTTCTTAAGTCTAGTCTCCTGCTATGACGGTCCCAACCGCGATCCGCAATCTGTGCGGTACGTCAGGCTCTGACCGTGCGCGCGTATCGGTGTAGAGTGCGCGGGTGCTGAGTTTCGACCTGCCTTACCCGTCCCGCCGCGCTCCCGTTGCTGCAGAGCAGCTGGTGGCGACGTCACAGCCGCTGGCGACCCAGGCGGGCATCGAAGCCCTGCGCCGGGGCGGCAACGCGATCGATGCGGTGCTGGCGGCCGCCATTACGCTGACGGTGGTTGAACCGAGCAACAACGGGCTCGGCAGCGACGCCTTTGCGCTGCTCTGGGACGGTGAGCGGCTGCACGGCCTGAACGCCAGCGGCCGGGCCCCGGCCGCGATGACACCGGATCGCTATGCGGGGCGCGAGCACATGCCGTTGCACGGCTGGGATGCGGTCACGGTACCCGGCGCGGTCAGCGCCTGGGCGGTGCTCAGCGAGCGCTTCGGTCAGCTGCCGTTCGCAGAGCTCTTCACGGCGGCCCGGCACTACGCGGAACACGGCTTTCTCGTGGGTCCGGAGACGGCCTGGGGCTGGGCCGAGGCGGAGCGCTCGCTCGCCGCGCAACCCGGGTTCGCGGACCACTTTCTGCCGGCTCCGCAGGCCGGCACTCGCGTGCGTCGACCTGACCTCGCTCGAACTCTGGAACGGCTTGCGGGTCGCGGCGCGGATGACTTCTATCAGGGTGAGCTCGCCCAGCGTATCGCCGACGCCGCGCAGGATGCTGGCGGGCCGCTGGCTCTCAGCGACCTTGCCAACCATGAGCCGGATTGGGTTGATCCGCTGACGCTCAGCTACCGGGACCGCGAGGTGCACGAAATCCCGCCAAACGGGCAGGGGCTTGCGACCCTGATCGCGCTTGGCATCCTGCGGGAGCTGCCGGCGACCGATCCCGATTCGGCGGCGGGCGTGCACGTTCAGCTGGAGGCCATGAAAATCGCGATTCGCGCCGCCTTTGCCCACATCGCGGATCCGCAGGCGATGCGCGTTGAACCAGCGGCGCTGTTGGCGTCGGAGTCGCTACAGCGGGCTGCCGCGAGCATCGGGCCCAAGGCGTCCGCGCTGCCGCCAATGGCGCTTCCGCCGTCGAGCGATACGGTCTATCTGTGCGCGGCAGACGCTGACGGGCGCATGGTCAGCTTCATTCAGTCGAACTACCTCGGCTTTGGCTCCGGCGTCGTGGTCCCCGGGACCGGAATTGCGCTGCAGAACCGCGCGGCCGGTTTTGTGCTCGAGCCCGGCCATCCCAACCGGGTCGGGCCCGGTAAGCGCCCGTACCACACGATCATTCCCGGGTTCGTTACGGAGGCTGCAGAACCACGGCTGGCCTTTGGCGTGATGGGAGGGCACATGCAGCACCAGGGGCACGTGCAGATGATCAACCGGATCTTCGAGCACGGCCAGAATCCGCAGGCCGCCGCTGATGCGCCGCGCTGGCTGGTGGAGCCGGACTTCTCCGTCAGCCTCGAGCAGGGCTTCCCGGTCGGCGTTGCCGCCGAGCTGGCCGCCCGCGGCCATCAGCTTCGGCAAGACCATCACTACCGCAATTTTGGTGGTGCTCAGCTGATCCTGCGGGTCGACGGCGGCTACGTCGGTGCCTCGGATCCACGCAAGGAAGGGCAGGTCAGTGGGTTCTGAGCAGGCCGTGACCGCAGGCGCCGCGCTCTCGCGCAGCTGGTATGAAACCATGGACGACGGCGCGCAGCTCAGGGTCTCGCTGTTTGCGGCTGTGAACGCTGAGCGGCAGGGCACGATTCTGCTGCTGCACGGGTTCGGTGAGTTCACCGAGAAGTACCTGCCGACGATTATGCGCCTGGGCGCCATGGGCTTCACCGTGCTGACCCTGGATTGGCGCAGCCAGGGGCTTTCCAGCCGATTTCCGGAGTCACAACGGCGCGGTTACGTCCGTGACTTCGACCGGCTGCTCGATGACGTCGATGCATTGCTGGCTTCGCCGATTGCCGCAGAATTGCCGGCGCCCTACCGGCTGCTCGGCCACTCGATGGGCGGCATGCTCGCGCTGCGGCTCTTGGAACCCGGGCGGCCGCAGCCGCTGCCCTGGTCCGCAGCCATCCTCAGCGCGCCGATGCTCGGCATCTACCGGCTGCCGCGCTGGTTCGTGCGCAGTGTTGCCCAGCTGCAGATCTGGCGCGGTAAAGCACAGGATTTTGCCTGGGGTTCCGGGCCGCTCGATCCGGACCACAACGAAAACCGTATCACCACCGATGCGGACCGCTTTCAGGTCATCATGCAGCTGCTGCGAGACAACCCGCAGCTCGCCACCCACGGTGCGACCTGGGCCTGGCTCAACGCGGCGGCAAAGCTGATGCGCGGATCCGTAAGAAAGCGTCGGTTGCGACGCCTCGACGTGCCCATTCTGCTGTTGAGCCCTGGCCAGGACGTCATCGTCGATGCTGATCTGCACCACCGGTTTGCCGCCCGCTACCGGGGCTGCGAGCTCGTGAAACTACCGGATTCGATGCACGAGCCGCTGCAGGAAACGGCAGCGATCCAGGATGAGGTCTACGCTGTCATTGCCCGCTTCGTCAGCGAGCAACCGCGCTGAACTCCGACTAAGCCGCGGGCAGGCGAGCAATCACGGCGTCGGCGAAGCCGTCGGTGCCGAGCTCGCCGCCGAGATCACGGGTACGTTCGCCTTCCTTGAGCGCCTCCTGGTAGGCAGCACTGATTCGCCCTGCGGCGCGCTCCGCGCGCTTATTCCCTTCTGTGTCGGCCAGGTGCTCCAGCAGCATGACCGCAGACATCAGCAGCGCCAGCGGGTTGGCCTTGTTGGCGCCCGCGATGTCTGGAGCGGAGCCGTGCACGGCCTCGAAGATGGCTTCGCCCTCGCCGAAGTTGGCGCCGGGAATCACCCCGAGCCCGCCGACCAGCCCGGCACAGAGGTCGCTGACGACATCGCCGTACAGGTTCTCGAGCAGCAGGATGTCGAACTGCGTCGGATCCTGCACCAGCCGCATGCAGCCGGCGTCGATGATCGCGGCTTCGAAATCGATGTTGGGGTACTCGCGGTCATGAATCTGCTCCGCTGCTCGCAGAAACATGCCGTCGGTCATCTTCATGATGTTGGCTTTGTGAAACACCGTGATCTTGCGGCGCCGGCGCAAGGTGGCGTAGCGCGAGGCCCAGCGAGCGATGCGCGTGCAGCCCTGCTGGGTTGCCACCTTCATGCTCATCACCACGCCCGGGGTCACCTCATTCTCGACACCGCTGTAGAGCCCTTCGGTGTTCTCACGAATGATCACCAGATCAACGTCGCTGAAGCGGGTTTCCACGCTCGGCAGGCTGCGCACCGGCCGCACTGCCGCATACAGATCGAAGGCCTTGCGCAGCTGCACGTTCACCGACGCGAAGCCCTTGCCGACCGGCGTTGTGCATGGGCCCTTCAGCGCGACCTTGTGCATCTTGATGGCGTTGATGGTGCTCTCGGGCAACAGGTCCGCGCCGGCCTCGAGTGCTTTCAGGCCCGCCAGGTGCTCGTGCCACTGCAGGCCTGCGTCGGCTGCGCCCAGGATCCGTTTGACGGCCTCGGTGATCTCCGGACCGATGCCGTCACCGGGAATGAGCACTGCGCTGCGATCGGTCATGGGCTTCTCAGTTCAGTCGTTCGATCAGGGTACCGGTGCCGAGGCCGCCGCCGCAGCACATGCTCACCAGCCCGTGGGTGCCGCCAGTCCGGCGCAGCTCGTGCAGCGCTTTGGTAATCAGAACGCAGCCGGTTGCGCCCAGCGGGTGTCCGAGCGCGATGGCGCCGCCGTTGGGATTGACGCGCTCGAGGTCGGCGCCGACGGTCTTGGCCCAGCTCAGCACCACCGAGGCGAAGGCTTCGTTGACTTCGAACACGTCGATGTCGCTGATGCTGAGACCGTTGTCGGCCAGCAGCTTTTCGGTCGCCGGGATCGGACCTTCGAGCATCAGCACCGGATCGCAGCCGACCAGCGCCGTGTCGACCATGCGTGCCATCGGGGTCAACCCGAGCTCCGCTGCTTTGGCGGCGCTCATCAGCAGCACCGCGGCAGCGCCGTCAGCGATCTGCGACGAGGTACCCGCAGTGTGAATCCCGTCTTCACCGGCTACGGGCTTGAGGCCCGCGAGCGCCTCCAGGCTCGTGTCGCGGGGAATCTCGTCGCGATCGAAGACCTGCGTCGCTTCGGTGCGTTCACCGTTCTCGTCGAATACCGGCACCGTCAGCGGGATGATCTGCTCATCGAAGTAGCCGGCTGCCTGCGCGCGTGCGGCGCGCTGCTGCGATTCGAGGCCGAACGCATCCGTATCGGCGCGGGTCAGCTGATACTTCTCCGCCATGCGCTCAGCACCTTCGAACTGGCTCGTAAACTCGTAGTGCTCGAAGTAGCTGCGCGCCACCGGCTTGCCGTACTCGGGTTTGAGCCCGACGGCATCCGAGCCGATCGGCAGGCGCGTCATGTTCTCGACGCCGCAGGCCATGACCACGTCGGCAACGCCGGACTTGATAATCGAGTACGCAAGCCCGGTGGCCTGTTGCGATGATCCGCACTGCGAATCGACGGTGATGCAGGGCGTGGTCTCGGCGCCGCCGTGCGCCAGCCAGGCGGTCCGGGTAACGTTCATGCCCTGTGCGCCGAGCTTGTTGATGCAGCCGCCGACGACCTGATCAACGGCGCTAGGTGCAAGGCCGGTGCGGTCGAGGATGGCGGCGAAGGTCTGCCCCAGCGTGTCGGTTGGATGAACCCAGCCAAGCGAACCCTTGCGGCGGCCAACCGCGGTCCGCGCGGCATCGATGATGACGACGTCCTGATTATTCATGCTGCGCACTCCCGAAAATAAGCGCGCAGTGTAGCAGAGGTGGCCCGCCGGCCGGTGCGGTACGGCCCCGCGGCGCGCGGTCAGGCCACCGGCAGGGTGTAGGTCTGGTAGCGTCCGAGCGCGGCGACGGTGAGCCACAGCAGCAGCGACACCAGACCGGCCAGCCGTACCGTCAGCCGCGGCCCGCGAAACACCCGGATTGCTCCAGCGATGATCGCGTCACGAACGGTGATGGCGTAGAGCACGGTCAACAGCAGCACAAGCATCTTCAGCTGGAACAGGGGCTCAGCGTTCAGAGCAGTTGCGTTGGCCATCCACAGCGGAATTCCGGACAGCAGCAGGAGGGCGATGCCGAGGTAGAACCAGGGCCGGGCGGCGCGGTGCAGGGTCGCGACCGAGTGATTCACGAGACCCACCCCGATCAGGCGCAGATCGGCGATGAGCGCTGCACCACCGACCACCGCAAGGGCGAGCATGTGCACGGCCTTCAGCGTCAGCGGCACCCAGGCGTGAGTAGTGACCAGCGCGGCGATGGTGCTCGCTTCGGCGGCGATTGCCCAGTCGTTCAGCATGGGGTTGCCGGTGCGGGGTGGCGCAGAGCGGCTCCGGGCGGCATCAGCGCGCGCTCTCGCTCAACAGCGTGCCGCAGACGATCACCGCGGCCCACAGCGCCATCGACAAGGCCGCGATCCCTCGAGCGAACCCGGGCTGGGCCGGCTGTTCGGTGCGAATGACCTCGGCGCCGGCCAGGTCCGCACGCCGGAACCGGGTGCGGAACCACAGCGCGTTGGCGACCGCCAGCAGCAGCAGCAGCCCTTTCAGCAACAGGTAGGGGCTGGCTGCAATCGCAGTCGGGCGGGCCAGAAACAGGCTGCCGCCGCTGAGCAGCGTCAGCAGCAGCCCAAGCACCAGCAGCGGCTGCAGACGGCCGTACATCTCCCGTACGGCGACGGTCTGAAAGGACAGGCCCAGCAGTCGCACGTCGAACAGCACCAGCGAGCCGACCAGCAGCATCATGCCGAACAGGTGCGCGACGGCGAGCACTGGCAGCAGCCAGACGGGGGTCAGCAGCGCTGCACCGAGGCCGGTGGCTTCCAGCTGCCGCGCAAGTTCCAGAAGGGGAGTCTCCATGCGGCAGCGATTATCGCACTTTGGCCCGGGGATACCATGCCGTCGTGGCACCCCCGAAGCTTGCCCTGGCAGGAGCTGGGCGCTCTACTGTCGACTCGATAGAGCGGGAGCCGTTGTCATGGAGAACTTTGTAGGAAAGATAGCTGTCGTGACCGGTGGTGGCACCGGCATGGGGCGTGAGCTGTGCCTGCAGCTCGCCGCGGCTGGGGCACAGGTCGCGATGTGCGACGTCTCGGCAGACAACATGGCCGAAACCCGCACGCTGTGCGTTGAGGCTGGGGCGAACGCGGAGGAGATTTCGGCGTTTGTTGCCGATGTGGCCAGCGAACAGGCCATGCTCGACTTTGCCCGGCACGTCCAGGCCGCCCATGGTGTGGAACACATCGATCTGCTGTTCAACAACGCCGGGATCGGTGGGGGTGGCAGCTTCATCAACGACACGCGGGAGGAGTGGGAACGCACCTTCGGCGTCTGCTGGTATGGCGTCTACTACGGGTGCCGCGCGTTTCTGCCGCTGCTGCTGAACAGCGAAGAGGGTGCGGTGGTGAACACGTCCAGCATTAACGGGTTCTGGGCGACGCTCGGCCCCGGAACGGCGCACACCGCTTACAGCGCCGCCAAGTTTGCGGTCAAGGGGTTTACTGAGGCGCTGATCAACGACTTCCGCTTGAACGCGCCACAGCTCCACGCGGCCGTTGTAATGCCCGGGCATATCGGCACGTCGATCGCGCTCAATTCAGGGGCGATTCTTGGCCGCAATGCGCCCATGGAGATGACGGCGGAAGAGATCGCCGAGGTCCGCGAACGGCTGATTGCGGCCGGGATGCCGGTCAGCAATGTCCCTGACGATGATATCCGCCGGCTGATGCATCAGCGGGCGCTCGATTTCCGCGACAAGGCGCCAACCTCGGCAGCACAGGCGGCGACCATCATTCTCGAGGGGGTGAAGGCGAAGCGCTGGCGCATTCTGGTCGGTGACGATGCACATCACATCGATCAGGCGGTCCGTCGCGATCCGGAGAACGCCTACGAGGCCTCGTTCGTGCAGCAGGCGATGCAGGCGGGCCATCTGCGGCCACTGGTTAACAGCGTCGGCTCAGCCGCTGCCGAGTAGGGCGTGTCGACCCGCGGGTACCCGGTCTGCGCGCCCGGCGTCAGGATTGCTGGTAGGGCGCCGCCAGCCCCAGCGCAATCTGCTGGACGAACATGCCGAGCGCGGTAATGGCTTCGGGGCTGATGGCCGGCCCGCTGCTGTAGCGATCCGCATAGAACAGACCGATCGGCGTCCCGCCGGCCAGGACCGATTGCAGCACGCTGCAGGTCGCGCCCTGCCACACGTGCTCACCGCTCAGTTTGATCGGGGTGGCGGATTCGAGCGGCTGCTTCTGCGCGAGGACGCTGCCCAGCAGCGGGTGCGCCTCGAGGCTCAGCAGTTCTGGTAGCTGATCAAACTCGCCGAGGCGGTGCTTGATCCGCAGGTTGGCGCGGTCCGGGGTCAGCAGCGCAAACGCGACGCGATCAAAACCGGCACCTTCGACGATGCCGCGCATGGCCAGGCGGAGCAGCTGGTTCAGGGTCACCGGCCCCTGCATGGCGCTGGTCATTTCGCTGAGAATGGCCAGCTGGCGTACTGGATCGGTCGCAGCGTGTGCTGGGGTGTCGTTCGCCAGCGCGGGCGATTCCCGGTGGACCGGCGGTGTGGTGACGCCGAAGCGCTTGGCAATCTGCGTGGCTTGCTCAGCCTGGAGCTGGATCTGCTCGAAGCTTTTCCGCGACGCCTGCTGCAGCAGTTCCGCGTGTTCTTTGACGAGCGTGGCAAGCTGCGGCGCGTCGCCGAGCGAGCTGTAGGTCAGCGGTGCCCAGCTCTCGGCGGACTCCGCTGCTGCCAGGCGATAGGCCAGCCGCACGCCGGCGCTGCGCTCGTCGCTGGCGTCGTCGCTGATGGCGTCCCGCAGCAGGGTACCGAGGTTCCATTGCTGTACCAGGTGCGCCGTGAGGTCCCGCAGGGTGAAGCCGATGACGCTGGTCTGCACCCGCGGATCCGCCACCGTCGCAGCAGGCTGCTCGAGCAGCCGCTCCACCTCCTCGGTGCCGCTGGACCAGAAGACCAGTTCGCCCAGGCGTTGCAGGAGCCCTGCCAGAAAGACTTCTTCCGGCGTCTTGTCGAGCTGGCTGAGAGCAATCGTGCGGGCCTGGCCGGCGGCGTGAAAGGCGCGCAGCAGGGCATCGACGAGCGGGCCGCGGACGGTGCTCCGAACCGCTTTGTCGATGATGGACAGCGACACCGCGAGATCGCGGACTGCGTCGAAGCCGAGCAGCACGACGGCCGTGTTGATGGTGGTAATGCTGCGCCCCTGCTGGCTGAACAGCGGGCTGTTGGCGAGCTTGAGGAGCTTGGCGCTCAGCGCGGCATCACGACCGATGGCCTCGGCCAGGTCGCTGGCAGAAGAGTTGGTGGACCCGACGACGCTGGTGACATCGCGCACGGTGGCCGAAAAGACCGGTACCTGCGTTTTTGCCGCCCGCTCGAGCCACTCGCGCAGCGCGCTCTGCCTGCTCGAAGCCGTGCCGGGTTGCGTTCTGGGAGGGGATGCACTCATCCCCCTCAGTCTAGTAAGAGTTGCGGCCCCGGCCAGCGATGTCGGTCACGGGCCCGGCGACGGTGCCGAGGGCGCGGCTGATCAGCCTGCGGACGCTTCAGGAACCGCCGAAGCGGCCTGCGCCGCCTCCCGGAACAGAGCCGGCAGCTCTTCGTCGCTGGCTTTCAGGAGCCGGTCGACCCAGCCGTGAAAGTTCTGCCCGCCGGATTCATTGCGGCCGAACAGCACATGCGACTTGGTGCCGGTTTCCAGCGCGGTCTGCTGTCGCAGGCCGGTGGCGTAGTCCTCGTTCTGCACCACGTGCTCGAGGAACAGGAACTGCTGATGGGCGGCTTCTGCACGCTCCTTGTCCGGTGCGTCCTGCATCAGGTAGTTCTGTACCGTGATCGACTCGCCCGGCTTCGCACCCGGGAACAGCTGAGAGATCATGACGCTGCGCCCACCGCCATCAAAAGTGGCGATGGAAATGTGCGGAAAGATCGTCCAGACGCCGTCCATCAGCCGTTCCTGCGGCCACTCGTCCGTTGGCTTGTCTTTAAACTCCAGGTAACCCTTGTTGGGGGCCGTGAGTCGCTGATGCGGGCCATAGGCGTAGTACAGGGCCTGGTTCTGCATATCCGCGCCGAAGCTGTCCTTGTGCAAGATCGGCAGATGGTAAAAATCGAGGTAGCCGTCGTAGGCAATCTTCCAGTTTGGCCCCTTGACCTCGCGGCTTTCGAAGTGGTGCCAGTCGGCGAAGCCAAAGGCGTCGAGCAGCTCGTCGTAGCCGCACAGAAAGTCCTCGATGTTGAGCGTCGATTTGGGATCGAGGGTGACCCAGATCAGCCCGGAGCGTTCGAGCACGGGCAGCTTCGTCAACCCGTAGCAGCTCTTGTCGATGTCCCCGAAATCCTTCGGCAGATAGACGCCGGTAAGGGCGCCCTGCTGGTCGTAGCTCCAGGCGTGGTAGGGGCAGGTGAAACGATGGGTGTTGCCGCGACCGTCGTTGACGACCGGCGCACCGCGGTGGCTGCAGCTGTTCACGAACGCATGAACCACGCCGTCCTGATCGCGGGTGATCAGCACCGGGACTCCAGCAGCGGTCAGGGCTTTGTAGTCGCCCGGATTCTTGAGCTCTGCCGTCATCGCCAGCATCAGCGGCATGCGGCGGAAAATCTTTGCGACCTCGAGATCAAAGCGATCCTGATCGTAGTAGTGTTCGGCTGGAATCTGCGCCACGCTCGGCGCCTGTTCGATCGTGCCGGCCTCCACGTGGGCCATGTTGTGTTGGACCACCCGGATCAGTTCAGCATTAGCCATTCCCCATCCTCCCTAGAGTTGACACTTTCCCGGGAATATTAGAGGCGTTGCGTGCTTGCGGCTAGTGCGTCGTTGTGTTCCTGGAAGCCACACTCGCGAGCCGCGAGCCGCGAGCCGCGAGCCGCGAGTCCTACGCCGGAGACTTGAGCGGCACAGCGGACGAGCGGTTTGCGCCCGGCACCGAACTGGCTACGGCGGGCTCAGCACGCGCAGCTGCCCGGGCCAGTGCTGCTGGATGCAGTACCAGGGCCGGAAATACCCGGTAATGCGGCCGTCGGCGCGTTCGTAGCTGCCCTGGGCAATCCCAAGCAGATTGTCCTGCTCATCCCAGACGGCCATGCCCGAGCTGCCGGGAAAGAACGGTGCATCAACTTCGTACACCAGACCGGCCGCACAGCCCTCCCGGTCGCGGGTTCCGTCGTCGGCCGTGCGGGGCGCAGAGAGCACCGCGTCCACGGTCCGAGCGAGGATGCGTCCCTGCCGCCAACCCTCTGCGCCGGAGGGCGACCCTGAACTGCCCAGGTACCAGCGCACGGCCTGGTTCAGCTGCGGCAACGCTCGGGTAGCCGGTGCAGGATCGGCGCAGCTCCCGGCACAGAGGGCGGCAGGCAGGGGTAGGATGGCCACATCGGACGACGGATCACTATAGATAGGGTTCACGCGCTGGTCGCCCAGGAAGCTGCGCCCCCGGGGTACGCCCAGCCGATGGCCGGCCGGCCTGGGATCCAGGTTGTGATACACGGTCAGGTAGTAGTTGCCGATGATGACGCCGCTACCGCGGTTCTCGAATACCTGACCGTCCTGCTGCGCGGTGAGGGTGCGGATCATCAGCAGGCGTTGTTCCGGGGGTAGTTTGCCGAGCGCCGGTGACGCCGCCAGCGGCGCCAGAATCAGCGCCGCCGCGCCGAGCCGGAGCGCGCCGGCAAGCGACCGCCAACACCAGCGCCCGAACCGCTGCGCCAGGCTGCCGCGCGGGTGCGCTGCGCCGTGCTCAAGCGCGCTGTGACTGCTGCTCCGTACGTTGATGGCGATTTCCGCTCCCGACTGCCCGGTGTCAGGCTGACGCCCGGTACAATCCCGTGTCCTGGTGCATCTGACCTTGAACCTCGGATCGTGCCAGTACGTTTATCGAGAGTCGTTTTGAACTTCGCCGTGAAGTGTGTGCTGAGCTCACGAACTGATTGCAAACCACTGCTTGCCAAACACCGAAAGCCGTTAGCTGATGCCACAGGACAACCGGTTTAGATTTCCCTTTTTTTGCCCAGGAGCCAGTGCCCATGCCTGCAATTTCCCCCGAAGCTGAACAGCTGATCGATCGGCTGACTCAGTTCATGGACGAGCACATCTACCCGAACGAGGCCGTCTATCACGAGCAGCTCAACAGTGCTGCCGACCGGTTTGCGACGGTGCCGGTCATGGAGGAACTGAAAGCGAAAGCGAAGGCAGCAGGGCTCTGGAACCTCTGGTTGCCGGTGGATCACGGTGGCTTGAGCAATGCCGACTACTGTCCGCTGGCGGAAATCATGGGCCGCGTGCTGTGGAGCCCTGAGGTGTTCAATTGCAACGCGCCGGATACCGGGAACATGGAGGTGTTCCTCAAGTACGGAACCGAGGCACAGAAGGCACGGTGGCTCGAACCGCTCATGAACGGCGAGATACGTTCCGCGTACGCAATGACCGAACCCGACGTTGCGTCGAGCGATGCAACGAACGTTCGCACGCGGATCGAACGGGATGGCGACGACTACGTCGTCAACGGCCGGAAGTGGTTCATTACCAACGCGCCCTACGAGCGCACGCAGATCTTCATCGTCATGGGCAAGTCGGACCCGGACAACCCGAACCGCCATGTGCAGCAGAGCCAGGTGCTCGTGCCCCGCAATACGTCCGGTCTGACCGTGGTCCGCCCGCTGACGACGCTCGGCTACGATGACGCGCCCCAGGGGCACGCGGAAGTGCTCTTCGATAACGTGCGGGTGCCGGCGGAGAACATTCTGCTCGGTGAGGGACGCGGGTTCGAGATCGCCCAGGGACGTCTGGGGCCGGGCCGCATTCACCACTGCATGCGCCTGATCGGCAGTGCCCAGCGGGCGCTGGAGTACGCAGCGCAACGGTCGGTGGAGCGGGAAACCTTCGGTCGCAAGCTGGCCGAGCATCAGTCGGTGCTGGAAGACATTGCAAAGTCATTCGCGGAGATCGAGCAGGCCCGTTTGTTGACGCTGGAGACCGCGCGGCGAATGGACGAGGTGGGGCCGAAGGATGCGCGGGATTACATTGCTGCGGCGAAGATCATGGTGCCGATGATGGCTCAGACCGTGATCGACCGATTCATGCAGATCCACGGCGCCGGCGGCCTGACCGCAGACTATCCGATGGCGGAGGCTTTCAACTACGCGCGCGGGTGCCGGCAGGCTGACGGGCCGGACCAGGTGCATATGATGGCGCTCGGCAAACAGCTGGTGAAACGTTACGCGGCTTGAGCAGGCTGTGATTGTTGCCGCCGTTCCCGCAGGTGTGCACGCAGGTCAATGGTGATCTTGATCGCGACCAGCATGACCAGGAGCAGCAGCGGGGCCCCGAGCGCGTCGACGGCAATTCCCCCGCCAACCAGCACCACGTGGAGGATCATGATGCGCTGGTAGGGCGTCATCATGAGCTCGCCTGGCGAGGTCGTCGCACGCTCGTTGCTGAGCAGAAAGTTGATCAGGAACGATGCGGCGTGGGAGGCGGCCAGCGCGCCGAAGCCCCAGAGCCAGAGCGGCGGCGCCGAGGTCAGCACCGTGGTCACGGCGGGTTCCAGCATGCCGAGCAGGGGCAGGGCAGCGAAGGCGCTGCCGGATGCTGTGGTGGCGAGCTGCGGGTAGTCGAAGAGGCTCAGCAGCAGGGCGCCGTGGGCTGCGCAGAAGCCGCCGTAATGGAGGGTGAAGAAGGCGGCCAGAAACAGGGCCCGCGCCTGTCTGTAGCTGAGGATCCGGAGCACGTTGAAGCCGCCCACGAGCAGGTTCTCGGACCAGTAGAAAAGCATGATCTGGCCGATATCCCAGCTTAAGAGCAGCACGCCGAGGAGCGGAACCAGGTTGGCCAGCACCAGCAGTCCGGGGGTGATCCAGGCAGGTCCGGCGATCCCGCTGGGGACTACATCGAGGTTCTGCCGGTCAGGTCCGGTATACTGGGGGGGTTCCGTCATCGCGCGATTCTTAACGTTTTGCAGGCATCTTCCAAATCTTCTCCGGAAACCGCGGCCCGGCCGAGCCCGGCTGTACTCGACGTGCTGCGACAGCTCGTCGGCTTCGCCACGGTATCCAGCGATTCCAACCTTGCGCTTATCGACTGGGTAGAGGCGTATCTGGCCGGGCACGGCATCGCCGCACAGCGGGTGCCCAGCGCCTGTGGCCACAAGTCCAACCTGCTGGCCCGGGTCGGTCCTGCCGTTGCCGGGGGAATCGTGCTGTCAGGACACACGGATGTGGTGCCGGTCAGCGGCCAGCCGTGGACTTCTGATCCGTTCGAGCTGCTGGAGCGCGATGGTCGCGTCTACGGACGCGGCACCTGCGACATGAAGGGCTTCCTGGCCCTGGGCCTGGCACTGGTACCGAGGATGCAGGAGCTCAAACGGCCGATTTATCTGGCGCTGTCGTACGACGAAGAGATCGGCTGCCTTGGCGCTCCGCTCCTGATCGAGCAGCTGCTTCAGGAACCGGCGCCGGCCGCGGTCATCGTCGGCGAGCCAACGAAGATGGGCGTGGTGACTGCCCACAAGGGGATCGCCTACCTGCGCACCCGCGTGACCGGCCACGAGGCGCACTCGAGCCTGCAGCACCAGGGGGCTTCAGCAATCATGGCTGCCGCTCGGCTGGTGGCCTGGCTCGGTGAGCAGCAGGCGGCAAATGCCGCTGCGAGCGCAGGCGCGGAGCAGAGCACCGCCACCGTGCCGGAACCGCCCTACACCACGCTGCATTGCGGCCTGATCGAGGGCGGCACCGCGCCGAACATCACCGCTGGTCACTGTGAGTTCACCACTGACATCCGCACTGTCGCTGGCGATGATCCGACCGCCTACATTGCGGCGTACCGGCAATTTGCCGACGAGGCGGTACTGCCGTCGTTGCGAGCCATCAACCCGAAGACGGCCATCGAGATCGAGCTGCTGGCGAACGCGCCCCCGTTTCAGGCCGATCCACGCTGTCCGGCGGTGCAGCTGGCGCAGCGGCTGACCGGACAGAACGAGACCTCGGCACAACCCTACGCCGCCGAGGCCGGCCAGTTCTGGAGTGCCGGATTGCCAACCATCATGTGTGGTCCCGGGAGCATCGAACAGGCGCATCAGCCGAACGAGTACATCGAGCTTGCGCAGCTGGCTGCCGGTGAAGCCATGCTGCTGCGCCTGATCGCCGAGCTGTCCTAGGGAAGGGCAGTCCAGCCGTCAGGGGCGCGTCTCAGGCAGGCGCAGCAGGAACTCGACGGATTGCGGATACCAGCGCCCGCTGGCGACCTGATAAACAAACTGCGCCCTGCAGCGGGGCTCGCTTTCGCTGCGCCCGGCGCTGCGCTGGCGCACCTCCAGCGCGAGAGTCCGGGTTGCCCTGGCGGCGACCGTCACCGGCGCAAGCTGTGCGGGCGCAAACGCGAAACGCTCGTCCTCGGAGCCGCAGTCGAGGTGCAGGGTGACCGCGCGGCCGCTCGGGTTGGTGATGTCGAGGGTGGTTCGGTAGCGCAGCCACGGATCGCCCCGGTCCTGTGTGGCTTCCGTCAGCAGGGGGTTCAGGCTGCTCAGCGCACGCCGCAACGCGAAGAGATCATAGTTGTCTTCGGGAACGGCATAGTCCGGCGCTTCGATGCTGTCGGCGCGAATGACGGCGTAGGTGAGTTCCTGATCCCGAACGCTGACCTGCAGCAGATGCTGAAACGATCCAGCTGCATCAAGCGTTGTTCCGGAGCTGCCGCTGCCGTTGGTCATCACGTAAGTAATGCCGTCGTCCTTGCGGTAGTGGTAGTGATGATGGTGCCCGTAGAACACGTGGCTCACGCCGTAGCGCCGGAACAGCTCCGTGAGCCGATCCCGCATCTTCAGAAAGGCCGGTGGGCGATGCAGAAACACCAGCCGGTGCGTTGCGTCCTGCGCTGCACGCAGCCGCGCCTCGAGCCATTCGAGCTGCGCCGCGTCGATCGAGTTCGGCAGGTTGACGGGATCTGAGTTCAGCATCAGCAGGTGGGTGTTGCGGTAGCGAAAATCGTAGTGAGCACGTCCCCACTGCTGCTCGTAGACCTCAAGCGACAGCGGGTCGGGGGTCTTGTCGGCGCCGAAGACATCGTGGTTGCCGGCGACCGGCAGAAACGGAATGCCGGCGGCTGCGATCGGTGCGATCTGCTGGCGGAATCGTAACCATTGGGCGCGCAGCGTCGCCGCGCTCTGATAGCCGTCGATCATGTCGCCAACCTGCACGACAAAAGCGGGCCGTAGCCAGCGCAGGTCGTCGTAGAGCCGGTTGGCGGCCGCTGGATCGTCGAACTGCGTGTCGCCAACGACCACAAAGTGAAACTCGTCGCTCGCGGGCTCGAGCAGTGCCAGGGCGCCTGGTCCGGTGCCGGGTTCAGCTGCCCTGAGGGTGTGCGCAGCGGTCAGGGTGATGAGCAGTAGCAGGCAGCGCTCTCGGAACAGCCCGGTTCGGCGCCACCGACGTCTTGCCACGCGTTGGTGATCGCGATTGCAGGCGCTTTGCGGTTGACGACGGCGCCGAATGCCGAGGACGTGCATCTGATGGTCTCCAGGGCTGGTCCGGGCCAGCTCAGGCGGTGGCAAAGTTGAGGCGGTTCCGCCGTTTCGGCAGACTGCCGCCAGTGTAAAGCGAGCCATGAGACACGCCCATGACAACGATCCGTCAGGATGACCTGATTCAGAGCATCGCGGACGCGCTGCAGTTCATTTCCTACTATCACCCGGTCGATTTTATTCGCGCCATGCGCAGTGCCTACGAGCGCGAAGAATCGCGAGCGGCGAAAGCAGCACTCACCCAGGTGCTGGTCAACTCGCGGATGTGCGCGCTTGGCAAACGGCCGATCTGTCAGGACACGGGCATCGTGATCGTCTACCTCGACGTCGGCATGGACGTGCGCTGGGATGCCGAGCTGTCGGTCGAGGACATGGTCAACGAGGGGGTTCGCCGCGGCTACAACCACCCCGACAACGTGCTGCGGGCCAGCGTGCTGGCTGATCCGAACGGGGCTCGGGCCAATACCAAGGACAACACGCCGGCAGTCATTCACTATCGCGTCGTACCGGGCGACAAGCTGGGCATTGAGGTCGCGGCAAAGGGCGGCGGCAGCGAGGCCAAAGCCAAGTTTGCCATGCTCAACCCGTCCGATTCGGTGGCTGACTGGATCCTCGACGTAGTACCGACCATGGGCG
The DNA here is from genome assembly GCA_038757945.1 of Pseudomonadota bacterium. Classification (GTDB taxonomy): domain Bacteria; phylum Pseudomonadota; class Gammaproteobacteria; order Pseudomonadales; family Azotimanducaceae; genus CALHVX01. Next base: position 27,165 of record JBCDGJ010000051.1, read on the forward strand.
CCGGCTGGTGTCCGCCGGGGATTCTGGGGGTCGGGATCGGCGGCACGCCGGAGAAGGCGATGATGCTGGCGAAGGAATCGCTCATGGAGCCGATCGATATCCAGGATCTGGTGCAGCGGGGCCCCAGCAATCGCGCCGAGGAATTGCGGCTCGAACTCTTCGAGCGGGTCAATGCGCTTGGCATCGGTGCTCAGGGCCTTGGCGGGCTGACGACCGTGCTCGATGTCAAGGTTCGCGAGTACCCGACCCACGCGGCCAACAAGCCCGTGGCCGTGATGCCCAACTGCACGGCAACCCGGCACGTCCACTTCGAGCTCGACGGGTCCGGCCCTGCGGTGTTCACGCCGCCGGATCTGGCGGAATGGCCGGAGCTGGACTTCGAGCTCGGGGACGACGTGCGCCGGGTTGATCTGGATACCCTGACGCCCGAGGACGTCCAGCAGTGGCGCGCGGGAGAAACGCTGCTGCTGTCCGGCAAGCTGCTCACCGGCCGCGACGCGGCGCACAAGAAGATGGTGGATCTCCTGGACCGCGGTGAGCCGCTGCCGGTCGATTTTCGCAACCGCGTCATCTACTACGTTGGTCCGGTTGATCCGGTGCGCGAAGAAGTTGTTGGGCCGGCCGGACCGACAACCGCAACCCGGATGGACAAGTTCACGGAGCAGGTGCTGGCCAGTACCGGCCTGCTCGGCATGGTCGGCAAGGCAGAGCGGGGGCAGATTGCGATCGATGCGATCCGCAAGCACCAGTCGGCCTACATGATCGCCGTTGGCGGCGCCGCCTACCTGGTGTCCAAGGCGATTACCGGCTCGCGCGTCGTGGCCTTTCCGGAGCTTGGCATGGAAGCGATCCACGAGTTTGAGGTGAAGGACATGCCGGTGACGCTGGCGGTGGATGCCAGCGGGGCGTCCGTGCATCGCGAAGGACCAAAGATCTGGTCGGGCAAGATCGCCGAGCGCATTCCCGCCACCAGCGTCTGAGACGACAGGCGCCGGCGCTGCTTTGAGCTGTGACCGAACGGGTACCGACCATGCGTTTTCCGCAGACGGGGTCCGCGGCAGCGGCAGCCACCAGGGCGTTCTATCGGGATCCGCCGTTTGCGGGCGGACACTTCGGACCCCGGATGGGGCTCGAGCCGCTGTCCCTAGAACACTGGCTACCCTATGGCATCAGCGCTGCAGAGCAGCTGCGTAAGCAGCGGCTGTTCCGCGATCACTGCAGCAGCGTGTACCTCGCGCTGTCGTCAGCGGCACCAGTTGCCCGGGCGGAGGCGCTTGCTTGCAGCGCGATCCGCGCGGCGCAACCGCGGGCACCGTTGTTGCCGGTCTCGACTTCGGTACCGCTGCTGGTCGCCGCAGCCGAACGGGTTCCTGACGATCTGCTGCTGCTCTGGCAACCGGTTTCCGGCGCGCCCTATCAGCTGCTGGCAGCGAGCCTGTGTTCGCCGTCGTACTGGCGCCTCGGCGACAAGCTCGGCGGCACGTTGGCCGCCGTGCACGCGCCGGTGCGCGGGTTTCCGCCGGAGCTGAAGACGCGGATGGAGCGTTTCTTCGAACGGCTGCCCGCGGAGCGCTGCTTTCTCAGGCGCAACTGGTCCGTTCATCCGGCCGCGGTGCGTTTTGAACCGGATCCGGCTCGGGAGTTTCTGGATGTAGGTCCTGCCGCGGAGTGGTTCGTGCGATCTGAGCGACAGACCGTGCGCCGCCTGGCCGACGATCTGGTGCTCTTCACCGTTCGCGTCGATCTGCACCCGCTGGCGGCCATTCATGCCTCCCGTGCTGCCGTGCTGGACCTCGAGCTGGCACTCGACCAGCTTGCGGGGGACGATCTCCATGAGTTTGGCGGCAGCCGCAAGCGGCGGCGGGTGCTCGCTGCGCTGGCCGCCGGGCAGGGCTGAGCCGCGGCCTGCCGAACCGGCCGTTAAGGGTGCTGCGGTTGCCGGGTGGGCGTTGCTCGGCAAGAATCTCGGTTTTGGGCCCGCGCATGTTCCTTCCCCGTTCCCAC
>JBCDGJ010000052.1:0-29000 GCA_038757945.1 Pseudomonadota bacterium
CTTCATCATGAAGGACGACTTCGAAGGCTTTTCGCTCGACGTCCAGGGTGGGCTGTCCGGCGAAAGCGACGGCGAAACGCTGTCGTTCAGCGGGCTGTTCGGGCGCAACTTCGCTGACGGACGCGGCAACGTTACCGTCGGTCTCGATGGTTTCTTTCGCGAGGAAATCCGCTACGGGGATCGCGGCTTCCTGCGCGACAACCGCCGTGGGGTCCAGCGCAACAACCCGGAGCTGCGTTTCCAGAGCGGCGATATCGATGCCGCTGCGACGCCCAACTTCGCCCAGTACTACACGGTGGACAACGGCCGCTATCCCTTCGGGCAGAACGTCCCGAGCGCAGCGGACTTCTCGGCCCAGTTTCAGGATCAGTTCGGTACCGCGCCGGTCCTGACCCCGGCGGAGCTTTCGATCATCGATCGTGCCGCCAATGCGCCGCCACGGACCGTTGATGACTTCCACACGTTTTCGATCAGTTCCGAGCGTGGCGTCGTGGTTGGTGACGGCTTCAATTCGGATACCTTCGTCGACACTGACGGCAATGGCGTCAACGATTGCTTCGACTCCTTCCTCGGGTTCAACAGCCTGCTCGAGGGCGAAGCGTTCGGCCTGGCCGGAGGCTGCTGGGTGATCAACGATGACGGTTCCGTGCGGCCCTATCAGGACGGTGCGATCGCATCGAACTTCAACCAGTATGGCGGCGATGGTGTGCAGGGGTACTACAACGCCGGCTTCCTGACGCCGAAAGAAGAGCGCTGGACGCTCAACGTCAACAGCCACTTCGACATCACCGAGCAGCTGCGGGTGTTCGGCGAAGCTAAGTACTCCCGGCAGAACGTCGAGGTCGGCGGGCCGCTGAACACCTTCTACGACCTGATTTTCATCGCCCCGGAGAACCCCTACATCCCGTCCGCGCTGCAGCCGGTGGCTGATGCCGACGGCGGCCTGCGGGTGACCCGCGATCCGACCGATCTGGGCGCCAACATCGATGAGAACATCCGCGATACCCTGCGCTTCGTCGTCGGGCTCGAGGGCACCCTCGATAACGGCTGGAACTGGGACGTAGCCTCCAACTACGGCAAGTTCGAGCGCGAGTACAAGGACAAGAACGCGGTGATCCAGGATCGGTACTTCGCCGCGATTGATGCCGTCGCCGATCCGGCGTCCGGTCAGCCGATCTGTCGCAGCGATGTCGACAGCACGTCGCGACCACCAACCACTTTCTTCGGTATTCCAGCATTCGACCCGGGCTTCTTTACCTTCAACCCCGGTGATGGCCAGTGCCGTCCGCTGTCGCTGCTCAGCGGACCGGTTGGTGCATCGCGGGAGGCGATCAACTTCGTCACCACGACGACGTCCGATGAGTTCGAGCTCGAGCAGACCGTCTTTACCGCCAACCTCGGCGGCGAGTTGGGTGGCTTTGAGCTGCCCGGCGGGCAGATCGGCTTCGCCCTCGGGTTCGAGTGGCGCGAAGAAGAGAACCAGCAGCGCTATGATCCGCTGGTTAAGGGCGTACTGCCGGTGACGACCATCGACGGTGCTGCCGGCGAGCTGATCCGGGATATCGACAACGTCCAGAATTCGCTGGTCTTTGATCCGGAGCAGCTCCTGAGCGATTCTTCCGGCGACTACGACGTCTGGGAAATTTACGGTGAACTGCTGCTGCCGCTGCTTGCGGATCGGCCCTGGGCGCGCGAGCTGTCCATGAATCTGGCCTATCGCTTCAGCGACTACAGCACGATCGGAGAAACCAATACCTGGAACGTTGGCGTTGCCTGGGCACCGGTGGACGATCTCAAGCTGCGCGCAACGCAGTCCCGTGCGGTCCGGGCGCCGAACATCTTCGAGCTGTTCTCGCCCGATATCAGCGCGACGTTCCGGCCGGACGATCCCTGTGAGCAGGTGGCGATTGATGCGCTGACGGCAGACGGCGACCCTCGCGGTGCCAACCGCGCCGCGAACTGCGCCGCCGACGGTATTCCAGCCGGATTTGTGGATCCGCTTTCGGCGCGGTTCAGCGGCCTGATCTCCGGCAACTCTGACGTCACCGAAGAGACGGCTGATACGTTCACGCTCGGCCTGGTCTTCGAGCCGACGTTCTTCGCCGGGTTGACGGTGACCGTCGACTACTGGGAGATCGAGATCGAGGACGCCATCGAGGCAGTTGATGACCAGGACATCGTCAACAGCTGCTACAACACCGATCCGTCGTCGTTTCCGAACCAGTTCTGCGCGCTGTTTACCCGTAACCGAACCGCGGGCAGCGCGCAGTTCCTCGGCTTCAACTTCCTGCGTCAGACGCAGCTGAACTTCGGCAAGCTTGAAGCGGAAGGCGTGGACTTTACGGCCGCGTACGACTTCTCGGCGCTCAACGCCGACTGGCGGGTATCCGGCTCCGGTACGGTCTTCGACAAGATCGACAATTTCTTCGATCCCGGTGATCCGAGCGCGGTGGATCCAGAGCTTGAGGAGCTGCAGCGGCCGGAGCTGGCCGGACAGTTGGCCGTCGACTTTATGAAAGGACCGCTGACGCTGCGGTGGACGAGCTACTACCAGGGTGAGCAACAGGTCGACGGGGTCGAGATCGAGGACGCACAGTCGATCTTCGGCGGCCGCGGAACGGAAGACGCGCTGTGGTTCCACGATCTGTCCTTCAGCTACGCACTGTCTGAGTCGCTCGATCTCTACGGCGGCATCAACAACGTGACGGACGAGGAACCGTTCTTCAGCGAGAACGCCTGGCCGGTCAGCCCCGTGGGTCGCTTTGGCTTCCTCGGGGTCACCTGGCGTAACGGGCAGTAGCGAACCGGCTTGTGTCGAGGCCCGGGGCAGCTAGGCCCAGGGCCGCAGCGCATTGATCCGCCTTTGCAGGCCACGAGGCTAGGTTACGGCGCATGAACTGCTCCCTGCGTTGTTTTTGCCTGACGTTGCTGCTCGCCTGTGCGGGTTGTGCGAAGGACTTTCCCCGCCCGGGCGGGACCTGTTGTGGGCCCGTGGTCGCCCCCGACGAATTGGACGGCCCCAGCGTGTTTCGGGCCTCCTTGAAGGCGCACGGCGGCGATCGGCTGGCCCTGCTCAACGATGTTGCCATTGCGCTCGATGGCCGCTGGAAGTTTCTGATCCGTCGAATTCAACCGCTGGTCACGGACTTCCGCTACCGCGTACGCTCCGAGGAGCGGCTGCTGCTGGCAGATCGCCTCTATGCGGCCGACTACCGTGGGCCTGGTGGCCGTAAGCAGGTCCTGCGTCAGCCGCAGGTGGCGCCGGATGCGGCAACCCTCGTGGCTTACGACGGCGTGGCGAGCCGGGATCCGGACGTTCGGCAGTCGACGGCGCTGACTGCTGATTCGTTCTTTCTGTTCACCCTCGGCCCCCTTGCGCTGGCCGAGCACGCCGCAGCTTTCCGGCTGCTCGGCAGCCGCAGGGAGCGGGGCCGTGACTACTGGCTGCTGCATCTCGACCTGGTGCCCGGGCTCGGCGAATCCGCCGCTGACGAGGTGGTGCTCTGGGTCGATCAGGAGACGCAACGCACCCATCGCGTACAGATCACCCTCGAGGGGTACGTGACGACTCAGGGGGCCAACGTGGACGTGACCTTTCGGAGCTTTACCGAACGGGACGGGTTCCTGTTCCCGAGTGCCTTCTTCGAGCGGGTGCGGGCCCCCATTGCCATTGATGCTCATGCCTGGTGTCTGACGGGGCTGGACATCAACCGGGGCCTCACGTTGGCGGACTTCGACGGTGGCGACTGGTCAGGCGCTGCAGAGCGTCCAGCGGCATCCCCTGACGTTGAGGGCGCATGCCTGGATTGACCGCTGCCGGCGACGCGGCGCATCATCGCTGCCCCCTTTACTGGTAGAGAGCACAGGCATGCTGGGATACACGACCATCGGTGTGAATGACATGGCGCGGGCGGAGGCGTTTTACGGCGCGCTGCTCGGCGAAATCGGCGCGTCGCAGCTGATGGGTATGGATCGCATAAAGTTCTACGGCACCGGTCCGGGCGCGGGAGCCATGCTGGCGATTTGTATTCCCTACGACGAACAGGACCAGCACCCTGGCAACGGCACCATGGTGGCCATCCCCGGCGGCGATCGCGCCGGCGTCGACAAGCTGTATCAGAAAGCGATCGAGCTTGGTGCCACCGACGAAGGCGCCCCTGGCGAGCGCGTGCCTGGCGTCTTTTACGGCGCTTACGTGCGCGATCTCGACGGCAACAAGCTGTGCTTTTTTGAAATGAAGATGGGGTAGGGGCGCCCGACTAGGGACGCCCGGCTAGGGGCGCCCAGCCAGGGGCACACGCCAGCCGGTCGCTCAGGCTGCCTCGGCGGTCACTGCGGCTTCAGCTTCGCTGTCGATCAGCGCCAGCATTTCGTTGCGGGTGGGGCCGCGTTGCATGCGGGCCACGGCGTTGCGCTTCCGTCCACGGAACAGGTAGGCGAACAGCGTGAGGCGGGTACGCCAGTCCTTCAGAAAGTCTCCCGGGCGTTCCAGCAGATTGACCGTACGCATCATGCCGCGCAGCACGTGCAGATCGTAGCGGGCGGCTGCGGCCAGGGCATCACCGAAAGCCAGCGCAAACCATTTTTTGAAGCTGTCCGGCTGGTCGAGCAGCGTTCCCTCGATGATGGCGAGCGCGCGGCGGATGCCCCTGCGATCTTCGGCGAGGCTCGCTTTGAAAATCGGTCGCAGCTCTTCCTCGGTACGGCTCTTGAACAGCCGGGCTCGCGCCGTCGGGTCCGACGCTGCAGCAAAGCAATCCGCCAGCAGATGCGCGTGCAGGATCCCTGTGCTGCAGCCCCGTCCATAGAGCGGATTCGTCCGCAGCGCCGCGTCCCCGACGGCGAAAAAGTTACGCACCAGCGGCGTATCTTCGGGCGCGAAGTCGCGCCAGACGGCGCAGATATCGCCGATTCCGAACGCGTCGGTGGTCGGGTCCACCGTGCCAGGCTCGAGCCAGGGGGCGAGGCCCGGGATCGACCGGCAGATGCGATCGAAGGTGGCACCGTCCTTGATGGCTTCCCGCAGCGCCTGTTCCTTCAAATGGGTGCAGACGATGACCGCAAACGAACCGTTGTCCCCCGGAAACACGCCGTACTTCAGGTAGCCAAGGTCGCCGCTGGCACGATCTTTCCCACCGCGTGGGGGCTCCGGACAGCCGTCGCGGCGCTGGTAGTGGCGGGTGTAGTAGACGATCTCGGCGTCGTCCCGTTCCTCGGGCACGGCAATGCCGGCCGCCGCGAGCCAGCGTGGAAAGCGGCTGGTGCGCCCGCTGGCATCGATGACCGTCGTGCCGCTCAGCACTTCGCCAAACGCTGGAGCGCAGTCCCGGCGGACCCTGAGGCCATGGGCAACCGGTCCGTCAGCCGTTGACGACAGCTCGAGCCCATCGATCGTGATGCCGGTGAGTATCTCGACACCGGGTATACGCGACACATAGCGCCGCAGTACGGTTTCGATCGTGGCGCGCCGGCAGAGCAGCATCCAGAGCTGCTCGTCCCCCGGGGCGACCTGGTAGCGGCGCTCCAGCTCGGCCGGCAGCATGTCGCGAAACTCGAGCCGGCGCGCTCCAGCGGCATAGAACTCGTCGAGCAGATCCGGATAGTTCGTTTCCAGGATGTTGCACATCAGCCCGAGAAAGGCATGCGGGTGCCGGAACTGGCTTGCGCCGCGGCGGCGCCAGTCGAAGAACGCGCGGTCGGCATCACCGCCCGGGGGTGGCTCATCCCGTTCAAGTACGGTGACTCGATGACCGCGGCTGGCCAGCGCCAGCGCGGTACACATGCCAGTGATGCCAGCGCCGCAGATCAGGATGCGTTCGTCAGCGGTTTGGGTGTTGTGTTGGGCTGGGGCGTGCATAGCTACTTAGGTCCTTTCCCTGCCGTGCATTGAAGGGTCGATTCAGTCCGTAGGCAAGTGTTCGCGTACCCGATGGCTCAGACGGCGCATACCAATGAACAGGAACACATAAGCGACGGCCGCCGTTGCGTAAGGCAGCGCCGGTCCCAGCTGATACAGCGGTCCGCCGAGGATGGGTCCCAGGCAGAAGCCCAGCGGGCCACAGGACGAGGCGACGCCGGCGACCGCGCCCTGTTCTTCCGGGGCAACCGCCAGCGAAGCGCCGGCCATGAAACCCGGGCCGGCCAGGCCCATCCCGAAGCCCTGAATCATCATGGCGACGGTCAGCACCAGCTGTGAGTTACCCGCGGCCATGAGGGTAAAGGCCAGGATCAGCAGCGGTACCGCCAGCGTCAGCAGCGTAAAGGGTCGCAGGTTGGTGCGCCGCACGATGAGGAGCTGCGCACAGAGCGAGGCGACGGCGGACAGCATCATTGCAAGGCCAAACTGCTGCGCCGTTGCGGCGGCGCTCAGGCCGAGGACGTCCTGAAAGCGGAAGCCCATGGTCTGCTGCACCAGCGCGATGCCCGTGAACATGCTGACGCCGACCACCACAAAGGGGAGGATGCGGGGATCGGTGTACGCCATGCGGGGCGTCTTGCGGCTGCTGGCCCGCGGCGCATCGGGCAGGAACCGCAAAATGAACAGACCGTTGAGAAAGGCGAGGACGGCCATGACCCAGAGTGGCGTGAGCAGGGTCAGCACCGCCAGGGTGGCAATACCGGGGCCAAGTATCGACCCGAGGTTGTTCGCTGCGCCGGCCGCCCCCATTCGTCGGGTGCGCTCCTCCGGCAGCGAGATGTCGGCAATGTAGGCGTTGACGGCCGGCATCGTTGCGCTCATGACACCAGCGTGCATGACGCGGGTGAGAACCAGCGCCAGAAACAGTGGGATCCCGAGCAGCCATCCTTCCAGGCCGGCGAGCAGCGTCGAGTTGAAGAGGACCGTTCCGGCGCTGAATCCGAACAGGCCGATCATGATCGTCGCCTTGCGGCCAATACGATCGCTCGTACGGCCCCAGAACGGGCTGCCAAGGAACACGGTGATGGAAGAAGCGGCAATGATGCTGGTGATCTGAATCTCGTTCAGGCCGAGCTCCCGCCCGAGCGGCGCAAGTATCGGAAACAGCACAGTAAAGCCCATGCCGATGACGATCAGCGAGGCAAGCACCGTTCGATTTGCACGCTCCAGGGGAAAGTCAGGAGGCAGAGCCAGCATCCCGGCCTCCAACTGCCGTCCTGTGACTGAACCGAAAGGATAGCCTGCGCGTTGCAAAGCTGCGTCGTCGGGCCGGAAGCCGACGACGCGTTGCGCTCTGCTACACCGATCTCAGGTTGGGACGATCAGGACGTCACAGTTGGCCTTGCGGATGATCCGGCTTGCCGTGTTGCCGACGCCGAAGAGCGCTTTGCCGGGATGGGGGAAGGAGCCCATCACAATGGTGCCGGCCTTGATCGTCTTGGCCGTTTGATTCAGCGCCATCCCGGCTTTACCGAGCGGAAAGTGCCGGTGTTCCGTCGCGACCTCGTAGGGCGCGCAGAGGGATGCGAGCAACGGAGCGCTGTCTTTTTTCAAGCGCCGTTGCAGCGTGTCCGGATCGATCACGTCCAGATCGCGCAGAACCTGTGAGTACTCTACCGCGCAGGCAACGTGCAGCTCGCTGTCGGTCAGCCGCGCCAGCGTGGCGGCCGCGTCGAGCACCTGAAAGTTCAATGCCTGGTGCTTGCGATCCAGCTTCTGCAGGTCGATGGCCGCCAGCACGTTGCGGCGCCGCTTGACGGGCGGGTTGGCCGTCAGCAGCAACGGCACCGGGCAGCCGTTCAGCAGCTCCCAATCCGTTTCGCTGGGCTCGAGGTGCGGATGGCGGTGAATGGACTTGACGACCAGGTCAAACCGATCCGGGGTGAGGTTGCTGCTGATCCAATCGGCGATCTGAGGCGTCCAGATGGTTTTTGAGGCCAGGTTGTCTGCGCCTTGTTCGGCCAGCATCTCCGCCAGCCAGTGCTTGCGCTCGTCGATCAGGTTCCGCTTCAGCGCTTTGGCATCGGCGGCGCCGACGGTTTTGGCAGCTTCCGCCAGGGGTTGCCAGCAGAAAGCCGCGACCTGATCCGGTCGTCGCGGCTTTGCGGGACCGCGGTGCGCAATGAGCTCGCGGGTCCGGGCCAGCGCCGCCTGTTCGTGTTTCGGCTTATCAAGCACGGTGAAAATACGATCGATCTGCATGAGAGTCCTCTGCTGCTGTTCCGTTGCCAGCTGACCATGTCCGCCTGCTGACCACTTCAGGAACGCAGCTTTCATGGTGCTGGCGCGGACAGCCATATTCAGTTGCCGCAAGCGCTTTAGGGGATTCTCCCTAAGGCACCCTGCTGAGGGTACCGATGCCCGGTGCTGTTCGCACCTGGTAGCTGACGCACGCGGTGGTCGAACCGCTGCAATGATATGCTGGTGACCTTTCGCTAGGGGAGTGCGTCTGCACCGGACCCTGGCCAGGGCCTCGCGGTTGTGCCTTCTAGAGCGCCCTCAAGAGCGCCCTGAAGCGGCCCGGAAGCGCACCCGGATAAACGCAGGAGCGTGCGCTACGAAGCAACGCAGATATGCGCCAGCAGCCGGGAGGGCGGTGCGCGAAGCGGCGACCAGAGATGTGGGCAAAAATTCGAGCAAAGGAGCGAGAGCGTGCTGCAGCTGACCAAGGATTCGATTGACTTAGGAATCGTGACCACCCGCGGCCCCGAGATGGTGGCCTTCTACCGGGACCTGCTCGGCTTCGTCGAGGAGCCGCAGATGCCTTTTCCGGGTGGCGGCACCATGTACCGGCTGACCTGCGGGACCAGCCTGATCAAGATTGTTGCACCGGAACAGGCCCCTGCCGAGAGTGCACCCCCGGGACCGATCCCGCGGGCCACCGGGCTGCGCTACTGGACCATCTCGGTCAGCAATCTTGCGGCAGCGGCGGACGCCTGCGCGGCCGCGGGCCACAAGCTCCTCGTCCCGGTCACGGAGATACGCCCGGGCACCACGATCGCAATCGTCGAAGACCCGGACGGGAATTGGGTGGAGTTTCTGCAGAACGGCTGAACCCTGCTGCGATCGCCCGGCAGCGCGCGACTGCGGCGTGGCGGGTTCTGCTCGGAAGGGCGCCATGAGCGCGGTGCAGTTCTGCTGAGCTTGTCTAATCTTAGAAAGTAGTCCCAGACAGGCTCCATGAATGAAGGACCATTCCCAGAGCGCGGCGGCAGCACCGGCGGATTCGCTGATGCTGGTCCAGGCTCTGCCTCCGCTCCCGGCGGCCGCGGCCGAGCTGGTCAAGATGCTCGGTGATGAAAACACGCCGACGAACCGGATCGTCACGTTGATCGAAGAAGACGTAGCGTTGGCCTCGCGCCTGGTGGGCCTTGCCAACTCGTCCTATTACGCGCTGCCGAATCCGGTCACCAGCGTTCAGGACGCAGTACTGCGGGTGCTCGGGCTCGATCTGGTGCGCGGGGTCACCCTGAGCGCCATTTTTGGTTCCGTGCTCGACTACCGGCAGTGCCAGGGTTTCAAGGTTGAGCGCTTCTGGCGCGAGTCGCTGCTCGTGGCTGGCCTGTCCCGATCGCTGTGCTTCAGCTCTACCGGCACTCTGGGCGATCACGCGGCAACGGGGTATCTATGCGGGCTGACCCTGCGCCTTGGCCTGCTTGGGCTGGCCGCTGTCCGGCCCGACGAAACGGCAGCGGCGTTCGCCGCGGATCCCGACCTGCCGCTGTCCAGGCGTCTCCGTGATGTGCTCGGCACGGACCACCGCCAGGTGGGTGCCGATCTGGCACGGCAATGGGGCATACCGGAACCGGTCCCCGAGGTCATTACCCGGGCTGCCGGGACCGACACGGATTCTCTGACAGGTCTGCTGACCTCTGTCGCGACGCTGGCAGCGACGATGGCAACGCATGAGATCGAGATCTCCGGTCAGCAGGTGCCCGATAGCCAATTGGAGCCGGAGGACGTTGCCGAGGCTGAACTCCGCTTCGGCGGCGCCGTCGCCACAACCCAGGGTGAATGCGCACGGCTGCATCAGCAGGCACAGAACATCGCCGCCACGCTCTGAGCCGCGACAGCGCTGACCCTTTCTTCTCTGTCAGCCGCGCGTTGTGCTGCGCGGCCGCACGGCCGGAAGTCCGCTGGGCGGGCTGGCGCCCCCGCGACCTTGTGCTAGCCTCCGCAACCGGGTACGCGTTGACTCCGTGCCTTGGATCGACCAGCGGCAGCGAACTGCGCTCAGGCGGAGTGCCGCGGTCAGCGGCGCAGCAGAATCAGAGTTGTGATCTTGCGGAGGAGAATTCGATGGCACCAGGGGAACAGACGCTGGATCTTGAAACGGTCGCCTACGAGCTGAGCGCCGATGGACGGATCGCTACCGTCACCCTGAACCGACCCGACGCGCGCAATGCGCAGAACCGGCAGATGACCTACGAGCTGGACGCTGCGTTCAGCGCGGCCGCCCAGGATGACGAGGTCCGCGTTATCGTGCTTGCCGGCGCTGGCCCGCACTTCTGCGCCGGCCATGATCTGAAAGACTTCGGCAGCTTTGAGCTCAACCCGATTGGCAGCGGCGGTCGCTTCCGGGCACCGGGCGCCGAAGGGCACTTCGCTTTCGAGGACGAGCTCTACCTGAAGATGTGCCGGCGCTGGCACGATCTACCGAAGCCGACCATCGCCCAGGTGCAGGGCAAGACCATTGCCGGTGGCCTCATGCTGATGTGGGTGTGTGATCTGATCGTGGCAGCCGAAGACGCGCTGTTTGCCGATCCGACGTTGGCGTTCGGGGTCAATGGGGTGGAATGGTTTGCCCACCCCTGGGAGCTCGGCATCCGCAAGGCGAAAGAGCTGCTGTTCACCGGCGACTTCATGAGCGCGGCCGATGCGCTGCAGGCGGGCATGATCAACCACGCGGTACCGGCAGCGGAGCTCGCTTCGTTTACCGCTGATCTTGCCGGTCGCATTGCCGAGAAGCCGGCGTTCTCGCTGCAGCTCGCCAAGCAGTCGGTCAACCAGGCGCTGGATGCGCAGGGCTTCTGGACTGCACAGCAGGCGGCTTTCGGGCTGCAGCACGTCGGCCATTCCCATACCCGCGAAATGCTGCTGCGGAAGAAGCTTGAGGCCGCACGGGCCGAACTCAAAGCGCTCAGAGGCGAAGAGTCGGCCGAGGGCTGAGTCGTGCCGCGCGGCGGCCCGGTCAGCTGACGACGATGCCGCCGTCGCAGCTGATGACTTCGCCGGTCGTGAAGGCGCTGGCGCGGCTGCTCAGGAAAATTGCCGTGCCCGCGATGTCCTCCGGCGTGCCTACCCGTCCGCTCGGGTTGCCGCGTGCCACACTGTCCCAATCGGTATTGTCGACATCGCCACCGCCGCCGACGCCCGTGCTCAGCATATAGGTCGGGAACGGTCCCGGTGCGATGGCATTGACCCGGATGTGGCGCGGCGCGAGATGCGCGGCCAGGACGCGGGTCAGGTGGTGGACCGCGGCCTTCGATGGGCCGTAGGAGAAGGTCTCGAAACGTGGGGTCTTCAGGCCATCGATGGAGCCGATGTTGATAACGCTGGCGGGCGCCTCGGCAGTGGCAGACCGCTCAAGCATCGGCAGTAGCCGCTGCGTGAGAAAAAATACGCCCTTGACGTTGGTGTCCATTACCTTGTCCCAGCCGATCTCCGGGAACTCCGCCAGCGGCGCACCCCAGGACACGCCGGCGTTGTTGATCAGCACGTCGAGCTTTGATTCCCGTTCCGCGAGTGCCGCTGCAAGCTGGTCCACGCCTTCGATGGTGGCAAGGTTTGCGGGCAACGCCTGGCAGTCACCGCCGTAGGTGTCCACCAGCCGTCGGGCCGTGGCTTCGCAGGCATCCGCCTTGCGGGAACTGATATAGACCTTGGCACCGTTGGCCAGAAACCCCGCGGCGATCATTTCGCCGATTCCGCGCGAGCCGCCACTGATGAGTGCCGTCTTGCCGGCAACTGAAAACAGATTCTTCATGTCTTGTTCCGGTTGCCGGCTGTCTCCGGCACCGTTTCTCTCCTGCATGGTGTAACTGGTGTGCTGAGTGTTCCGGTGGCACCGGAACTGAGGTTGCGGTGGCACGGTGGCCGATCATACGGGGAGTTGCGTTGCGGTGGGCGGTGGCTGGTGATCCTCCGCAGGACACTGCGGTACAGTGGCCGGAAAAGCAGGGGAGAAGGTCGGATTATGGAAGCGCAGAGTCTGGAAACATTGCTGGTTGCCGTCACCGAAGCCGCGCCGGGTCGGCAGGTCGTCACTATCACTCTCAATCGTCCGGAGGTCGGTAATGCGCTGTCGCCGGTGATGGCCCGCGAGCTGAGTGATGTTGCCATTGCCTGCGATGACGATCCGGCGGTGGCTGCCGTGGTTCTGACCGGAGCCGGCAAGCTGTTCTGTGCCGGCGGTGATCTGTCGGTGATGGCCGCAGCGGGGGACCGCGCGCCATCGGTGGTGAAGGGTATGGCCGGGGATCTGCACATGGCGATCTCGCGGTTTACGCGAATGGCCGCCCCGACCATTGCCGCCGTAGGTGGTACCGCAGGCGGAGCCGGCTTCAGCCTGATGATGGCCACGGATCTGGCCATCGTGAGCGACAAGGCGCGCTTCACGCTGGCCTATACCGCAGCCGGCTTGTCCCCGGATGGCAGCTCGACCTTCTTTCTGCCCCGGCGGCTCGGGGAGCGTCGCGCCCGGGAGCTGATGCTGACCAACCGGATGCTCAGCGCCGCGGAGGCGGAAGCCTGGGGGCTCGTGAACGAGGTCGTGGCACCGGAACAAGTGCTGTCGCGTGCGAGCGCGCTGGCCGAGCAGCTCGCCACAGGCCCGACGCAGGCCTTTGGCGCGGTGAAGTCCCTGCTCAACGAGAGTCATGAGCACGGCCTGGAAGCGCAAATGGAGCTCGAGTCCCGGGCAATTGCAGCCATGGCCGCAACTGATGATGGAAAAGAAGGGATCCAAGCCTTTCTCGAAAAGCGGGCGCCCAGCTTCAAGGGATCCTGACACTGCTGGCCACGCGCTGCTTGGCCATCGGATCGACGCTCATCGATCTGGTGTCGCCAAATGCAAATCCATTGCAATCGGAGGTCAAGGTCCTTCGCATCCTGTGCTAGTGTGCACCTGACATCATAAACCTGCATTTTAAGACAAATATCTCACAAGCATATTGTCTTTATATGCGATTCTGTCAGACGTATTTACGTTAAACGATCTGCTGATCAGGACGGGTCCGGTGGTCTATCGGTCCCCATCGTGGCGGTCGAAAGCGTCGAACGGGCGAGGAACCAATGCAACTGCCGAACGAGATCTACGCCAACCGGCGTGATGAGGATGGGCGTCTTCTCAGCTGGGATACCGCGGCTGTTCATGCCGTCGTATCAGCCAGCCAGGAGCAGGCGCAGCGATCAACGGAACGGGCGCTGGAACAATCCGGCCTGCTGCCAGCGGTGCTGAAAATTGATCAGCTGGTTGATGAAGTCCAACGGCCCGGGCGGGTAAAGGTTGCACAGTCGATTGACGAGCAGGCCCGCAGCAAGCGCAAGCAGAGCCTCGTAGCCCAGCTGCACCATACGCCGGAAGGCCAGACCATACTGTTTGCGAACGATGCCCGCGGTGGCCGGCGGTGGCTGTTCGTGGAGCAGCAGGAGCCCGCGCCGGCGGACTGGTTGGTGCTGCTCGATGCGCTGATCGGTGGCAAGCCCGCGCTGCTGTGGCCGACCGGAGAGCTGGTGGGTGCCCTGCGGCCGCTGGTGGGCCGGGACCTGACCCACGACCTGAAGTTACCCTCCGGGACCGCATTGCGGCTTGGGCTGATGGCCTACCGCGACCCGGCTGCGACGCGGCTGGAAACCGAGTTCGAGCGCGAGCACCGGCCGTCCACGACGCTGACCCATCTGGACCGCCTCGAAGCGGAGAGCATCCACATCATTCGCGAGGTCATGGCGCTGGCTGAAAACCCGGTGTTGCTGTACTCCGTGGGTAAAGACAGCTCGGTCATGCTGCACCTCGCGCGCAAGGCGTTTGCTCCGAGCCCACCGCCGTTTCCGCTGCTGCACGTTGATACCCGTTGGGAATGTCAGGAGGTATACGACTTCCGCGATGCCATGGCGCGCGAGAGCGGTATGGATCTGCTGGTTCATATCAATCCCGAAGGGATCGAGAAAGACATCAATCCTTTCGATCATGGCAGCGCGCTGCACACGGACATGATGAAGACGCAGGCTCTCAAGCAGGCGCTCGATCAGTACGGGTTTGACGTGGCGTTCGGCGGCGCCCGACGCGATGAGGAAAAGAGCCGCGCCAAGGAGCGGGTGTTCTCGTTCCGCAACGCGGCACATCGGTGGGATCCGAAGAACCAGCGTCCCGAGCTCTGGAACCTGTACAACGCTCACAAGCGGAAAGGCGAGAGCATCCGGGTGTTCCCGCTCTCGAACTGGACGGAGCTCGACATCTGGCAGTACATCTACCGCGAGCAGATCCCCATCGTGCCGCTGTACTTTGCGGCGGAGCGACCGGTCGTCACGCGGGACGACATGCTGATCGTCGTTGATGACGATCGCATGCCGCTGTTCCCCGACGAGCAGGTGGAAATGCGCCACGTGCGTTACCGGTCCCTCGGGTGCTACCCCTTGACCGGCACGTTCGAATCAACCGCGACCGACCTGTCCGACATCCTGCTCGAGCTTCTCGAGAGCCGGGTCAGCGAGCGTCAGGGCCGAGCGATTGACCGCGACCAGGGCGCGTCCATGGAACAGAAAAAGCAGGAGGGGTACTTCTGATGGCGAGCACATTACCGCTGACGGATGCTGTCGAGACCAGCCGAATCGAGGCCTACCTGGCGACCCAGGCTCGGCTCGACATGCTGCGGTTCATTACCTGCGGCAGCGTCGATGACGGCAAGAGCACGCTCATCGGCCGCATGCTCTACGAAGCGCAGATGATCTTCGAAGATCAGGTCAGCGCGCTGAAGAGCGATTCCCGCCGGCAGGGGACGCAGGGCGGCGACATCGACTTTGCGCTGCTGGTCGACGGCCTCGCGGCGGAGCGGGAGCAGGGCATCACGATCGACGTGGCGTACCGCTTCTTCTCGACGGAGCACCGCAAGTTCATTGTCGCCGACACGCCCGGGCACGAGCAGTACACGCGCAACATGGTCACCGGGGCATCGAATGCCGACGTCGCGGTGATCCTGATCGACTCGACGCAGGGCGTTCTGACCCAGACCCGGCGGCACTCGTTCATCGTCTCGCTGTTGGGCATCCGCCACGTGGTGCTCGCGGTCAACAAAATGGACCTGATCGATTTCGATGAGCAGCGTTTTCAGGACATCGTTGGCGAGTATCGGGCTTTCGCCGAAGCGCTCAACTTCGAGACGATCACGCCCATTCCGCTGTCTGCCCTGGACGGCGACAACGTCATCGAGCGGTCGCAGCGGACGTCCTGGTACAGCGGTCCGACGCTGCTCGGCTATCTCGAAACCGTCGAAGTGCGCGCGGCCGAGCTCGAACACGGGTTCCGTTTTCCGGTGCAGTGGGTCAACCGGCCCAACGCGGACTTCCGGGGGTACGCCGGCACCATTACGGCCGGCACCGTCAGCCGCGGGGATAAGGTTCGGGTGCTGCCGTCCGGCGCCGAGGCGCAGATCGAGGACATCCTGCTTGCCAACGATCCGCTGGAAACGGCGGTGGCCGAGCAGGCCGTAACGCTGACCCTGGACCGTGAGGTTGACGCCAGCCGCGGCGACCTGATCGTCGCTGCCACCGATCCCTGTGAGGTTTCCGATCAATTTGAAGTGTCGCTGGTCTGGATGGATCAGGAAGAGGGATTCATTGGCCGTTCCTACTGGATTCAGATCGGCACGATGCAGGCCAACGCGACGATCACGGACATCAAGTTCCGCTACAACGTGAACACGCTGGAAGAGCACTCCAGCCGTTCGCTGACGCTGAACGATATCGGTCGGGTGACGCTCAGCATCGACCAGCCGGTCCCCTTCGAACCGTACCGCGACTGCCAGGGACTTGGCGCCTTCGTGCTCGTTGATCGCTACTCCAACGCAACAGTCGGTGCCGGAATGATCGACTTTGCGTTGCGGCGTGCGAAGAACGTGCACCGCCAGAAGCTGGCGATCGATCAGGACGCGCGAGCGCGGCTCAATGGCCATCGCGGCAAAGTGCTGTGGTTCACGGGGCTGAGCGGTAGCGGCAAGTCGACTATCACCGATGCCGTCGAGCAGACGCTGTACAAGCGCGGCATCCGCACCTATATCCTCGATGGTGACAACGTGCGCCATGGCCTCAACCGGGATCTGGGCTTCACCGATGCCGATCGCGTCGAGAACATCCGTCGCATTGCGGAGGTGGCGCGCCTGATGGCGGATGCGGGTCTGGTCGTGTTGACCGCCTTCATTTCGCCGTTCCGCTCCGAGCGGGATATGGCGCGGTCCCTGTTCGAGCCGGGAGATTTCTACGAAATCTACCTAGATACGCCGCTGTCCGTCGCGGAGGACCGGGATCCCAAGGGGCTGTATGCGAAGGCCCGGCGCGGCGAGCTGCCGCACTTCACCGGCATCGATAGCCCCTACGAAGCGCCGGAGACTGCTGAGCTGCGCCTGCCCACGGCAGATCTCAGCGTCGATGAGTGTGTGCAGCAGGTGTTGAAAGTCTGCTTTGACGACTGACCGGTTGCGGCGGGTGCCCTGAGCTGAGGGGGCGCTCGCCTTAAGGTCGCCGGTACACGGTTGTGCCGCCGAGCAGTGTCTCCTGCACTGTTGCGGCCCGGACCGCCTCCGGCGACCGGATGTCCAGCCGTCGATCCAACAACACCAGGTCAGCCCACCGGCCGGGCGCGATGCTGCCAATGCTGTCGCGCCAGCTGGTGTGCTCCGCACCCAGGCGCGTGTAGCCCAGCAGCGCGTCTTCGAACCGGAGTGTCTGTCCGCTATCCCAGGTAGCCAACTCACCGTCGAGGCTGGTCTTGCGCTCCATGGCATCGGCGATCTGCACGAGCGGGTTCAAGGGCGATGTTGGCCAGTCGGCGCTCAGCAGCAGCGGCACTTCCTGCTTAATGAACGATTGCCAGGGATAAGCGTAGGGCATCCGCTCCGGGCCGATTCGATCAATCACGTAATTACCGACGCAGCAGGTGGCGTGGTGGGGCTGCATGGAGGCCGAGACGCCGAGGCGCTCGAAGCGCTTGAACGCATCGGGCCGAACGACCTCGATGTGCTCCACCCGGTGCGCGGGCACGTCAGGCTGCGGCGGATGCTTGGCGTAGACATCGAGCACCATGGCGACGGCAGCGTCGCCGATGGCATGAATCGCAACCGGAAACGCCTGCGCAACCGACGCCCGAACGAGCTGCTCGAGCTGATTCTCGGTCATGAACGGCTCGCCAACCTCGTCCGCCGCATCTGCGTAGGGTTCGGCCATAAACGCGGTGCGGGTTGAGAGCACGCCATCGACCGCAATTTTAATGAAGCCGAGCTCGAACAGCGGTCCCGCATGGGCCGGAAGCTCAATGGCCGCCATCGTATCGGCAATTCGCTGCCGTTCTGCGGCGAGCCTGACCAGCTGCTCGTTGGCGGACGTATCGAGCCGTGGATTGGCGAACGCCCCCTGCCAGACGCGCAGGCTCAGGTCTCCTTCTCGTGCCAGGGCGATGAACGCTTCGGTTACGCCGCTCATATCGTGGACGGTTGTGATGCCGTAGCGGTTTGCCAGCTGTGCGGCCGCCTCGAGGCCGGTCTGGATGTCGGTTGCTTCCCGCATGCCGGGGGCATCGTTGAACAGGCCCATCGCCCCTTCGAGAAAAATGCCGTTCGGCTCACCCGCATCGTCGAGCAGGATCACGCCGCCGGGCGGCACCGGGCTGTTGGCTCTGATGCCGGCCAGCTCGATGGCCCTGCTGTTGGCCCAGGCGGAGTGGGCATCGATGTCGCGCAGCAGCACCGGGTGCTCAGGCGCCACCGCGTCGAGCAGGGTCCGGTCCGGCAGAATCCCGTCGTCGAGGTTGTGGTCCCAGGCGCCGCCAAGCAGCCACTGCCCCTTCGGCAGCGTCGCAACTTTTTCGGCGATCAGCCGCAGCCACTCCGACTTCTGCAGGATCTCGCTGAGATCGACACCGGTTGCCAACCCGGACCCGGAGCGCAGATGGATGTGGCTGTCGACGAAACCCGGCAGCACGGTCTGACCCTTTGCATCGATCTGTCTCGTCTTGCTGCCAACGTACTCGCGGATGGCCAGATTGCTGCCAACGGCGAGGATCCTGCCGTCGCGGATCGCGACGGCGGTGACGCGCCGTAAGTGGTCATCGACGGTATGGACGTCGGCATTGAGAATGACCGTGTCGGCGCGAACGGCCAACGGCGTTGGCACTGCTGCCGCCAGCCCGAGCGCTGCCAGCAGCAGGCTTGCGGCCGCCAGCGCCGCGGCAGCACGCATCAGCTCGGATCGGCAACGTGAATCATGCGCTTGCCGCGGTTCTGCCCGGCGAGCAGGCCGATCAGTCCCTCCGGCGCACGCTCGAGGCCATCGAGCACGTCCTCAACGACCGTGAGCTGACCGGTTGCCGCCCACTGCGAAAGGTCGTTTTCCGCGTCGGCGTCGAGGTGCTGAAAGTCCGACACGATGAACCCTTCGACCCGCAGCCGCTTGGTGACGATCAGGCCGGGAACGCCAAAGGGGCCGGGCGCCGGTTTGCCGTCGTACATGGACACCGCGCCGCAGCAGGAAATCCGGCCCTTCAGCTTCATGGCAAACAGGGCGGCCTGCAGGATGTCGCCGCCGGTGTTGTCGAAGTACACGTCGATACCGTTGGGCGCGGCCGCAGCGAGCTGCTTGCGCAGCGGCGCCGAGGTGTCTTTGTAATCAAGGCAGGCGTCGAAGCCCAGATCGTTGACGACCCAGCCGCATTTTTCCGCACCGCCGGCCACGCCGATGACCTGCGCCCCCTTGATCTTGCCGATCTGACCGACGATGGAGCCTACGGACCCTGCGGCAGCGGAGACCAACAGCGTCTCGCCCGCATGGATACCGCTGACGTTGAGCAGGCCGTGGTAAGCCGTCTTGCCGGCGACGCCAAGCAGCGAAATGGCGTGCGTCAGTGATCCGGCCTGCTGCGGCACCGGTGCAATTGCACCTGCCGGCAGCACCACATAGTCCTGCCAACCCAGATCGCCCCAGACCAGATCACCGGCCTGGTACTGGTCGTCCAGGCTCTCCACAACCTGGCCAATACCGCCGCTGGCCATGACCTGACCGGACTCGATGGCGGAACGGTAGGTTGCGCCCTGCATCCAGGCACGGTTAGCGGCGTCCTGGGACAGGACCAGGGTGCGGATCAGCACCTCGCCCGCGCCGGGTGCCGGTATGGGTACCTCATCGCTGACGAAGTGTTCATGGGTCAGCTTGTCGCTGGGCAGCTCCCTGATCAGAATACGACGATTGCGCGTGGTGTTTTGTGCAGTCTCAGCCATGGTTTCTCCCCCCGAACCTCTGCCTGGCATTGGTCCGGAGTGTACAGGCCCCGGGTTCGGCGCGGGAGGCCAGGCCCAGTGCGAGCGGGCGTCGATTCCACGCGTACGGATCCGCAGGCCCCGGAAACAGCAAGAGCAGACCATGAATCCGATTCAGAGTTGGTTGAAAGAACACGCGGTGGCGGAAGTCGAGTGTGTGATCCCGGACATGAACGGCAACGCCCGTGGCAAGTTTCTGCCGGCCAGCAAGTTCGGCCGCGGGCTGAAGATGCCGGAGGGGATTCTCATCCAGACGATCCTCGGTGAGTGGCCGGACGAGTACGACGATCTGGTTGATCCGGCTGATCTGGACATGGTCCTCGAGCCCGATCCCAGCACCGTGCGCGCCATTCCATGGAATACCGAAAAGACTGTCGTCATCGTTCACGACTGCTATACCAAGCAGGGTGAGCTGCACCCGCTGGCGTCACGCACAGTGTTGCGCCGCGTGCTTGCCGAGTTCGCGGCCGATGGCCTGCGGCCCGTGACGGCTCCGGAGATGGAGTTCTACCTGGTCAGCCAGGAATCGAACGCCAAGTACGAGCTGCAGGCGCCACGCGGGCGGTCCGGGCGGCCTGAGCACGCCCGGCAGTCCTACAGCATCGATGCGGTCAACGAGTTCGATGATTTCATTGAAGCGATGTACGCCTTTGCCGAGGCGCAGCAGCTGGACCTCGATACCTTGATTCATGAGGAGGGGATGGCCCAGTTCGAGGTGAACTTCCTGCACGGCGATACGCTGGATCTCGCCGACCAGGTGTTCACCTTCAAGCGCACGGCGCGCGAGGCCGCGCTGCGCAACGGCATGTTCGCAACCTTCATGGCGAAACCGCTGCAGCATGAGCCGGGGAGTGCGATGCACGTGCACCAGAGCCTGCTCGATACGGCAACCGGCACTAACGTGTTCGTGGATGCCGAAGGCAATCGCACGGAGCGCTTCCGCCACTACCTCGGGGGGCTGCAGAAGTATCTGCCAGCGGTCATGAGCCTGCTGGCGCCGAACGTCAACAGCTACCGCCGTTTCAGCCCCGACGAGCTGGCGCCGATTAACTTCAACTGGGGTTTCGACAACCGCACCACGGCGCTGCGGGTGCCGGACTCAGAGCCGCAGGACACGCGGATCGAGAATCGTCTGCCCGGGTCAGACGCCAACGCCTACCTGGCCTTTGCCGCAACGCTGGCGTGTGGGTTGCTCGGCATGCGGAACGCCATAGAGCCAGGTGAACCGTATGTCGGGAGCGCGCATGAGGCTGAGTTCACCATGCCGCGAACGCTGGAAGAGGCCCTGCGTGGACTCGATAGCGAACCCGAGTTGCTGGAGCTGATCGGTCCCCGCTTTGCGCAGGCCTTCCGCGCCGTGAAGCGCGCCGAGTACGAGAGTTTCAACCAGGTCATCAGCACCTGGGAGCGCGAGCATCTGCTGCTGAATGTCTGAGACGTACGGAGAGGCTCGTCGTCGTTGACGAGCCCCCGAACTGGCGACGCTTCAGGTCCGTCTGGTCCGCATTCGGGCGCCCCTGGCCGGGCACCCCTGGCCGGGCACCCCTAGCCGGGCACCCCTGGCCGGGCGCCCCTAGCCGGGCGCCTAAATGCCCTGCTTTCCGGCCTCCCGATACATCGGCTGGTAGTCGCTGAAGGGCGGCAGCTCGGTGCTGGATCCGGTGGTGGTGCCCGAGTCCGTGGTCAGGGTATGGCCGGTGGTGTAGCCCGATTCATCGCTGGCCAGCCAGAGCGCTGCGTTGGCCACATCCTCGGCCGTCCCGGCGCGATTCTTGAGCGGTGAAGTGGCTGCTAACCGCGCCTTGGTTCCTTCGATGTCCGTATGGTCGCCGGACAGGTTTGCCACCATCGCTGTGGCCATGCCGGCCGGCGCGATGGCGTTCGCGCGGACCCCGTAGTGGCACAGCTCCGCGGCCAGGTTTTTGGTCAGCCCGACCACCGCATGTTTTGCCGCACAGTACGCGTGGGGACCGAGGCCACCGAGAATGCCGGCGGTGCTGGCAGTGCTGATAATGCTGCCCGTGCCCTGCGGCTTCATGATCCGCGCCGCATGCTTGCTGCCGTAGAAGACACCGTTCAGCAGCACGTCGATCGTTGCCCGCCATTCATCCCCCGGCGTCGTGTCGATGGGGCCGACGGCGCCAACGATACCGGCGTTGTTGAACATGATGTCGAGCCGACCGAACTGCGTGACGGCGCGATCGGCCAGCGCGGCCACCTGATCCTCGTGGGTGACGTTGCAGAGCTGAAACACCGCCGCGTCCCCCAGCGGCTGAGCCGTACTCTGACCGGCGGCCTCCTGAATATCACCCAGCACAACCTGAGCGCCTTCTTCGACGAAGCGTTTCGCCGTTGCGGCACCAAAGCCGCTGCCGGCACCGGTGATCACCGCGACCTTTCCATCCAGTCTTCCCATGATCCTGTTCTCCCTCTCTTCAGCTCTACCTTGTGAATTCCCGTGCTCGGGTCAGCGTGGCGCCGAGGCGCGTAGCGTTGATCAGTATTCTTCGACGTTCAGCACGGCGTAGTTACGGCTGGAAAACCGCCACACCGTACCTTGGCGGACATGCTCGTCTTCGTAGCGGCCGATGATCCGCCGCTTGCTGCCGTCCTTGCCGATCAGCGTCTCCTGCTGGTACAGGGTCGCTTTGGCCGTGTCGCCGTCGATCTGAATCGGGCCGAAGTTGCCGAAGAAGCCGACGAAGTCGAAGGCAGCCATCGCGCCCTGCCAGGCCGCAAGAATGTTGTCGCGGCCGGTCACGGCGGGTGCGCCGGGCAGCGTCCAGCTGGCATTCTCGGCCCAGCAGTCGGCCCAGGCGGCGCCATCGAAGCGCATCACGGCGTCGCCGTAGCGTTCAACCAGGGCGCGGATCGCCAGTTCGTCGGCCAGCAGCTGTGTATCGGTGGTCATGGGCTCCCCTCAGTTGTCGTGGTTGCTCGCCAGGAGCGGGCCGCTGCGGTTTGGATTGGTGCAGCGCGCGCCAGTGTACCCCGGCTGTCGATGCCGGGTTAGACTCTGACGCCGGGGGGTTGATTTCGGGGAGCCCAAGTCAGCATGCGCAGCATGGATCAGCTGAATCAGCCGCGGCAAACGGGGAATCCTTTCCGCCTCAGCGGGCGGCGCGGTCATCACATCGCGTTCGTCCCTGCGCCGTGTTACCCGCTGCTTCGAACGCACGATGCAGGATGAGATGGTGGTTTGTGCTCGGCACCGGTCGCGGTGGCATCCAGATCGACGACGGCAGCACGTTCCTGACCCAGGCAGCGCAGGACGACGGGCAGGACGACGGTAAGGAGTCGCGCGCGGCCTTTGCCGTCTAACAGCGACAGACCGGGGCCGAACCGGCGACGGCAGCCGCGGCCGTCTTTGCCGAACAGTACCGCCGCGACAACCCGCTGCGCTGCAGCGTCGCTGCGGCAGCCGCCTGATCTTCGGCGCCGCAGCAGGCAGTCCGCTGCTGGTTCGCGTCCTGTCTGCGAAGATTGAGCAGCGAAGATGGGGCTACGAAGATGGGGCCGCAAAGACTGGGAAACTCCGACGCTAGCCGGCCGGCGATCGTCGGATCGGGAAACAGGGGGAGACATGAAGACCAGGGCGGCGGTTGCCGTTGCGGCCGGAAAGCCGCTTGAAGTGCACGAGGTGGATCTGGACGGGCCCAGGGCCGGTGAGGTCCTCGTTGAGATCATGGCGACGGGGATCTGCCATACCGATGCGTTTACCCTGTCGGGAGACGACCCGGAGGGTGCGTTCCCGGCCATCCTCGGGCATGAGGGCGCCGGTATTGTGCGCGAGGTTGGCCCCGGCGTGACCAGCGTTGAGGTCGGCGACCACGTGATCCCGCTGTATACGCCGGAATGTCGTCAGTGTGAGTACTGCCTGCACCCAAAGACGAACCTGTGTCAGGCGATTCGGGAAACCCAGGGCCAGGGCGTGATGCCCGACGGTACCTCCCGCTTTTCCCTGAACGGCGAGCGCCTGCTGCACTACATGGGCGCTTCGACCTTCTCCAACTTCACGGTGCTGCCGGAGATCGCGGTGGCCAAGGTACGTCGGGATGCGCCGTTTGATGTGATCTGCTACATCGGCTGCGGCGTGACCACCGGGATTGGCGCCGTCGTTTTTGATGCCAAGGTGGAGCCCGGCTCCCGGGTTGTCGTCTTCGGCCTCGGTGGTATCGGCCTCAACGTGATTCAGGGCGCGCGGCTGGCCGGCGCAGCCCAGATCGTCGGCGTCGACATCAACCCCTCAAAGGTCGAGCTGGCGCGGGAGTTCGGGATGACCGACTTCCTGAATCCAAGGGAGGTAGACGATGTGGTTGCTGCGCTGGTCGACCTTACCAACGGCGGTGCGGACTATTCGTTCGAGTGCATCGGCAATGTGCAGACCATGCGCCAGGCGCTGGAGTGTGCTCACAAAGGCTGGGGCGAGTCGATTATCATCGGCGTTGCTGGCGCTGGCCAGGAGATTTCGACACGGCCGTTCCAGCTGGTTACCGGGCGGGTCTGGCGGGGTACGGCATTCGGCGGCGCCCGTGGCCGCACCGACGTGCCCAGAATCGTCGAATGGTACATGCAGGGAAGGATCCAGATTGATCCGCTGATTACCCACCGGCTGGCCCTCGACGATATCAATCAGGCGTTTGACCTCATGCACGCCGGCGAGAGCATCCGGTCGGTCGTGGTGTACTGATGTCCCTCGAGGTGCAGTCGGAGCAGAAGGCCTTTGGGGGCACCCAGTGGGTGTTCAGCCACAACGCACCGAGCCTCAGCTGCACCATGACCTTTGCGCTCTTCGAGCCGCCGCAAGCCGCCCTGGGACCGGTGCCGCAGGTGCTCTGGCTGTCCGGGCTGACCTGCAACCATGAAAACTTCATGACCAAAGCTGGTGCGCAGCGCGTGGCCGCCGAGCTTGGGCTGGCGCTGGTGATACCGGATACGTCGCCGCGCGGTGACGACGTTCCCGATGACCCCGAGGGGGCCTACGACTTTGGCCTCGGCGCCGGATTTTATGTCAACGCCGCGGAAGCCCCTTACGCGCGCCACTACCGGATGCGGGACTACATCGAACGTGATCTGCCCGCCGCGCTGGCACTGCGCCCGGCGCTGGACGCGGGCCGCGTCAGCATCAGCGGCCACTCCATGGGCGGGCACGGCGCGCTGACGTTTGCGCTCCGATCGCCGGCGCGCTACTCGAGCGTGTCCGCGTTTGCGCCGATCGTGAACCCGACCGAGTGTGGTTGGGGGCAAAAGGCCTTCGGCGGTTATCTCGGAGCGGATCGCTCGCGCTGGGCCGATTACGACGCCGTGCGTCTTATCGACGCCGGGGCGCGGGTCCCGGAGCTGCTCGTTGATCAGGGGACGGCAGACGCGTTTCTCGACCAGCAGCTCCGACCGGAGCGGCTTGAGGCCGCGTGCGCGGCAGCGGGCATCGACCTGACGCTGCGGCTGCAGCCCGGTTACGACCACAGCTACTTCTTCATCGCTTCGTTTATCGAAGACCACCTGCGCTGGCATGCCGCTCGGCTTGCGGCCTGACGGGCTACCGAGGAGACAACATGACCCTACCTGCGAACCTGCCTGCCACGGGCCGTCAGCTCACGACGCTGATTGCCGAAGACGGCACGCTGACGCTCCGCCTGCGCGAAGTGCCGGTCCCGGAACCGAAGGCGGGTCAGGTGCTGGTCCGCGTTGAGGCCGCCCCGATCAACCCATCAGATTTGGGGGTGATGTTCGCCGCTGCCGATCCGCAGACCATCGGCTTCAGCGGCACGGCGCCAGAGCCCGTCGTCTCGGCAACCGTGCCGGAAGCGGCGCTGGTGACCCTGGCAGCCCGGATCGGCAAACCCCTGCCAGCCGGCAACGAGGGTGCTGGAGAAGTGGTCGCGGTCGGCGCCGGCGTCGACGAAAGCTGGATTGGCCGCACGGTAGCGCTGCTCGGCGGCGCGACTTACGCCGATTATCGCTGCGTACCCCAGGACAGCTGCCTGCTGCTCAATGAAGGCACGACCGCGGCCGAAGGCGCCAGCTGCTTTGTGAATCCGCTGACCGCGCTGGGCATGGTTGAAACCATGAAGCAGGAAGGGCACGGCGCGCTGGCCCACACGGCGGCAGCATCGAATCTCGGGCAGATGCTCAATCGCATCTGCATCGCGGACGGTGTGCCGCTGGTAAACATCGTCCGCAAGGCGGAGCAGGTGGCGCTGCTCGAAGGCCAGGGCGCCGCCCATGTCGTCAACAGCAGCGAACCCGAGTTCAGCGCGGCGCTGACCGATGCCTTCGAGGCTGCTGGCGTCACGCTGGCGTTTGATGCCACTGGCGGTGGTCGGCTGGCCAGCCAGCTGCTGACCGCGATGGAACGCGCGCTGGTGCGGCAGATGACCGAGTTTGCGGGCTACGGCTCGCCGACCTACAAGCAGGTCTACATCTATGGTGGCCTGGATCGCGGTCCAACCGAGTTGAACCGCAGCTACGGCATGGCGTGGGGCATCGGGGGCTGGCTGCTGACGCCGTTCCTGCTGCGCATCGGACCGGCAGCGGTCAACGCGCTGAAGCAGCGTGTCGCCGATGAAATCACAACCACCTTCGCCAGCAGCTACGCGAAGGAGGTATCGCTGACCGAGGCTCTGTCGGAAGCCGCGGTTATGGACTACGTGCGGCAGGCGACCAGCAGCAAGACGCTGATCTGCCCGCAGCGCTGACCGGGCGGCTGTTCAGGGTCGCACACCGCCCACCGCCGGGCCGCCGAGCGGATCGAACTGACCGCTGTTGGCGGTGATGCCGCCATCGACCGGCAGCACGATGCCGGTGACGAAGCTGGCGGCGCTCGACAGCAGCCACGCATGTGCGGCCGCTGGCTCAGCAGCCGTGCCCCAGCGCTGCATGGGAATCCGCTGGCGGAGCGATTCGTTGACCGGGTTGGCGCCGCCGTCGAGCATCCCCTGGGTCATGCCGGTGACCGTTGGTCCCGGGGCGACCGCGTTGACCCGGATGTTCTCCGGCGCGAGCTCAACCGCCAGGGAGCGCACGAGATTAATGACGCCGCCTTTGGCTGCGTTGTAGGGCCACATGGTCGGGTCACCGCCGATGCCGCTGGTTGATGCCGTAACGGTGATGCTGCCGCCGCCGGCCTGGCGAAACGCTGGAAGCGCGGCGCGTACGCCGTGCACGACGCCGACCAGGTTGACCGCCAGGTTCTGCTCGAGCAGGGCCAGCGCGTCTGCGGCATCGATCGGCGCGGCACCGCTCACGCCGGCATTGAGCGCGATGCCGCTTAGCGTGCCAAACCGATCAAGCGCCGTCGCCACCGCGCGTTCGTTATCGGCGGCCTGGCTGACGTTGCACAGGCAGGTGGCGATCCGCGGTTGATTCTCCGCCCAGGCCAGAGCGTCGGCATCGATATCGCTGGCGACGACGCTGGCGCCTTCCTGGACCAGCGATTCCGTCAGCGCCCGGCCAATGCCTGAAGCGGCGCCGGTCACCCAGATGACCTCCGTGCTGCGCCCCGAATCCGTAGCTGTACTCATAACTGTGCTCCTCGAGACCGCCTGCGCCCGGCAGGGTGTTGGAAAATTCGAGCGCTAGTTTACGCCCAATGGCGACACCACAAGCAGCACGGTGCGCCGCGGGTCCGGCACCGCGGCGAGTCAAGCAGCGTACCGGAGGGTGGCTCGGTGCCTGACTCCGATCGGCGCTGCGGGCGACGTCTGGCTCGCATCGCGCCAGCGTGCTCATTAAGCTACGCGGCCCGCCGCCAACAGGGAGTTCGGGTGTTCAGAAACCTGCGTGCATATCGCCTGACCGGTGACTGGCCGGAGACGGATCAGCAGCTCGACCGCAAGCTCGGCGAGTTTGCCTTCAAACCCTGCGCCCGCAGCGCCGCCCGGTCAGCGGGGTGGGATAGCCCGCTGCCACGGGAACCGGGCGCTGAAGCCGGGCCGCTGGTATTCAGCCTTGCCGGCTGCAACCTGCTGCAGCTGCGCATTCAGACGCGCCTGCTGCCGCCCGCTGCGATCAACGAAGCGCTCGAGGATCGCCTGACGGAGTTTGCACGGCGTACCGGACGCCCGCCGGGGCGGGCGGAGAAGAAGGAGCTCAAGGACAGCGTCGCGGAGGCGCTGCTGCCGCAGGCTCTGCTGCGCTCGGAGCGGGTGCGGGTGCTGTATCTTCGAAAGGAACAGCTGCTGCTGGTCGACACGCCGACCGCGGCCACCGCGGAGCTGGT
The DNA here is from genome assembly GCA_038757945.1 of Pseudomonadota bacterium. Lineage (GTDB taxonomy): Bacteria > Pseudomonadota > Gammaproteobacteria > Pseudomonadales > Azotimanducaceae > CALHVX01. The sequence goes on from JBCDGJ010000052.1 coordinate 27,659, forward strand.
TACGGAACGCCTGCGGGACGCCCTCGGCAGCCTCCCGATCATGCCGCTCGAATTCCGACAGCCGGTCGGCCCGTGGCTTGAGCAGGTCTTCCTCGGCAGCGGTCCGCCGGAGTTTCAGGCCACCCGCGAGTGTCGCCTGCAGGAACCGGGCAACACCGCTGCCAGCGTCACCTTCGCCGATCTCGACCTCGGTGATCCGAACGTGCAGCGACACGTCAGGCAGGGCCTGATCATCGAGCGGCTGGGGTTGACCTTCGACAGCGTACTGGGGCTGACCCTGGATCGGGACGGTGTCGTTCGCAAGCTGAAGCTGCTGGATCAGGCGGCAGAGGATCTCGACGTGGAGGCCGAAGCATCGGCAGCAACGCGGCTCGATGCAGATCTTGCGCTCTGGTCCGGGCTGCTGCAGAAACTGCTACGGGCACTGAAGCGCCAGCTTGGGGGCTATGCACGCGCCAGCAGCACGTGATGCCGGGCAGCGTGTCCCTTCACGGGTACCGCCGCGGAGGTTTGCAGATGCAGCGCCCGGCGCGGTGTGCCAGTCTCCGCAGTCCCGGGGATTGAAGGGTACGACAATGGCTGAACGATCCGTCCGCGCGCAGGGCATGCTCGTTTCCCTGATGCTGGTGCTGCTGGTGCTGGCCGGCTGCAGCGAAGACCGCAGCCCGGATGCCACCGCAGCACAAGCCGCTGCGCAACCGGGCGCCCCCGAAGCCGTTGCGCTGCTGCCGCGCGCGCTGCTGTTCGGCAACCCGAGCCGTTTTCAGGGGCGGATCAGTCCTGACGGGCGCTGGCTCAGCTGGTTGGCTCCGGTCGCTGGCGTGCTCAACGTGCATGTCGCGCCGGCCGCGGATCCTGCCGCCGTGCGAGTCCTCACCGAAGACCGGGGCCGGGGCATCAACCGGCACTTCTGGTCCTACGACAGCGAGTCGATCCTCTATCTGCAGGACCAGGGCGGAAACGAAAATACGCACCTTTACGCGGTGCCGGCTGGTGGCGGCGCGGTCCAGGCACTAACCCCGGTTGGTGATGCTGTGCGGGTCGTCGTCCAGGCGCTCAGCCCCCGGCTGCCCGGCAGCGTGCTGATCGGGATGAACGATCGCGATTCCAGCCTGTTCGACCTGCATCGGATCGACCTCGGTACCGGCGAGCGGACCCTGGTGGCGGAGAACCCGGGATTCAACGACTGGGCCGTGGATCTGAATCTGCTGCCTCAGGCGGCCATGCGCGCACGCCCGGGGGGCGGCAGTGAGGTCCTGCGGCGGGAAGCCGACGGCACCTGGACTCCGGTCGCGACGATCCCAGCCGAAGACACGCTGACGACGGGTCTGCTGTCCATGAC
>JBCDGJ010000053.1:0-28874 GCA_038757945.1 Pseudomonadota bacterium
AAAAACCGCGAACGCTAGCGGTTCGTGGGTGGGCTCAGCACCCTGCGGCGCTCTGGTCTCTGAACCTTAGCGCCGCAGCACCATGATCCAGCGGGCAACATTCAACAGATCGGCCAGTGCGCCGGCAAAGTAGGTCATAGCAGCGGCGCGCAGCACTTCGCGCACAGCGGGCACATGATGCTCCGGCAGGTAGCCTTCCTCGAGGATCGGCAGTGCTTTGTTGAAGCTCGCGTCCCACTCCTCCGGCAGCACGATCAGGTACATCAGTGCCCCGATCAGCTGCAGCGCCAGGCCGCAGGTCACTGCGGCGACGATGAAAGGGGGCACTCTGACAACCGCTGCCAGCAGCGGCACGGTAGAGAGCAGCAGGATGCCACTCTTGCGGAGCGCCAGTGCCGGCGGAATCCAGCGGCCGCGGATCCGGGAGATGGGTTCCTGGCGGGCAAACTGGATCGCATGGCCAACTTCGTGCGCGGCAATGGCAATGGCGGTCAGCGACTTGCCGTTCAGATGCTCGGGGGAGAGGCGTACGGTTTGGTTGGTAGGGTCATAGTGATCATTTCCCGCGGACGCTTCTTCCACTTTGACCCCATCGAGCTCGAAACGCTCGATCAGGTGCTGTGCCAGCTCGCCGCCGGTGCCGGGCATGTCCTCAATCTCGCGGCTATGGCGACGCATGGCGGAACGGACCCAGAGCGACGGACCGTAGAGCGCAGCTAGCAGGGCGATGAGCAGGATGGCAAACAACATGGGTCCCATGCTGCCATTGGTTCTGTTGCGATGGCGAGAAGGCCAGCGCAGGCCGTCCGGGCGGCCATCCGGGCCGTTGAACTCTATGTGCCCTTGCGCTGTTCGAAGCGCAGGACCGCAACCCGTGTGCTGGATCGCGCTACGTCGCCTGACGGCGCCCGGCCAGCGGGGGAACGCGCGCCGACCGATGCCGGCGCGCTCGTGTCGTCAGACCAGCAGCGGTGCAATGACCAGGCTGACGATGGCCATGACGTTGATGAGAATGTTCATGGACGGTCCGGAGGTGTCCTTGAAGGGGTCGCCAACCGTATCGCCGACGACGGCGGCGGCGTGGACGTCAGAGCCCTTGCCGCCCAGATTGCCTTTCTCAACGTACTTCTTGGCGTTGTCCCAGGCACCGCCCGCGTTCGCCATCATCAGGGCCAGGAGCACGCAGCCGAGCAGCGCGCCACCCAGGGTCCCGCCAAGCGCCTCAGCGCCGAGCGTGAAACCCACCAGCGGCGGTACGCCGACGGCGATGATGCCCGGCAGCAGCATGCGGCGCAGGGCGGCGGTGGTGGCGATGTCGACACACTTGGCCGTATCCGGCGTGCCGGTGCCTTCCAGCAGTCCCGGAATCTCGCGGAACTGGCGCCGGATCTCCTGAATCATCTCCATCGCCGCATCGCCGACCGCGGTCATGGTGATGCTGGCGATCAGGAACGGCACGATGCCGCCGATGAACAGCCCGATCAGGACCTGCGGATTGCCGAGGTGCAGCACAAACGCTTCACCGCTCTCGAAGGCAATGGTCTCAACGAACGCCGCGATGATTGCCAGCGCGGCCAATGCAGCGGCGCCGATGGCGAAGCCTTTGCCCATGGCGGCGGTGGTGTTGCCGAGCTCGTCGAGCGAATCGGTAATGGCCCGGGTGTCTTCACCTAGGCCGGCCATCTCAGCGATGCCGCCGGCGTTGTCGGCAACTGGACCGTAGGCGTCAACGGCCATGGTCATGCCGACGGTGGCGAGCAGGCCGACAGCTGCGATACCGACGCCGTACAGGCCCGCTAGCGTCGTGGAGGCGTAGATGATGCCGCAGATGATGAGCAGCGGGATGACGACCGACTGCATGCCGACGGCGAGCCCCGTGATCATGACGGTTGCAGATCCAGTCTGCCCGCTTTCCGCGATGCGGCGGACCGGTGCCGCGCTGGTGTAGTACTCGGTGATCAGGCCGATGCCGACGCCGCCGACGGAGCCGAACAGCACGGAGAGCCAGATGTTGTTCGAGACGCCGACGGTGTTGAGCACGAAGTAGGCGGCTGCGAGGAAGATGATCGGCGTTGCAATCATGCCGATGCGCAGGGCGACAGCAGGGCTCGAGCCCGAGAAGATGCGCACGATGCCGATGCCGATGATTGAGCAGATCAGGCCGGTGGATGCCAGGGCCAGGGGCGAGAACATCAACGCGCCGCGGCCGGCTGCCTCTGCCAGGCCTGGTGCCAGGTCGGCCACCATCGCGGCGCCCAGCGTGGCGGCAATGGCAATGCTCGCGATCATAGAGCCGCAGTAGGACTCGAAGATGTCGGAGCCCATGCCGGCGACGTCGCCAACGTTATCGCCCACGTTGTCGGCGATGACACCGGGATTACGCGGGTCGTCCTCCGGAATGCCAGCCTCGACCTTGCCAACCAGGTCTGCGCCGACGTCAGCGCTCTTGGTGTAGATGCCGCCGCCAACGCGCGAAAACAGCGCAACGACCGAGGCACCCATGCCGAACCCGTGAATGTGGTGGGCGGATTCCGGATCACCACCGTAGAGGTAGTAGACGATGCCAAGGCCCAGCAGGCCGAGCGATGCAACCGCAAGGCCCATGATTGAGCCGCCGAAAAATGCAACCGACAGCGCCTGCGCCTGACCCTGCTCATGCGCGGCGTTGGTGGTCCGGACGTTGGCCTTCGTTGCCGTGTACATGCCGAACCAGCCGGCGCAGGCTGAAGAGATCGCGCCGACAAAAAACGCGACGGTGGTCTCGGTGCCGAGCGACAGGAACGTCAGCACGAGCAGCACCGCCGCGAACATCGCGAGCATGGTGTACTCACGGCGCATGAACACCATGGCACCTTCGTGGATCAGATCGGAAATGCGGGTCAGGTTCTCAGCGCCTGGCTCATACCGCTTGACGATTCCGTAGACGATAAACGCGGCCACCAGGCCGATGATTCCGAACACGGGCGGAATCAGGTTGGCTTCGAGCATGTGCTGCCAGCTCCTTCAGTAGATGTATAGCCGTTGGCTTAATTCTTGTTGGATCGGCCCGGTTCCGGGCGGATCTGATTGCTGTCTGCGCTTCTCCCCGCGGCCTCTCAGCGCGTGGCTCCCCCGAAGCGGCGCACATGATAGCAGCGTCAACGGCTTCCCGGCAGGCCGCGAGCCGTTGAATTTATAGGGCTTTGTTAAAGCGGCCGCGCCTCGCGGAGGACGCGTCGGCGGTGGGCTGAAGCGGCCGCGGTGTCAGCTGCAGCTGACACCGATTCAAATGTAAGCGAGTTGTGTTCCCGGCACCCGATGGCCGGCGTGGTCGAGCTACGCGGCTGGCAGCAGAGGACTCGGCGCCGGCCGTGATCAGCCCTCGGACAGCAGCACGCGCAGATCGGTGGTGGCGGCGTTGACCCGGGCAATGTAAGAGGCCATGACCAGCGAGTGGTTGGCGACGAAACCAAGGCCCTTGCCGTTCAAGATCATCGGGCTCCAGACGAACTCCTGGGTCGGCTCGAGTTTCTGGATAATCCGGTCGACGCTGACCAGCGCGTTTTTTGCTTCGAGAACTTCGCGGAAATCCACCTTCATGGCCTTCAGCAGGTGCAGCAGGGCCCAGGCCTGGCCTCGTGCTTCATAGAACACGTTGTCGAGCTCGAGCCAGGGGGTCCGAACGTTCTGTTCCTTTGGCGCCGCCGTCGACTGGCGCGCGGCAGCATCGCCGGCGAGGTCAATGTTGACCTCCCGGTCGCCAACGCTCGAAGCCAGGCGCTGCGCCAGCGAGCCCAGCCGCGTCTCGACGCTCTGCAGGTACTGGCGCAGGTTATCGGCGCGGGCGTAGAACTGGCCGTCCGGCCGGCTCTCATCCGCGAGCCGCTTCAGATAGCGCTCGAACAGGCGGATGCCGTCCCGATATTCGTCTTCGGTCTGCGGAAACATCCAGCTGCTGTTGTCGAAGAAGAACTTGCCCTCTGCCTCGGAAAGGTCGACATCCTCCTTCGATTGGCTTAAGGACCGGGAAAAATCGCTGCGAAAAGCACGGGAGACGTCGCGCAGCTGGACGATCACCCCGAATTCCCACTCGGGTATGTTGTCCATCAGCACGCTCGGTGGCGCGATGTCGTTGCTCAGGTAGCCCCCGGACTTGGTCAGCAGCGTCTCTGCCAGCTCGATGACGGTGCTGGTCGTCACGTAGCCCACCACCAGCTCCTCGCCTCGAGTGGCTGCTCGCGCCTCGGCGCGCTCGACCACGTCGAAGGGGTCCGGCTCCGTATTCCACCAGAACAACCCGAGAAACGTGCAGATCACCAGGTAGGCACCAAGCAAACTGGCAATTATCTTTCCCATTCTTTCAAGCCTTTCCTGCGTCAGAGCGGTAGTTTAGCGGTTCCAGGTCACGCCATTTGCGGGCCCGGAGCATTATATTGGCGTCGTCGGTAGGCTGTTTGAGCAATTCCGGCGAACTTGCAGGACGAACGCCGGTCAGATCTCACGCTGGCGCTGACCCACTGCGCACGAACCCGCCGTTCGAGCCGTGGCCCTGTGACTGCAATAGTGACCGTTGTCGATCCTGGAGACCGCATGCACCGCCGCCAAAGTTTCCGTCCTTCCCGGACCCGGTCCGGGGTTGCCTGCCTGCTGCTCCTGCTCGCAGCGCCCGTGCTGCTGTCCGTCAGCACCGCGCAGGCCGACGACTGGCTCGAGGACGAGCCCGAGTTTCTGCCGGTGGACCAGGCGTTCCGGTTCAGCGCCGAAACCAATGCCGAGGGCGACCTGGTTGCCCGCTGGCAGATGCCCGACGGCTACTACCTCTACCGCCACCAGTTCGGCGTTGAAGCGGCGCCGGCCACCGGTCTCGAACTCGGTGAGGCGCGCATCCCGCCAGGCAAGAAAAAGGTCGACGAGTACTTCGGTGAGGTCGAGGTTTACTACCATCAGGCTGAGCTGGCGGCCGCCGTGAGCGGCGGTCGCGGCGTGCAGACAGTTGCCGTCAACTATCAGGGTTGTGCCGACTACGGGCTCTGTTACCCGCCCGAGACCCGCCAGGTCCGCCTGGACTTTACCGGCCCCACGCCGATGGTTCTGACGGCCGCGGATGCTGCCGCCGGCGGCGAACCCGCTGACCCGGCAGGCGCGAACGGGGCGGCTGAGGCTGCCGGCGCAGCTGGCCTGACCGGCCCGCTGACGGAGGAGCAGCGGCTTGCTGGCCGGCTCGAACAGGGCAGCATGCTCGGCTCCCTGCTGATTTTCTTTCTGGCTGGCCTCGGCCTGGCGTTCACCCCCTGCGTGCTGCCGATGGTGCCGATTCTCTCCAGCATCATCGTCGGTGAAGCGGCAAGCATTACGCGGGCCCGAGCCTTCTCCCTGTCCCTCGCCTACGTGCTCGGGATGGCGGTCACCTACGCTGCCCTCGGTACCCTGGTCGGCCTGTTCGGGGCCAGCCTGAACCTGCAGGCGGCGCTGCAGTCACCGCCAGTGCTGATCACTTTTGCCATCGTCTTCGCGCTGCTGTCGCTGTCGATGTTCGGGTTTTACGAGCTGCAGCTACCGCAGCGCTGGCAGAACGGCCTCAATCAGATGGGTGACAAGGTCGGCGGCGGCAAGCACTTCAGCGTCCTGGTCATGGGCTCGCTGTCGGCGCTGGTGGTGTCACCCTGCGTCTCGGCACCGCTCGCAGGTGCCCTGATCTACCTCAGCACCACGGGCGATGCGCTGCTCGGAGGTACGGCGCTGCTGGCGCTCGGCCTCGGGATGGGCGTACCGCTGCTGCTGATCGGTGCCAGCGGCGGCCATCTGCTGCCGCGCGCGGGCGTGTGGATGGATGGCGTCAAGGCCGTCTTCGGGGTCCTGCTGCTCGGCGTTGCGGTCTGGCTGCTGGAGCGCGTGGTACCGGCTTCGGTCACGCTGGCGCTCTGGGCTGCACTTGCGATCGGCGCCGGCGTGTACCTTGGTGCACTGGACTTTTCGGCCCGACAGGGCTGGGGACAGCTGCGCAAGGCCGGTGGTGCGTTCTCCTTCGTCTACGGGGTGCTGCTCCTGATCGGCGCTGCCAGCGGTGCCAACGATCCGCTGAAACCGTTGGCGTTGATTGCGGGATCAGGTGCTGGCGGCGCGCAGCAGCAGGCTGAGCAGGAGCAGTGGCTTGCAGTCGATGGTCTCACCGACGTGGAGCGGCAGCTGGCGGAGGCTCGCGCGGCCGGTGTGCCGGTGCTGCTCGATCTGTACGCGGACTGGTGCATCTCCTGCAAGGTGATGGAGCGTTCGGTGTTCCCGAAACCCGCGGTGCTGGCCCGGCTGAACCAGTTCCGGCTGCTGCGCGCCGACGTCACGGCCAACACCGCGGAGCATAAGGCGCTGCTGAATCGTTTTGGCCTCTTTGGTCCGCCGAGCATCGTGTTCTTCGACCGCACCGGCAGCCCGCTGCCCGAGGTTACTCTGCAGGGTGAGCTCGGTGCCGACGCCTTCGCCGCCCATCTGGACCGGGTGCTGGACCGCGCTGCCAGCGGCGACGCCATCGCCGCGCTCTGACGCAGGCCCCGGGCGCCTGCTGTCTGGATTTTCCCCTACGGTTCCCTGACACTCGCCGCTCCTGCGGTGCCATCCGGTGACTGCACCCGCTATGTGGAGAGAACCCTGTGGCCCGCTTTCGCGTTCTTCACGGTCCCAACCTGAACCTGCTCGGGCAGCGTGAGCCAGAAATCTATGGATCTGCGACGCTCGCCGACATCGATGCGGCGCTCGCGCAGCAGGCGGGCGCGGCCGGCCACCAGCTGGATTGCCTGCAGAGCAATGCCGAGGCGGAACTGATCGATGCCATTCATGCGTTGCCGAAACTTGGCGTTCGCGGGCTCGTGATCAACCCTGGCGCGTTTACGCATACCAGCATCGCGCTGCGCGATGCGCTCCTGGGGGTCGCCGTGCCGTTCATCGAGGTGCACCTCTCGAATGTTCACGCGCGCGAGGCATTTCGCCAGCACAGCTATCTGAGCGATGTCGCCGTCGGCGTCATCACCGGGCTTGGCGCTGCCGGTTATGGCTATGCGCTGGCGGCCTTGATCGACCGATACGGGGAGGACTGAACGTGGATCTTGAGCAGGTCAAGGCGGTCATTGCGCTGGCAGAAGAGGCGGGCCTTCTCGAGCTCGAGGTGGAAACGGAGGACCTTTCGGTCCGCGTGGTTCGAGGTGCACCCGCCCCGGTCCAACGCCCCGCGCCGGTTGAATCCGCAGCCGCGCCAGCGGCAGCGGAGACCGGTGCTGCGGCAACGACGATCAGGGCGCCTATGGCCGGCACCTTCTACGCCGCTCCGGCACCTGACGCGGAGCCCTTCATCCGGCCCGGAAGCAGCGTCGCCAGCAACAGCACCGTGTGCATCATCGAAAGCATGAAGATGATGAACGAGATCAGGAGCCCCCGGGCGGGTACCTGCGCTGAAGTACTGGTCGCCAACGGAACACCGGTGGAAACCGGGCAGCCGCTGTTTACGCTCCGCTGAGCAATCGCCATGGCCTGGCTGCGAGTGACGTTTCCAGCGACAGCGGCGGAGCTGCCGGGCTCAGAGGCCCTGCTCGAAGCGCTCGATGCTGCGGTCGTTACCGTGCTGCCACAGGGTGATGAGATTCCCTGGGAACCGGCGCCGGGCGAATTGCCGCAGTCCAGCAACAACTGGGTCAGTGCCTTGCTGGCGTTGGAGTTCGATGCCGCGGCCCTGCGTGAGCGGCTTGCCGAGGGGCTGACGGCGGCGCAGCTGGCAGCAATCAGCGTCGACTTTCTCGCCGACGAAGACTGGTCGCAGAGCTATCGTCAGTTTGCCGTCGAAACGTGTTTCGAAGATCGCCTCTGGCTGCTGCCGCGAGAGGCGCCGATGCGCGACGGGCCGATGGTTCGACTCGATCCGGGTCTCGCCTTCGGCACCGGCTCACATCCAACCACCCGGCTCTGTCTGGGCGGTCTTGCGCGACAGGACCTGACGGCGATGCGGGTGCTGGACTACGGCTGCGGCTCCGGCGTGCTGGCCATTGCTGCGCTTGCGCTCGGCGCGGAGCAGGCCTGGGCGTTGGATTACGATCCTCAGGCGCTGGTCGCGACCCGCGACAACGCCGACTACAATGGTTTTTCGGTCGCAACCGCACCGGCTGACCACGCCGCGTTGGTGGTCGCAACGCCCGGAACCCTACCGGATAGCCTTACCTTCGACATGATAGTTGCCAACATACTCGCCAACCCGCTGGTGGAGCTCGCACCCCGCCTGCAGGCGTTGCTCCGGCCGGGTGGTGTGCTGATGCTGGCCGGGCTCCTCGAGGAGCAGGCGGACAGGGTTGCCGCGGCGTACCCGGAGGTTGCCTTTGTGGCATCGACGGACGCGCATCGCGAGGGCGAGTGGCGCCTCTTGGAAGGCCGTCGCCGATGAGCGATTCCGACGTTCAGCCTTTGGTGACGCAGTGCCCGAACTGTCACACGCAGTTCCGGGTGAGCGAAAGCCAGCTGCAGGTCGCCGGCGGCAAGGTACGCTGCGGGGCCTGCCTCACTGTGTTTCAGGGCGTGGACAACCTGGTCTGGGACGGCGGTGAAGCGCCAGCAGAAGCCGATCCGGCAACCGATGAACCGGCGGATCTCGATGGCCTGCTCGATGATATTGATGCCGTTGAACCTGCCGCGGAGGACACCGCTGCGCCTACGGCAGCTGACGCGCAGACGCAGGACGACGCACCCGCCAACGCTCAAGTCCCCAGCGATCCGGAGACAGAAACGTCATCCGTGCTCGGCGTTGCTGTCCGTGGAGATGCGCACGGTGACGTGGCGGCAGCAGCGCCTGTCGACGAAGCGACGCGGGACGGCGTCCTGGAGGACACCGAAGCGGTCGAAGCGCCGCCGCGGCGTACCCTCGAGATCACCCTGGATGAGCTCGAAGCCCAGCTGTTGTCCGATGATCCGCTGGAGCTGCCAAAGCTCGACGAGCTTGAAGCTGGCGCGGCCGCCGATGAGGAAGAGCTGATTCCCGGCGAGGAGCTCGAGGCTGCCAAACGCTCAGCGCGCGAAGCGGCCACCGCGGCAGAATCCCCGGAGCGGGAAGACGAGATTACGCCGGCAGAGGCTGCGGGATCCCGGCCCAGCGAAGGCGCTGCTGCAGTGGCAGAGGTCGAAGCGGCCGCGGGTGCAGGCGAGCCGGTGGCAGACGAGCCGGTGGCAGACGAGCCGTTGGCAGAGGAGGCCGAGGCGGTCAGCCTCGCACCGGCGGCTGATGATCCGTTTGCACAGCTGCGCGAGGACCCGCAGCCGGAGCCCGACGATCCGTTCGAGCGTCTCGCCGCCAAGCAACGGGAAGCGGCGCCTGCATTGCCGTCGCCCGGCCGCAGCGTCTGGCCCACTGTTGGCATTGCCGCCGGTGTGCTGCTGCTGGTTGCTCAGGTGTTGTTCCTGCGTTTTGGCACCTGGACGCAGAACCCGCAGATTCGACCGGTCTACGAAGTGGTCTGCGCTGCGCTGCCCTGTACCGTCCCACCGCTCAAGGCGCTCAAATACATGGAGGTGGTGAAAAAGAACGCGCGAACGCATCCGAGCGTTGCGAATGCGCTGCAGATCGATCTGCTCATTGCCAACCGGGCGCCCTTTGCCCAGGCGTTTCCCCTGCTTGAGATCGTCTTCACCGATCTCAACAACGATGTTGTTGCCGGGCGGCGCTTCAAACCGTCGGAGTACCTGGCCGGTGAACTGATGGGGCAGACCGAGATACCGGCCCAGACGCCGGTGCGCGTGCAGCTCGAGATCGAAGATCTGGGCGAGGACGCGATCAACTACAACATCACCTTCCGATGAGCGAGCCGACGATGCGCACCGCACTTCCCGTCGCTGGGCTTGAGCTGCGCAACCGCGTGCTGCTGGCGCCCATGGCCGGCGTTTCCGATCTGCCGCTGCGCGAGCTGGCCTGGGAGTTCGGGGCCGGCTGCGTTGCGGCGGAAATGGTCACCGACCGGCCTGATCTCTGGCACAGCCGCAAGTCGAGCCTGCGCCGGGAGGCCGTGCCGGGCGCGTCACCGCACGTGATGCAGATCGCCGGGCACGACCCGGAGACCATGGCGGCGGCCGCGCAGCGGCTGGTGGCGACCGGCGCCGACATCATTGATCTGAACTTCGGTTGCCCGATGAAGAAGGTCTGTCGGAAGCTCGCGGGCTCTGCGCTGCTGGCCGACGAGCCGCTGGTCGAGCGGCTGGTGCGTGCAGTCGTGGCTGCCGTGCCGGTGCCGGTCACCGTCAAGATGCGCACCGGTCCGGCGCCGGAGCAGCGCAACGCGCCGCAGCTGGCGCGCCGGCTCGAAGGTGCGGGTATCGCTGCCCTGACCCTGCATGGTCGCACCCGTGCCTGCCGCTTCAACGGGCAGGCTGAGTACGACACGATTGCAGCGGTCAAGGCGGCAGTGACCATCCCCGTCATTGCCAACGGCGATATCGACACGATCGGGAAAGCGCGTCACGTGCTGTCGGCGACCGGTGCCGACGGCATTATGATCGGCCGCGCCGCACTTGGTGCGCCCTGGCTGCCTGGTGCGATTGCCCGTGCTCTGGCTGATCCGGAGGCCCCTCCGCTGGTGGCGGATGCGCAGGCGCAGCTGCACATCGCCGGTCGGCACCTGCGCCGGCTGCATGACTTCTACGGTGCTGAGCAGGGGCTGCGCATAGCCCGCAAGCACTTGATCTGGTACCTGGAGAAACTCCCTGTGACACCCCAATCTGCACAGGCCGCCGGCATCGAGCTGAAGGCGCGGCGCACGCAGTTCAACCAGCTCACGGACGCGACGGCACAGCTTGACTGGCTGGACGAGCTGAGTGTTGACCTCTGCGACAGGCTTGCCGCATGAGCGCAGCAGAAGCCGCCGGCGAACGCGTGCGCCCGATCCGTCGCGCCCTGCTCAGCGTCTCCGACAAGAGCGGTCTGGTGGACTTCGCGCGCAGCCTGCATGGCGCAGGCATTGCGCTGGTCTCGACCGGGGGCACCTTCAGAGCGCTGCGCGAGGCGGGACTGCCGGCCCAGGAGGTCGCGGAACTCACCGGGTATCCGGAGATGATGGACGGTCGGGTCAAGACGCTGCACCCGCGGGTGCACGGCGCAATTCTCGGACGCCGCGATCAGGATCAGCAGGTGATGATCGAACACGGCATCGAGCCGATCGATCTGGTGGTCGTGAACCTGTATCCCTTTGCGGCGACCGTTGCGCGAGCAGACGCAACGCTGGACGATGCGATAGAGAACATAGACATCGGTGGGCCGGCCATGGTGCGGGCGGCGGCCAAGAATCACCCGGATGTGCTGGTGATCGTGGATCCCTCGGACTACCCGACCCTGACCGAGATGATCAGCGATACCGGCGGCATGGAAACCGATCTGCGGCTGCGCCGCCACATGGCCCGCAAGGCGTATGCCCATACGGCGGCTTACGACGCCATGATCTGCCGCTACCTTGGCGGCCGCGAGGAGTTCACGGACGCTGACTCGACCTACCCCGAGGAGCTGGCGCTCGGCTACCGCCGCCGGCAAGCGCTGCGCTACGGTGAGAACCCGCATCAGAGTGCCAGCTTTTATGTCGTAGAGCCCGTACAGCCCGGCACCCTTGCCAGTGCCGAAGTGCACCAGGGCAAAGCGCTGTCCTTCAACAATCTGAACGACACTGATGCCGCGTTGGCCTGCGTGCAGGCGTTTACCGAACCCGCCTGCGTCATCGTCAAACATGCCAACCCCTGCGGCGTGGCACTGTCGGAGCGGCAGCTCGACGCCTACGACCGCGCGTACCGTACCGACCCGACCTCTGCCTTCGGCGGGATCATCGCCTTCAACCGCACGCTTGAAACCGAAACGCTGAAGACGCTGCTGGAACGGCAGTTCGCCGAAGTGATTGTGGCGCCGGCCCTGGGCGACGGCGTGCTGGAAGTTGCGAAGAGCAAAAAAAACCTGCGGCTGCTCACCGTCGGTGAACGGCCCGCAGAACAGCCCCGGTCCTTCGACCTGAAGCGCATCAACGGCGGCCTGTTGCTACAGGATGCCGACCAGCTGCCGTTTGATCCGACTGCGCTGCGTACGGTCAGCCAGCGGGCGCCGAGCGAGCAGGAGCGCGCCGACCTGCTGTTTGCCTGGACCGTGGCCTGGTTTGTCAAATCCAACGCGATCGTCTACGCCCGGGAGCGTCAGACCGTGGGGGTCGGTGCCGGTCAGATGAGCCGCGTTGTCAGCGCCCAGATTGCTGGGCTGAAGGCTGAGGCTGAGGGTCTGACCGTGCCCGGATCGGTGATGGCTTCCGATGCGTTTTTCCCGTTTCGGGACGGAATCGACGCTGCGGCTGAACGCGGCGTAACAGCGGTCATTCAGCCCGGCGGCTCGGTACGCGACGAAGAAGTGATCGCGGCAGCCGATGAGCATGGCATGGCCATGCTGTTCACCGGCACCCGGCACTTTCGTCACTGATGCGCGTTCTCGTCGTCGGCGGTGGCGGTCGCGAGCACGCGCTGGCCTGGCGGCTTCGGCAAAGCGCGGGCGTCACCGCGGTGTTCGTGGCACCCGGCAACGCCGGTACGGCGCGCGAACCTGGGCTCGAGAATGTGCCAATTGCCGCCGATGCGGTTGCTGAGCTGGTGGCCTTTGCGACCACGGAGCAGATTGATTTGACCGTCGTTGGCCCGGAGGCGCCGCTCGTGCAGGGGATCCGCGACGCATTTGATGCGGCCGGGCTCAAGTGCTTCGGACCGACTGCCGCCGCCGCGCAGCTGGAAGGTTCCAAAGCCTTCGCAAAGGCCTTCCTCGAACGCCACAACATTCCCACTGCGCGCTATGCGGTTTTTACCGAAACTGCGGCCGCGCTGGCTTACGTCCGCGAGCAGGGCGCTCCCATTGTCGTGAAAGCCGATGGCCTTGCGGCGGGCAAAGGGGTTGTCGTGGCTGAAACGCTTGCGCAGGCGGAAGCGGCCATTGTCGAACGCCTGCCGGCCGGTGGCGATGGCAAGGTTGTCATCGAGGAGTTTCTGAGCGGCGAAGAGGCGAGCTACATCTGCCTGTGCGACGGTACGCACGCCGTTCCCTTTGCCAGCTCTCAGGACCACAAACGACTGCTTGATGGTGACGAGGGGCCAAACACCGGGGGCATGGGGGCGTACAGCCCGGCGCCGGTACTGACACCGGAGGTTGATGCCCTGGTCCTGCGTGAGATCGTCGAGCCGACGCTGGCCGGCATGCGTGCCGACGGTATGCCTTACCAGGGCTTTCTGTACGTGGGGCTGATGATCACGGCAGATGGCGCTCCGAAGGTCATCGAATACAACTGCCGTTTTGGCGATCCCGAAGCGCAGCCGATCATGGTGCGCCTCAGGAGTGACCTGGCGGCCCTCTGCGAGCAGGCGCTCACCGGATCCGTCCGTGAGCTGATCCTCGACTGGGATCCGCGGCCAGCGCTGGCGGTTGTGCTGGCAGCGGCCAATTATCCAGGGGCACCCGCGACCGGTGATCCCATTGAGGGCCTCGATACGGCGCCGCTCAAGGACAGCTTCGTCTTTCATGCGGGTACGCGGCTCGAAGGCGACGCGGTGGTTACCAGCGGTGGCCGGGTGCTCGCAACCGTGGGGCTGGGCGAGGGTCTTAAGCAGGCGCGGGATACGGCCTACGCGCAGGCCGATCGAATCAGTTGGCCTGGCTGCCAGCGACGGTCGGACATCGGCTATCGGGCGCTCGGCTGAACGATTCGATCCGGTACGGATGACCGCCACGGACATCGCTTGCGAGCGAGACGAACGCTGGCTCCCTCCCCTGTTGGTCAACCTCCCACAGCCGTCGACCGGGAGCTGCCGCAGACTGCGGCCATGCTCGAAGCCATCCTTGCCACCCTCAATCCGTTCACTGGCCTGGAGCCGACCGAGCTGCGTACGCTCGCGCGGCATGCGCGCCTGCTCGAGCTCCCGGCCGGGCGCTGGCTGGTGCAGCCGGGCCGGTGTCTGAAAGGGCGTTACTACCTCCTGCACGGTCGGCTCGAGGTGCGCCTGACCGACGGGGCTCGGCGCGTCTGTGCGGGGCACGGCGTAGATGCGTTTTATCCGGGCTGCCGCTCGGCCCGTACTCTGGTTCCGGTGCGGCTGCTGCAGGTCGATACGGATCCGGTTGCCTTCCTGCTGCGGCACCAGCCCGAGTTGGGCCTGCGGCTCCTGCCCGGGGAACCGTGGATCCAGCGACTGCTCGGCAGCGGGCTGGTGCGGCGGTTGCCACCGGAGCGCTGGCAGCGGCTGCTGCGAGGGCTCGAGCCGCGGCGGGCCGCAGCAGGCTATCGCGCCATCAATCAGGGTGAACCCGGCGATTGTTTCTACGTGCTGCGCGAAGGGCGCGCCCGCGTGCACCGCGGCCAGCGCACGCTCGCCCAGCTCGAGCCCGGAGATTTCTTCGGCGAAGACGCGGTCATTGCTCGAACGCCGAGAAATGCGTCGGTCACGATGCAGACGTCGGGGTTGCTCATGCGTCTTCCACGGTCTGCGTTTCTAAACGTGCTGGTGCAGGGCGTGGTGACGCGGCAGACGACCACCACTGCCGCGGCGGGTGGTCCGGCAGCGGTCTTGCTGTCGCTCCGTCGGCAACCGCGATCGGGCGCGCTGCCGATTGCTCTGGACCGGCTGCGCTCGATCGCTCCGCGGCTCAGCCGAGAGCGGTATTACCTGGTGTGCGATGGTCCTCCGAACGCACGGGTGTTAGCCGTCTTCCTGCTGCTTCAGGCGGGGCTCCGGGCTGCTGTACTCGAGGAGGGTCCCGGGGTCCCTGCAGCCGGCGCAGTGAATCAGAGCGAGCGTTCCGCGCTTCGAAAGGCGTCTGCCAGGCGCTGAATATCGCCTGGAGTCTGGAAGGCGTTGGCGGCGAAAAAGTCATCCAGGCTGTAATCCGGTTTGACCGCGCGAGTTTTTTTCAGCTCGTCGCTGGCCAAACTACCTTCACCGGCCAGTGCAAAAATCACAATGCCAACCGCGTGCGCCTGATAGTGGACGTCCGGATGGTGGATGGCCTGGCGCGTTCTCGCCAGGGCCTCTTCGGTTCTGCCCATGAGTGCCAGATTCAGAGCCGATATGCCCTGCATTCCGTAGAACAGGGGATCCTGGGGACTGAGCCGGCGTGCCAGTTCAATGCGGTCGTGGCAGGTCTCGCGTTCGCCGAGCAGCATGGACACCCAGCCGAGAAAGTACTGCGCGGTGGCGTAACTTGGATTCAGGTCTGTCGCATAAGCGACTGAAGCCTGAGCTGCTTCGATGTCCTGCGCCAGAAACTGGATGCGACTGAGCGCCCAGTAACCCATTGGATCGAGCGGATCCAGCTCAATTGCGCGTCTAGCCTGGTCCTGGGCCAGGCGCAGCATTCGTGTGCGATCTCCGGAGAGATTCAGGTACGCCCGCTCGTAGTTGACGAATGACAGGCCTGCATAGGGTCGCGCCAGACCGCCCTCCAGATCCAGTGCCCGCCGAAAGTACTTCTCTGCGCTATCGCACTCGCTGGTACGAAACCGGTACATGTGGTTGAGGCCGCGGTGATAGGCGCTCCAGGCGTCCAGCGTACTGGCAGGCTGTAAGGCCGCGATGCGCATCTCGTTTCGCTGGACTTCGTACTCAAGCTCGCTGACGATCGATGCAGCGATATCCTGCTGCAGCGTCAGCACGTCAATCAGCGGCCGGTCGTACTGCTCGCTCCAGATTTCCTGACGGGTTGTCGTCTCTGCCAGGCCCACCGAGATGCGTACCCGGCCATCGGCGATCTGCACGGCACCCTGGCACACGTAGCGCACGCCAAGCTCTGTGCCAATCTCCTGGACGTCGTGCTTGCCGCCTGAGAACCTGAAAGCGGTTCCGCGGGCAATGACCAGCACGGCTCTTGAGCAAGCGACGCGGGTGATGACGTCGTGGGTCAGCCCTGAGGCGATTGCGCTCTTTTCGTCGGCGCCAGCCAGGAGCTCGAAGGGCAGGACCACCATCGACGGTTGAGCGGCGATGGCTAGACTTGATCGATCCGCAGCGGTAGTGGCTCCGCGGTCCTCATCAATCCACCTGGCAGCGGTAACGCCGGCACGAGTTCCGGCGGCCGCTTCCACGTTGGCAACAAAGCGGTAGCCCGCGCCCTGAACAGTCGCGATGACCCGCTGCTGTCGTGCTGTGTCGCCGACGGCTCGTCGAGCAGCTCTGATCCTCACGTTGAGTGCGTTGTCGGTCACGATGCGCTGACCAAACAGCTTCTGCATGAGCTCTTCGCGCGGCACCACGCGATCCCGATGCTCCAGCAGGTAGACCAGCAGCCTCAGAACCTGCGGTTCGAGCTCGACCGTCTCGCCGTCCCCGGTCAGCGAGAACCGGGCGGTATCAATGAGGTAAGACTGAAATCGATACTGCATGAGATAGCCGTTCAGTACGGATCCGTCGAACGTACCATGACGGTGTGGGCATAGGAAAAATAACCGCACGAAACATGGCGAACTGGAAGCATGACGATGGAGAGTTCGCTGGATTGCAGCCTGATCAGGCCGGCATCCGCCGGTCGCCAGGGGTGGCAGGGGGTGAAATAGAGGCGATTGAGTGCGTGGGGCGCAGTTTTCCGCGATACGGCCGCGGGCAAGAGTCAGGCGGTGTTCTGGAACAGCCCGTCCTGGTTCGGCGTGTCGGGGAGTTCGGTGCGCGGTGGTGGCGAACACGCCGTGGAAACGGGTGAGGTTCAATCGTTGGCGAGGAACCAGGGCTGCCAGCCGGGCAATAAAGTCGAGTGGGTCAAGGACGGCATGGGTCGTGCCATCGCGGAACGGTTGCTTGAATTTGTAGACGATCTGCCCCCGTTCGTTGGTCGAGAGGCGCTCGTTCGCGATTGCCGGCCGCGTAATGTAACGACAGAGTTTGTCGAGCTTGTCGCGTCGGCTGGCCTTGCAACAGGTGGCGGGTTATGAGCTGGTTGGTGTGGATCTCAAGCTCTACGGAACGGTGAAAACGCGGCCTCGCTGACCGCTCAGATCAATTCAGATCCAGAACCATCCATGGCTTCCGGCGACCGCGCCGGCAGCTGTGACCAAGCTCAGCGTGAGCAGCATCCAGTGCATCCGCTGCACAAAGGCGAACGTCGCCTCCGGGTGCGCTGCTGCCTGACGGAGAAACAGACGACGCAGGAGCAGGGGTTCCAGTAGAAAGAGAATCAGGCTGAATACCGCCCAGACGACCACCATGGCGTGCATCCACCAGAAGGCAGGCTGGCTGAAGCGGTGCCAGCCGTCGATGAGATGCGTCATGTAGAAACCACTGAGCCCTGCAACCAGCGTCGTGGCCCGCGCCTGCCAGGAGAAGCGGTGCTCCATGGCTTCGAAGGTGGCAATGCGGTCTTCCGGAGCCGCCATGCGCCGAACCGCTGGTAGGATGACGGTGGTCACCATGGCGACGCCGCCGATCCACAGAATCACGGCGAGCACGTGCAGGACCCTCGCGGCGGCGTATTCGTTCATGGCAACTCAGGTTGCGCGACGCCCGCTGGCGCCGCTTTCCTCCAGATGCTCGGCGATGACGGCTGCAACCTCGGAGCCGTGCGAGAAAATACCGCCATGGCCGGCCCCGTCGACCAAGCGCTCGCGCGCCGCGCTGAGCTGCTTCCGGATCAGCTCGTTGGTGAGCCGAAAGGCCGGGAGGGACGCCGTCCCACCCACGAGCGTCTTGAGTCCGGCAAAGTGCTCGAGCCCCGCCGGGTCGACGGCGAGGCGCTCTGGATCCCGGGACTGATCCAGCCAGGTCTCGGCGTTGGCCAGCATGCAGGCGCGCGTTCGGTCGTCGAAAGCCGCCCAGCTGCCGGGGCCGAAGGCAACGGCCTCCACGAAGAGCGTGGTGCCGGCTTCCAGTCGTCCGGCGACCAGGTGCTTGGCGGCGGCCTGCATAGTGGTCTTGAGCGTGGCGCGCCCCTCGGCAAAGTCCGGGGCCGCTTCGAGCATGCCAAAGAGCGGGGGCTCGTAGAGCACGAGGCTGGCTGCCAGCTCCGGTTCGGTCGCGGCCAGGCCGATCGCGATGCTGGCGCCGTAGGAGTGGCCGACCACGTGCGCCTGACCATCGGTGAGGGAGCGGATGAGTGCGGCGGCATCGGCGATGTCCTGCGACAGAACACCCTGGCCAGGCGTGTCAGTGCTCGCGCTGTGGCCGCGCCGATCGTAGACGATGAGGGGATTGGCGACGGACGCGGGCAATGCCGCGATGACCTCGTCCCAGCCCTGATGGTCGTCGAAGGAGCCGTGGATGAAGAGGATAGGCGTGCCGCGGCCGGGGTGGTGGCGAACGGCGAGCTGAACCTCGCCGACATCGACGCGGCTCAAGGGGGCTCTGGCGCTGGTGATCACCATGTCTTTATCCTTGGAGTCAGTCATCACCGGCGCGCGAGCGTTCAGGCGGTCGGGCCTTCAAGAGAGGGCCACAAAAACTCGTTCGCGTCGCCGTCGTCCGCTTTTCGGTAGCCGCCGGGGTTCCTCATGACGTTCCGGAAGTGCTGGGCCCACGTAGACACAAAGACGTCCGGAATGGCCGTGTCGCCACATTGCCGCGCAAGCCGATTCAGGTAGTCGACGCAGCCGTCCTGGGAAAACGCGTGGGTGTGTTTCGGCCGCACGCCTTCGGCACGGAGCCCCGCGATCTCTTCGTCGTGACTCCGCCGTCGTTCGGCTTCATGAGGAAGCTCGAAGCGGCCCGCGAGCAACCGGGCAAACCAGCGCGCCTGCCTCTGGAAAAACGGGAAAGGAATCAGGCGAAAGCACAGCCCAATGAAGGCCAGCGACGGCGTATGAATCATCGTGAGCTGTTGATACAGGCCGTGC
Organism: Pseudomonadota bacterium; assembly: GCA_038757945.1. GTDB lineage: Bacteria > Pseudomonadota > Gammaproteobacteria > Pseudomonadales > Azotimanducaceae > CALHVX01. Next base: position 18,816 of record JBCDGJ010000053.1, read on the forward strand.
ACCCAGCCGTCTTCGACCCGTTGCATCGGGAGGAAGGGAAAGTGGTAGCGATATCCGGTGCAGTAGATCAGCACGTCGACCCTGTCCACGGCGTTCGGTCCGCAGTGCACGGTGGACCCGTCGATGCGCGTCACCGAGCCCATGACTTTGATGTAGGTCTCCTGCTGCTCGGGTGGATCGGCGTCTTTGAAACGATCACCACACAAATAGACCGACTTGGCGTGCTTTGCGAGCTCGCGAGACAGATCGATGCCCGATGGGCCTACACCAAAGAGCAGGATGGTCTTGTCGGCCAGCGACCCGCACTGCTCAGCGAGCAGTTCCGGCGATCGGTAGCTGTGACTGTGGAGTGCGAAGCCAGGGAACGACGCCGCCCCCTCTATTTCAGGCACGTCGGGCTCGGAAAAGTGTCCATTGCAGACCGCGACGGCATCGAAAGGCGCGTCATCGACCCGCCAGCCTGAGCCGCTTCGTGTGACAAGCTCGACGCGCGTATTGAAACGGATGTGCTCGAGCAGGTGCCTTTCATCAGCGAAGCGCTGGAGATACTCGAGCACTTCTGCGTGCCCCGGAAATCTCGGCCAGGAATCGTGGCCTCCGCCCCGGGAATCGAAGGGGTAGTTATCGAAGGACATGAGGTTCCGAGGAAGGTTGGTGCGGAGGCTGTCGTACATGGAGCCCAGGTATCGGCGGCTGGGTGTACGTCCGAGCCAGTCGGCCTCGGTTTCTGTCGTGTACACCCAGGTACCGCCGACGGCGGACCCTGCCTCGAAAACCGTGACGGCGTGGCCTTCGCGTAACAGCTCGTCAGCGGTCACGAGCCCCGCTGCGCCGGCGCCAATGACCGCGACGTGCGCGCTAGTTTTGCTCATCGTCTCGTCCGTCATGGATCATTAGCTGCATCGTCTGAGAAGCGTCGAAGGAACGACGGGTGTAAGGATCCATCAGAACCTCTGCTCTCGACAAATGACAATAATTCCTATTTAAGAGGCTTTGCCAGCTCGTCCAACCTCAGAGTCGACGGCGCTGCTCGGCAAGGTCGAACCTGTCCCGGAAAGTTCCCCGTTCTCGCGCTCGTGCAGCGGATCGTCAGACTGCCGCGCACGCCGGGTGAGCCATCGCGCGGGCCCGTGATCTGAGTGCATACCGGCAGCAATGCCTTCTGGATCAGAACTCATGAGTCGAAGGCCCCTGTTGAACACCGTCGCCGCCACGCTCCTGGCCAACACCCTCGGGTCTCTGTCAGGGACCGTCCAGGCGCACGATCACCGCCCCCCTGGCGAGGGCGAGCTCCATGCGTCCGGCGACGTGCCCTCGGTCTCCGGCTATCGTCAGCTCTCCCGCGAAGTGCGCCGCAGCACCCGATACCGTTCCCGCATTGATCTAGGTTACTCCTACGCAGCCGGGCCGGCAGCTAGCGCTACCCGGCGCGCAGCTCCCGCTTCTCGGATCGTTTCCGCGGTCGCGGGTTCGGGTATCGTTGCTAGTGATAGTGCACTCTCTTCATGGAACCCTCTGGGCAGGGAACCACCCACACTGATTGACTTCATGTGAGAGGGCGTGCCAGCGACCCATACATTTCTGTGATCATCCACCGCCGCGCTACGTCGCGGTGTACAGTGGTCCCAGGTGAATCTCTCATGAACATACTGGTCATCGAGGATGACGACGACACGGCGGCCTTCCTCTGCCGCGGCCTGCGCGAACACGGTGACAGCGTCGATTTGCGCATGACCAGTCAGGATGGGCTGCTGGCCGCTTCCACGGGCAGCTACGACGTCGTGGTCTTCGACCGCATGCTCCCCGGTATTGACGGTGTCGACGCCGTTAGGCTGCTGCGGGCCAGCCAGATTGATACACCCATCCTCATGCTGACGGCACTGGATGGCATCGAAGCCCGCGTCGAGGGGTTGGACGCGGGGGCCGATGACTACATGGTGAAGCCTTTCGCCTTCTCGGAGCTTCACGCCCGGCTGCGTGCCCTGCTCCGGCGGCGCCCCATTGCGCAGGAGGTCATCGAGCTCAGCGCCGCAGACCTGGTGCTCAATCGGGCCACGCGCAAGGTCACCCGCGCCGGGAAACTGATCGACCTGCTGCCCAGAGAGTTCGCGATCCTGGAGCTGCTCCTCACGCACGTCGATCAGATGGTCACCCGAACCATGCTGCTCGAGCAGGTGTGGGGCTACCACTTCGATCCGAAGACCAGCCTGGTGCAGACCCACGTCAGCCGTCTGCGCGCGAAAGTCGACAAACCTTTCGATCGGGAGCTGATCCGAACGATCCGCGGCACCGGCTATCAGCTCTCTAGCGATGCGTGACGTCCTGAGGTCCGGCTTGGCTCGCGCCGCGCTCGCGTGGGCCCTAGGTTTTGTGGTGGCCGCCATGGCCATCGTGCAGAGCGTCGTCTGGGTCAATCTCGCCCGCGTGGAAGCCGAGCGCAGCGAAGAGCTTGACGCCGCGGTAGCCGAGCTCCTCGAGGTGCGGGAAATCGAAGGCGAAGACGCCCTCAGGGAATTTCTGGGGCTGGACGACGACGTCATCGACTTCGACGAAGCTCTCTTTCGCCTCGGAGAAGGTTATCTGGTCGCCCTGCTCACGGATGCGGCGGGAGAGCCTGTGCTCGGCGTCGAAGGCCTCGAGCGCCTCCGCGAAGGCTGGCAGGAGGTGCCTTTCGAGGAAGGCGAGGTCCTCGACGTAATGTTGGATCTGAATCGGCTCGACGAAGGCGAGACGTTGCGCTTTGCTCGCGCCCGGTCCGACGACTATTTCCACTGGATCGAGAGCCGGGACGCGGCGTTCTTCTGGCTCTGGGTCGTCGGCGTGCCGCTGTCGCTGCTGCTGGCCGTCGTGGTCAGCCGGGGCGCCGTTTCGCGCCTCGACCGCTTGAGTGCTGCGCTTCGAAACATCGGGGTGAGCAACCTGCGTCAGCGTGCCCCCGTCAGCCCTCGGCAGGACGAGTTCGACCGGCTTGCCGAGGCGACCAACGCCATGCTCGACCGCATCGAGGCATTGCACGCCAAGCTTGAGACGGCGTCTATCGGTATGGCGCACGACCTGAAAACTCCCGTGTCCAGAATTTCGAATCGCCTGCAGCTGATGCGCCAGGACATCGACGACCGGCTGGCGCTCACGCAACACCTTGATGCCGCGGAAACCCAGATCGAGTCGGTTGCGCAGACCTTCCAGAGCCTTCTGAGACTCGGAGAGATCGAGTCGGGCGTCCGGCGCGCACAGTTTCAGCGCGTCGACATGAGCGCGCTGGTGGAGGATGTCTGCGAGTCCTTCGAGCCCGTGTTCAGCGATCGGGCGCGTCGTCTGGACGTCTCTATCGTCTCCGGAGTCAGCGTCCACGGTGACGCGGATCTGCTCACCCACATGCTCTCGAACTTGCTGGAAAACAGCATCGAGTACGGCACCCCCGGCGGTAACAGCTGGGTGCGTTTACAGGCAAGCGTCCGCGGCTGCTTGCTGCAGGTGGGCGACGACGGTCCCGGCATCCCCGCCGAGGACCAGGCCTTCGTCTTCGACCGCTTCTATCGGGGCGACGGCAGCCGCTCGGCCCCCGGCAACGGCCTCGGTCTCAGCATCGCCAAAGCGGTGTGTGAGCTGCACGACGGCCGACTGCAGTTGCTGCCAGACCAGCCGGGTGCTGTCTTCGACGGCGACTTTCCGGTCAAACCCGCGTAGGTCTCGAGGCCTCAAAGCACCCTGCAACCCATACAGAATTGTATGGTTCGGCACGGCGAAATGTGACCTTCGCTGAAGCCCGCGCTCGTTAATCTCTCGATCATCACTGTCCCTGGTCGACGACGCCGAATGGATGTCCCGACCGCAAAGCTGGAGCGAGGTGCGTCGCCATGCCGGAAAACGTGCTTACCCTGTTCTTGATGCTGTTGGTGGTGGCTGCCCAGGGATGCGGCGGCGGTTCGGAAGGACCCTCTACCCAGCTGGGTGACCCGGCAGCGCCAACACCCCCCGCGCCTGCCCCGCCAGGCGGCGCGCTGTTGCCGGTGACCGCGGATGACGCGGCGACGGTGAGATTTCTCAATCGGTCGACCTTCGGCGCCACGGAGGCCGACGTGAACGCTATTGCGGCTACGAGCACGTCGGACTGGTTCACGCGGGAGCTCTCGAAGCCCGCCAGCTACCTGATGCCTTCCGTGCAGAGCGCCGTCGGCTCGGTGCAGGAACCCAACGACTACCTCTTCGCCGCCACCACGACGGCATTCTGGCGCAATGCCATCGCCGGGCCCGATCAGCTCCGTCAGCGCATGGCCTTTGCCCTGTCGCAGATCTTCGTGGTCTCCAACGGGGTCGGCGATGAGTTGAGCGAGCACCCTGAGGCCGTGTCCACCTTTCAGGACCTCCTCATCCGCGGCGCCTTCGGCAACTACCGGGACCTCATGGAGGCCGTGACCTTCTCACCGGCCATGGCCTATTACCTCACCTATCTCGGCAATCTCCCTGGTGATGCGGCGACCGGTCGTAAGCCCGACGAGAACTACGCCCGGGAGCTGTTGCAGCTCTTCAGCATCGGCGTGGTTGAGCTCAATCCCGATGGCAGCGAACGACTCGATGACTCCGGGCGCCCGATCGAGAGCTATGGCAATGCCGATGTCGAAGGGCTCGCGCGTGTGTTCACCGGCTTGAACCTTAACGAGGTTGAGCTGGAACGCTCCGTTGGCGCCGCTTACAGCGTTCCGCTCACGGTCTTCGAGGAAGACCACTCGCCGCGCGAGAAGCGCTTCCTCGGTGCGGTGGTTCCGGCGGGGACCGACGCGCGAACGTCCGTCGATCAGGCTCTCGACGTCGTGTTTGCCCATCCGAACGTCGGGCCCTTCATCGGCAAGCAGCTCATCCAGCGTCTGGTGACGAGCAATCCCAGCGGTGACTACGTGGCGCGCGTCGCCGCGACCTTCGACCGTGGGCAGTTCGCCTTGCCGAACGGCGAGCTGGTCGGCGCGGCGCAGCGGGGCGACCTGGCCGCGACCCTAGCGGCCGTCCTCTTCGATGCCGAAGCCGCGGCCCTCGACCCGCTCCGCGGCGGCAAGCTGCGCGAGCCCGTGCTCCGGTTCACCCAGTGGGCGCGTGCTTTCAATGCCGCCGGCCTCGATGCGGCCTATGTGCTCAAGCTCTGGGACACCTCGTCGGCCACGGCTCTGGGGCAGCATCCCTATCGCTCGCCGAGCGTCTTCAACTTTTTCCGCCCCGGCTATCGGGCCCCAGGCTCCGCATCAGCCGCGGCGGGATTGGTCGCCCCGGAGCTTCAGATCACCAACGCGACCACCTTGCCGGGCTACATCAATTTCATGACCTACTTCGTGTTCGGGCAGCAGGCGGCCATCGATCTGGATGCGCTGCAGGAGACCTATGGGGAGTTCGGCGTCCCTTTGTCTGCGGACGGGGTGGTAGAGCAGTTTCGCTCTAGCTACGCCCGGGAACGCTCGCTGGCTGCAGATCCCGCGGCGCTGGTGGCGCACCTGGACCTGCTGCTCACTGGCGCGGTCATGACCGCTGAGAGCACGCGCGCCATCACCGAGCTTGTGGCCTCGACCGACGGTGACCTCCTCCGGAGTCAGCTCGCCGTGCTACTGGTGATGACCTCCCCCGACTACCTTGTGCAGCGCTAGGAGAAACCCATGCGACGACGCGATTTTCTGAACGTCTCTGGATCCGCGCTGGCCTCGACGGCCGCGCGAAGCTTGAGTGCGCCACTCACTGCGCTCGCGGCGTCTGACGCGCTTGCCGCGCCAGGCGAAGACTATCGGGCGCTGGTGTGCGTGTTTCTGTTTGGGGGCCTGGACAACTACGATACGGTCATTCCCTACGACGCGGCCAGCCACGCGCGCTGGGCTCAGATTCGTGGGCCGTTGCTCGGGCAATATCCGGTGCCCCGTAGCACGGCGAACCTCCTGCCCCTGACGACCCCCGCCCGCTTCGGCGCTCGGCAGTTTGCGCTGCCGCCGGAGATGCCCGGGCTCCATGCCCTCTACCAGCAGGGCAATGCCGCCGTCGTCGGCAACGTCGGGCCCCTGGTTCAGCCGACCGATGCCGCACAGTTCGCCTCCGGCGCGGCGGTGCTGCCGCCGCGACTCTTCTCCCACAACGACCAGCAGTCCACCTGGATGTCGGGGGGTACGGAGGGCGCGCAGTTCGGCTGGGCAGGGCAGATCCACGATGCCCTGCTGCAGGCGGGTGTCAGCTCGCCGAACACGTTTTCTGCGGTCACGATGTCAGCAGGGGAGCTGCTGATCACCGGCGCCGAAACTTCGCCCTATCATCTGGTCGGCGGTGCCGCGCTGGAGCCAACGCTGTTGCAATCCGGCATCGTGAGTCGACCCATCGAGGACGTTCCCTATTTCGGCGCAGACACGGTGTCCGTCGCGGGGTTGCCCTCGAATCTGGTCGAGCATTTCAAAGCCGCCTCGTCAGCCCATGACGGCCTCCTGGAACAGGACGTCGACCGGCTCCTCAGATCGTCCTTCGCGGCCAACGCGCGCTTCAAGAGCGCCGTGGCGCCGTCGGGCGCGTCAGCGGGCTTCCCCGCCGACCCCTTCGGCCTGCAGCTGCGCAGCGTGTTCGAGGTGATGCAGGCCCGCTCGACGCTGGGTGCGAGGCGCCAGCTCTTCGTCGTCACCATGGGTGGCTTCGACACCCACTCGGATCAACCCGGCGCGCTCCCTGAGCTGCAGGCCAGGCTCGATGCAGGCATCAGCGCGTTCTACGCCGCCTGCCAGCGCGCGGGGCTGGACCAGTGCACGACGCTATTCACCGCCTCCGACTTCGGGCGCACTCTGGCGGTCAACGGCGATGGCACCGATCACGGCTGGGCGGGCCACCACTTCGTGGTGGGCGGCCGCGTCAACGGCGGCACCATTTATGGCGACCTTCCCCCCGCCGAGTTCGGCCACGCGCTGGATGCCGGTGCCGGGCGCCTCATTCCCTCGATGTCCATCGAGCAGTACGGAGCCAACTTCGCGGGTTGGCTGGGTCTCGACGACACGCGAATCGGCGCCGTCTTCCCGAACCTGTCGAGCTTCTCCCCGCGGCTGTACATGATGCTCTGAATTGATTATGGCTACACTGGCCGTCCCCCGAGAGGGAGGCTCGCCATGCCGACGTTCCAGCAACCCAAGGACGTCACCAGCAAGATTTACCTGGAGGACACCGATCGCCCGCTCCCCGAGGTCCTGAATCCCCGCACCCGCTACCGGATCGTCGTGACCCTTGCCAAGGGCGGCAAATCCCTCACCCAGTCCTGCATGGACATGCATCTCGGTCGCGTGGTGGCCTATAAGACGCTCCGCCCCGAGCTTAGGGGCGACCCCATCGAGGAACGCCGCCTGCTCCGCGAAGCCCGAGTCTCAGCCATGCTGCAGCACCCGAACACGATCCCCGCCTATGAGCTCGTGCGGGACGGCCACGGCTCCACCTACTTCACTATGAAGCTCGGGCATAGGAAAAATAACCGCACGAAACATGGCGAACTGGAAGCATGACGATGGAGAGTTCGCTGGATTGCAGCCTGATCAGGCCGGCATCCACCGGTCGCCAGGGGTGAAGTAGAGGCGATTGAGTGCGTGGGGCGCAGTTTTTCGCGATACGGCCGCGGGCAAGAGTCGGAGCCTTGAGCGCCTCCTCAATCGGCTCGTCCGGCGCATCGTCCGCAGGCTCAGCGGCGACGGGCTCCCGGTCGAGGACCCCGAACAGCCCTGGCTCGATCTGGAGCCCTCAGACACGCTGGATCATCTGAACGCCGCCGCCAGAACCCTTACTCTGAAGAACCCTGCCCTGGCCCGGACCGACTTGACACCCAAACCGTTCACAGTCAATCAGAACGGCTTTTCCCTGAACTGCTCTGTCGCCTGTCAAGCCCATCAGCGCGACCGGCTCGAGCGCCTTTGCCGCTATATCACCCGCCCGGCACTTTGCCTCGAGCGGCTATCAACCCGGGAGCAGCAACACACAGACCCTCCCACCGACTCAGCTGGCCCGTTAACCGCGCCGCTGACCTGGGCGCAGCGCCTGGCACGAGTGTTTGAAATAGACACCACCCTCTGCCCGCTCTGCGGCGGACAACTTCGCGTGATCGCAGATATCACCGCCCCCGACCTCATCCGCAAGATCCTCGACCACCGCAACAGCCGGGCACCCCCGCGCCAGCCGCCTCGACGCGCCGAATCACACCCGAACCTTCCCGACCTGTTTGCCGAACGCTGACGGCGCCCCGGCAGCCGACGCGCCTGCGCACATCATTCTCGGGCTTCCCCATTCACCCGGTCATCCGTGCGCCAATGACCCCAACCAGCGTACGAAGTCAGATCCATCGCGACCCTACGCCTGGACGTCTCGGTCTCCGTCCTCCAACAACCCCGGCTCCTATACCCGGACAATCGGCGAAAAGCCACGTTATCTTCCCTATCCTCCTTTCGCTTAGTTCGTTCGCACACGGGAACGTTCGGTTCCATACTTTACTTATCCACCATCTGGGCGAGCACTTCGGCCGTTCCTGCAGGCGTTCGATCACGTATTTGGTTGATTCAACTTCCGAGCTCCAATGAGCAGGCCTAGATTCAACATCCACATTGATTTCCGCATCCACATCAATCACGTTTTTTTTCGAGACGATAAAAATGCTGGGCACACCCTGTGCATCGCTAGCGTTGCCAGAGAGACTCTGCCGTTTAGTGGTTTAGAATCAGACGATTCGGATTTTCACAGCCTGATCAAATGGGGCGTCTGCGGCGTCTCGCAGTAGCGCCGTGACCGCGCCGCGGCGTGGATGCAGCCAAAGCCGGTATTGCTGCGCTGTCCCATTGCTCCAGAATCGGATTGGCGCCGGAGGCGATCCAGGTTCGGAGCCGCTCAAAACCTCGCAGTCCCGCGTATGCCCCAGATTGCGGGCCGCCCCGGCACAACGGTCACGATAGGTCCGGGACGCCGATTGGTGAAGTACTCCTCATCGAGAATATTCTCACCGTAGAGTTCAAGCTCGAAGTTTCCAAAGGTCGCGCCCGCACGCAGGTGGAGCAGGTCATAGGCCGGCTGCAGCTCAGTGGGGTTGTTGTTGTTGCGACCTTCCTGATCGCTGCGGTACACGTACTCGACGCGTACGTAGGCGTTCATGTCGCCGCGCACAGGCCAGCGGTATTCACCAGTGGCGCTGAAGTTTACGCGTGGTGCGAAGGGCAGTTCGTTGCCAGTAAGGTCACCCGAGGGTGAGTCGTCAAAGTCTGTGTATTCGCTGTCCAGCAGCCCCAGGTTGACATTGAAGCTGAGATTTTCACTGACCAGCAGGCGGACATCAAACTCAGCGCCAAAGATCTCTGCCTCGGCGCCGTTGGTCGTGATCGTGCTCAGGTTGAGCGGCGGTACAAAGAATACTTCCTGGATATCTTCGTAGTTCATGTAGAACAGCGCCGCACGACCTATCAGCAGCCCGTCGAACAGCGTCGCGTTGGCGCCGATTTCGTAGTTCCAGGCCGTCTCCGGATCGTATTCAGAGGTCAGCGCATCGTTCGGATCGTCGTCCAGGAACGTCGTATCCACGCCACCAGGCCGGTAGCCCTTGGACACCGTCGCATACAGCAGCGAGTTGTTATCGGGCTTAAAGGTCAGGGTGACGCTGGGTGTGAATTCGTTGCTGGATCCCGGGAAGAGCGTGCCGCTGGGTGCCACGATTTCGAAGTCATCCGAACTGTAGCGGCCGCCGACGGTGACGCCGAACCTTTCGGTAAGCGTCAGTTCGACGCTCGCGAACACAGCCGCATTGTCGGCTTCACCGAGTTGATCGGAGTTAACGACTTCCGCGACTACATTGTCGGGAGTGCCGATGGCGATGACCTGCGCCGATGCGTCTTCGGTTTCGCTGTAATTGGCGCCGACCAGCCAGCGCAATCTTGCGTCTGGGTCATTCGACTGTATACGTAGTTCCTGAGAGAAATTTTCAGCACCAATTTCTGATTCGAGAAACGCCGGCGTTGGGCCTAGGGCACCAGTAATGTCGATGATCTCCATGGCGTCAAACTCGTTGTAGGCCGTGAGAGAAATCAAATCAAA
>JBCDGJ010000054.1:0-28521 GCA_038757945.1 Pseudomonadota bacterium
GGCCAACTGGGACGAGCCGGTCGGCACCTACTCCCGCCCGCATCGGGATACCCTCAGGGCTGCGCTCGAGCAGGCGTTCCTGGGCTGGCTCGATTGATCGTGGCGAGCATCAGCACCGGCAGCCAGAAGTAAGGCCAGAACAGCGTGGCCCGTTCCAGCACATGGTCACCGCTGGTCATGTTGGCGAGCAGCGCGTAACCCAGCAGCCACGCCCAGGCTGTGCCGCCCTTTTCCGCGCCGCGCAGTGCCAGATAGCCGAGCGCGGCGGCCGTGATCAACAGTCCGAGCACGCCATAGTAGTAGAACGTTGCCAGGGGCATGCTGTGGGCCCGGTCACCGGTCTCTAAGCCGGCAACGATAGACGGCGGTGCATCGATGCCGCAGCCGAGAAGGAACGGGCACGCCCCGAACTGCGTCAGCACCTGATCCCAGATCTCGAGGCGGTACGACAGGCCGCGGCTGAGCCAGATGTTCTTGAGCTGCTCCGGTCCGATCAGCAGCAGCGTTGCACCGACCGCCGCCGTGAGGAGCGCACCGCCGGCAAGCACACCCCAACGCCCGGCGCCCTTGCGCACCAGCATGGCCAGGGCGGTGATCACGAACGCCGCCATTGCCGCTCTGGCACCGGCGAGCAATCCGAACAGGCTGACGCTCACAAGCAGCGGAACGCTCAGCCACAGCGTTACCGGCTGTCTGCTGTTCAAGCGATCGTGAATTGCGAGGAGACCGGCGGCAAAGGCGAAGATGGACGCGTGCACGGCGTTGTAGAATGCGAAGCCGCCTTCGAAGCGGGGACGTTCTGCGGTCGGCCGCAACCAGAACCACCAGTGGCCGAGGGCCAGCCAGAGACCGAAGAGTGCGGTGGCCGCAAAAACGAGCTGTAACCGACCGGAGAAGGCGGGCTGGCGTAAGTTCAGTGCTGTGAGCCCCAGATAGACCCCGGCGATGCAGATGGCTGCCAGAATCAGATCCTTCAGCTCAACCGGCTCCGCGGCCGCGCCAGGCGTACTCCAGAGGATGGACAGCAGCGGCAGCAGCAGCAGTATGCCGAGGGCCAGGCTGGTCCGATTGCTGCGTAGCTGTGAGCGCACCTGGCGCTGGGTCAGGAACCCGAAGCCGAGCAGCGCGGTCAGATAGAGCAGCCAGTTGCGCTGGTGCTCTTCGATCAGCAAGGCAAAGCTCACCAGCAGGGCGAGCAGGCTGACGAGAAAGAGTTGCAGTGCGGAATCGAAGTTGGCGCGAAGGGTCGGCATCGACATGCCGGCACCTTAGCCAGCACGACAGCGATTGGCTACCGTCGGCGTAGGGTGCCGGCGACGGACAACGATCAGCAAGGACAGACCAATGAATCCCAAGCCGTTCCTGACTGCGGTGCTGTGCTGCGTGCTCTGTGGCACGGCCAGCGCCAAGCTGCCCCTGACCCTCGGGGACGGGCAGCCGCTGCCATCCCTCGCCCCGATGCTCGATCAGACCACGCCCGCGGTGGTGAACATCGCAACCTATACCACGGTCAAAGTACGTAACCCGCTACTCGAGGATCCGTTCTTCCGGCGTTTCTTCCGTGTGCCGGATACGCAGCGCTATCGGCGCACCCAGAGCGCGGGTAGCGGCGTTGTGGTCGATGCAGGCAGCGGCTACATCATCACCAACCACCATGTCATTGACCGGGCCGATGAGATCCTGGTGACCCTCGCGGATGGCCGGTCGCTCAACGCCACGCTCGTGGGCAGCGATCCGCAGGTGGACCTGGCCGTGCTCAGGGTGGCGCCCGAGCGCCTTACGGAAATCGCCTTCGCAGATTCCGATCAGCTGCGGGTAGGTGACTTCGTGGTGGCGATCGGTAACCCCTTTGGCCTCAATCAGACCGTCACCAGCGGCATCGTCAGCGCGCTTGGTCGCACGGGCCTCGGCATCGAAGGCTACGAGGATTTCATTCAGACCGACGCATCCATCAATCCCGGTAACTCCGGCGGCGCACTGGTCAACCTGCGGGGTGAGCTGACCGGCATCAACACCGCGATCCTGGCCCCCAGCGGGGGCAACGTGGGTATCGGATTTGCGATTCCGGCGAACATGGTGCGCGCGATCCTGACCGAAATCATCGAGCACGGCCGGGTACGCCGCGGCTATCTCGGGCTGGCCGTGCAGGCATTGAACCCTGAGCTGGCGGAGGCCTTCGGCCTGCAACGCAACGACGGCGTCGTGGTCGTTGCGGTAGAGCCCGGTGGGGTCGCTGAAGAGGCTGGTGTGCAGACCGGCGACATCATCCTGCGGATGGGCGATCGCGCCATCAGCCGGGAGTCTGACTTCTACAGCCAGTCCGCGGTGACCTTTGCCGGCGAAACGTTGCGGCTGACGGTCCAGCGTGACGGTCGGGAACGGAAGCTACGGCTCCGGCTCTCGGAGGAGTCTGCGGACATGCTGGTTGGAGCACGGCTCGACGCCCGCCTTGGCGGCCTCGAACTGCAGAACTTTCGGGATCAGGATGACCCGTCGATGAGCGCCGGCGTGCTGGTCACCAAGGTCGACCAGACGTCCAAGCCCTGGGCCTACGGCCTGCGCGGCGGCGACGTGATCGTGGCAGTCAACCGCACGCCGGTGCGGAATCTGACCGATCTCCGGGAGATCGTCCAGCGCGACTCCGCGCAGCTGCTGCTCCGCATTTATCGTGCCGGGCAGTTCGGCTATGTGGCGATTCGCTAGTGCACAACTCGACGCGCCTGGCCGGTGAGGGCCGGACCAGCCGTTGGGTCCTGGCCGGGTAGCGGATTCCGGCGCCGGCTCAGAAAGCGGGCGCCGGAGCAGCCGAGCTCAGTCGAACATGATGACGCTGCGGGCGACCTCGCCGGTCTTCAACGCCGCCATACCCTCGTTGACGTCCTCGAGACGAATGCGCCGCGAAATCAGATCGTCGAGGTGCAGGCGCCCCTGCAGGTAGAGGTCGACGAACCGCGGCATGTCGACGCGGAAGTGATTCGACCCCATCCGTGAACCCTGCAGCTTGCGCTCCATCAGAAACTCCGGCCCATGCAGCTCGATGTGCGTGCCAACCGGAATCATGCCGATGACCGTAGCGGTACCGCCGCGACGCAACATCTTGAAGCTCTGTTCGGTGGTCACTTTCAGCCCGATGGCTTCGAAGGAGTAGTGCACGCCGCCGCCGGTCAGCGTCATCACGGCGCCGACCGGATCGTCGTCCCTGGCATTGATGACGTCGGTCGCGCCGAACTTGCGCGCCAGCTCAAGCTTGCTCGGCACGGTATCGATCGCAATGATGCGCGCGGCCCCGGCGATCGCTGCGCCGTTGATACAGCTCAAGCCGACACCGCCGCAGCCGATCACGGCAACCGTGCTACCCGGCTCGACCTTGGCCGTATGGATGACGGCGCCGACCCCGGTTGTCACGCCGCAGCCGATCAGCGCCGCGCGATCAAGTGGCATGTCCTCACGGATCTTTGCGATCGCATGCTCGTGCACGAGCATGTATTCGGCAAAGCTCGACAGGTTGAGGAACTGAGCGATCGGCTGCCCGTCGCTCGATGCCAGCCGGGGTGGCTGATCCATCGCGCGCTGCAGTTCTGGCTCCTCACAGAGCGACATTTTGCCGGTGATGCAGTACTCGCAGTGTCCGCAGAATGCCGACAGGCAAGTGATGACATGATCGCCCGGCTTGACGTAGGTCACGGCGCTGCCCACGGCCTCGACCACACCGGCGGATTCGTGCCCGAGCACGGCCGGCATGGGGTAGGGATAGCTGCCGTCCTGGAAGTGCAGATCTGAGTGGCAGACACCGGCGGCAACGGTGCGTACCAGCACTTCGCGGGGCCCCGGATCACCGTGCTGAATGTCTTCAATCTCCAGTGGTTTGTTTATTTCTTTCAGTACCGCAGCTTTCATGGTGACCCCTTTTGACCCCTCAATCGACGATCGCTGAGTGTGCCAAAACACCCCTGCGAAACAAAGGCGCGCTGGCGTTGAGCGGCCGTGGATCGCTGGCCGGCGGGCAGCAGACGCTGGCCCTCACGGTGGTCACTCACGCCGACAGCATCGTGGGTCCGGCATGAACCGGTTACACTGGCGCCGCGAACGCAGTGCAGGAATGAAGCGCATGGTATTGCTGGGGCTCGGCTCCAATCTCGGGGATTCAGCGCTGCTGCTGCAGGCTGCCTGTGCCCGCCTTGCAGGTTTTGCCCGCGGCCCGGTAACCGTATCGAGCTTCTATCGAACGTCACCGGTCGACTGTCCGCCGGACAGCGCACCGTTTGTCAATGCGGCTGCATGCTTCGAACCACGGCACGGGCTCACGCCGGTGACGCTGCTCTACCGGCTGAAGCTGCTGGAACGTCAGTTCGGCCGGATCGAGCGTATCGCACGACATGCGCCGCGGGAGCTGGATATCGATCTGCTGCTGTTCGACGACCTCGAGCTGGTTACGGACTGGCTGGAGCTACCGCACCCACGGGCTATCCAGCGGCGCTTCGTGCTCGCACCCGCTGCCGAAATTGTCCCCACGGTTTGCTGGCCGGGGACCGGACGAACCATCGCCGAGCTGCTCAGCGAACTCGAGAGCGACGAGGAAGTCGTGCGGCTGGCGGAGGTGACGCGTTGAGCAGGCTCGGGTCATGGCTTCTGCTGTTGATCGGCCTTGGCGGAGCCGCCGGTACATCGGCCTACGAGGGTGCGCTGCATCAGGAGCTGACCTTCATGGCAGCCCGTTACTTCAACGGCTGCATTGATGAAGGGCGTCTCAACGCTACCGCGTTGACGCCGCTGCAGGTCCGCTACGTCGCCAAGACCAACCGGCGGCAGGCTCAGGGCAACTTTTTCGGGCGGCTGTTCAACTGGGACTACTACGATCCTGCCGAGCAGCGGACGCCATCGTTCCTGTGGCTGATCGACACGCGGTTCCACGAGCACTTCAATGAAGTCACGCGGCGTCTTGCCAATCCCCGCTCGCAGGCAGCCTTCTTCAGCGATCTGGGCCGGATCACCAACTACGTGCAGGACGTCACCTCGCCGGCGCAGACGGTTCCGGTCTACACCGGGCGTTTCTGGCGCTTCTCGATCGGTGACCGCTTTAACGACTTCCGCATCAATCAGGAGCAGGTCCGTGCGCGGCTGGACAATGCCTGTGACCTGGCCCGAGCGGTGCCCGAAGAGTACGTTGCCATACTGACCACGACCGCGAGCGGGACGCTTTCGGCACTCAAGGAACCCCTCAACGGCATGCCCGTCACCTGGGAAGCGTTCTGGCGGCCGAATGATCGCCCGGGTCAGTTTGGCGAGTACGGCCCAGCCGGCAACAACTTCGGTCGCTCAGTGCAGTTCCGCTGCGGTCCGCGGGAACAGCGTCAGCGGTGCGTGCTGCTCGAAGACGACCCGCTTTACCGCTCCTTTGCGGCCGACCGGCATGCCCAGTCGGTCATTGCCACCATGCGCGTGTTTCTGCTGGCGCAACGCAGCACGGCACTTGATGGAGTTGCACCGGGTGGCCACTGAGCTCGAGCCCCTCCATCTCGGCACCACCCCCTGGAATTTCCGGGACCTGACAGCGGCCAGCCTCGCAGGCCAGGCGCGGCGGGCCGAAGCTCTGGGTTACCAGTCTTTCTGGCTGCCGGAAAATCACTTCAATGAGCAGGCGCTGCCCGATCCTCTGATGCTGCTCGCGAGCTGCGCCGCCGTCACCGATCGGCTGCGCCTCGGCACGACGTCTTACCTGCTCACGCTACGCAATCCGATTCAGGCTGCCGAGCAGGTGGCGGTGCTCGATCAGCTCTCGGGTGGTCGCGTCACCCTCGGTGTCGGGCGGGGCTTCGCACCGGCCATGCTGGCGGCCTATGGTGTCGAGTCGAAAGAAAAACGCCGCATCTTCGAACGCTGCCTGAAAGCCATGCAGGCTGCCTGGCAGGGTCAGCCGCTGGCCGAGGCGCTACCGGAAGACCATCTCGAAATGGAGCAGCGGGCTTCCCTCGAGTCGGTGATCCTGCATCCGCAGCCGGTGCAGCGGCCGCACCCCCCGGTCTGGGTCGCGGCGTTCGGACCGAAGGCGCTGGCGCAGGCGGGGCGCCTTGGCCTTCCGTACCTGGCATCGCCGATGGAAACGTTGGCGCAGCTGGTCAGCAACTGGAACCGGCACCGGGAAGCAGGCGCCGAAGCCGGCGTTCCGGCACCGGATGTCGTGCCCGTGATGCGGTCAGTACTGATCGCGGATGATGAGCAGCTGCTGCGACGGGTTCGGGAAGGCCTTGCCGGCACGATGCGGGGACCCGCCGGCGTCGAGGCCGGGCCCGTTGATGAGTGGGCCCTGATCGGGACCGTAGCGCAGGTACGTGACCGCCTGCTCGAGTACCAGCAGGAGCTGGGCCTGACACATCTCATCGCTACCCGGCTGCGTCTCGAAGGGATCCCGGCGGACGCCATCGCGGACTCGATGGTAGCGCTGCGGGAGCTGGTGCCCGAGCAGCGCTGACGTCCGGATCGTCAGCCGGCGGCAACCTGTCCGTAGGGTACTTCCTCATGCTCGCCGAGACCGAGATAGGTCTGCATGCGACCTACGAGCAGGTACAGCGGCCCCGTGTCCAGCGCAGCGACGACCAGCTTGAATACGTACCCTGAGAGGATGAAGGTCGTGAGCTGTGGCCATAGCGGTTCGGCAGGATCGATTGGCAGCGCGCTGGCGTAGAAATGCGTGATGAGTATGACCGCGGTGGTATCCACCATCTGGCTGGTCATGGTCGATGCGTTGTTCCGCAGCCACAGGTGTTTGCCGTTGGTCACGCGCTTCCAGAAGTGGAACAGCTGCACGTCGCAGAACTGCGCGACCATGTAGGCGATCATCGAGGCGGTGACGGCACCGAAGGCGAGAGCCCGAATTTCGAAGAAGACCGGTTCCCGATCTGCGAGATCGCGAGCGACGTTGCCGGCTGCATCCAGGGTTTCAAAGCCGGGCAGCACGCCCCCGAGCCAGAGCAGAAAGACTACCCAGACATTGAGCAGCAGGCCGACCCAGACCACATCATTGGCCCGTTTGCGTCCGTACAGCTCGCTGATCAGATCCGTGCAGAGAAATGTGATCGGGTAGGGCAGTACGCCCACGGCGACGACCAGCGGAATGTTCAGCCCGAACAGCTCGAAGGACATGTCGATGAAGCGGCTGATGCCGAGGATGTTCAGCATCGCCAGCGTGCCAAGGAAGATGCCGCTCAGCGCCAGGAACACCCGTTGCCGGCGCAGCTCGTAATCGGGGCTCGAGGCTTCCGTAGTCATGATGTCAGCTTTCAATCTGTCCAAGGTTGGCGTGCACCACCGCACCGTTGAGCACCGGCGCGTTGGCGGTGAAGTGCAGCGTATCGGCGATCTCCGCGGGCTCGACGAGCCGGCCAAAGGTCGACATTCCGGCGATCGAGGTCAGCGCATCGGCGGGTACGTGATCGCGCAGCATCTCGGTGTCTGTGAAGCCCGGGCAGACGCAGGCGGTGTGAATCTGTCGGCCGGCCAGATCCTGGCAGGTTGCCCGCATCATGCCGATGCTTGCGTGTTTGGTCGTGACGTAGCTGAAGCTGCCGGCGACAGCCTTCTCGCTCAGGGTTGAGCCGACGTAGATGATGGCGGAGCCCGGTGCCATGAGCGGAATCAGCGCGCGGTTCAGTGCGTTAGGGGCTACCAGATTGATCTCGAGCACCGCCCGCAGTGCCTCATCGGCTGTTTCGGCGGTCGAGTCGCTGCGCAGCAGTGCGGCGTTGTGAATCAGGATCAGCGGTTGCGGATCGCCGAGGTCTGCGGAGAGTGCCGCTAGCACGGCGGTTCGTGCCTGTGGATCGGCCAGGTCGCAGGACCGGTGCTCCACACCGTCGAGAGGACAGGGCCGGCGGGAGAGGTTGATGACCCGGTGGCCGTGCTCGAGGAAGCGTTGCGCGGTGGCGAGGCCGATACCGCTGCTGGCTCCGGTGATGATCAGGGTCGACATTGGGGTCCGTCCTCGGTTCGACAGCCGGCGCCTCCGCGGGCGGTCCTGTTACAGGTAAAGGTTTTCGCCATAGTCCGCCGGTCAGCTCAGCGCGTTCGGCACCGCTCAGCGCCCGGGGTGTTCCCCATGCCAGTGGGCCTGGGCCCACTGCCCTGCGCCGGACGATACCCGAATGGTCATGGCATGCAGGTCAAGAGCAGTGATTCCCGGTATCGCAACCAGCGTCTGCAGGACCCAGGGTGCCAGCTCTTCGACGGCGACGTTGCGTACCGGGAGCAGCAGGACGTCACGCTCGAGGAAGGGCAGGTCTTCCCCGTTGAAGCGCGCCACGATGTACTCCGTGCCCTCGAACAGGTGCTCCCGTCGCAGGCTCAGATGCGGTGACCGGGTCGGCAGCAGCACTTTCTCGTCGAGCCAGTCGCAGACGGCTTTCAGTTCATTCTTGAGGAGGTTGTAGTCGAAGGCCAGCCCGTCCGGGCCGACGGCAGCGGTGACTTCGGCAGTAACGTTGAAAGTGTGGCCGTGCAGGTCTTCCCGCTCGGTGGCCGAAAAGATTGTGAAGTGCGCCGATGAGAAGTGCAGATACTCTTTGCTGATCTCGATGGTGGTGACCGCCGGCGGCTGGTACGCGAAGCCGTCCGGGGCAGGGCCGGGGCTGGTGGCGGGATCGGTAACGCCGGTACCTGCCGGCGGCGGCGCATCGGTTCTGCTCATGGCGCGACTGTAGCACAGGCGTGCGCGGTCGCCGGTCAGCTTCCCGGCAGCGCGTGCACGCCCAGCATCAGCCTGCGGACATCGCCATCGCAGCGGAAGCTTTCGATCAGCAGATAAATCGACAGGAACAGCATGCCGCCGAACAGAGCAACGGGCGCGAGGAGCCAGCCGCTGATGGAGAAACCGTTGCGCCAGGCGGTCCACAGCGCCGACAGCACCAGAAAGCAGGAAAAGTCGACGTTGAACTGGCCGGGCCAGGCTAATCGTTTGATGTCGCCGAAGAACACCGGAATGAGGTTCCAGCCGTGGTCGATCACGACGATGGCCGTATAGCCGACAATTACGATCAGCAGGGTGAGCAGCAGTACGCGCAGTCCGGTCATGGAGGTCTCCGCTTGTCGTCCGGACTGCTGTTGTAGCTGATTGTAGCGACTGCTACAAGTTTTAGTTATGCGCTTGCCCGCTGGGTCCGGCGTGCTGCTCAGCTATCCGGCGCGGCGTTTCGAATGCGATCCCGCACCAGCCCGTAGAAGTAGCCGTCGCCCCGTTCGAAGTACCAGCCAAGATGCTGCTCGCACTCCGCACAGTTGGCATAGCGCCAGAAGTAGCCGGCAAACCAGGAATCCGCATGTGTGGGTTGGCCTGAGATGGCGCAGCCGAGGGCCTCCCGGTAACAACCGAGATCAAATTCGAAGCCATGCGGGTTGACGCAGAAGTGCCGATGTTTGCCGTTGACGGCGATGGCGGCGCGTTGATCGGCAACGGCAGCATTGCAGCGGGCACAGTAGACGTAGGGCTGGGGGGCTGGCTCGTCGTCTTCCAGCACCTCGCCGAGGACGCTTTCGAGCGCCGGATCCAGCGTTGTTTCTTCATCCAGCGTCTTGGTACTCATAGCCTGTACGTTCCCTCAGCGCCGATGACCCCGATGCCTGCGGGCTGCCCGATTGCTGGCTGCGTGCCGGGCACCGACAGACCTTCAGCCGAGCAGTGACTTGAGGTCGGTGGCCGGATCCGCCAGAACGGCAGCATCGACCGGTTTGCCCACCAGCTGTTTGCAGATCATGAACTCCTTGGCGCTGTTGACCGCATCGGCGGCCACAACTTTGCCTTCTTTCAGGTAGAACACCGCAAACTGGTTTTCCGCCTGACTGCCGCGTAGCACCTGGGTGTCGGCGTCGGTGGAGAAGCCGACCATCTGCAGCTTGAGCTCGTACTGATCGGACCAGAACCAGGGAACGGCATCGTAGATTTTGTCCTTGCCACAGATGTTGGCGGCGGTGACCCGCGCCTGATCCATGGCGTTTGGTACCGATTCCAGCCGCAGGCGCCGGCCCAGGGTGGGGTTCGGGTGGTTGGTGCAGTCACCGATCGCGTAGACATTCGGTACGGAGGTCCGGCACCGTTCGTCTACGAGGATCCCGTTGTCGCAGGCCAGCCCGGCGTCGGCGGCGAGCTCGACGTTGGGAATGATGCCGATGCCGACGATGACCAGATCGGCTTCGAAGCGCTGATCGCCGCACAGCACCGCGGCAACGCGCCCGGAGCCGGCAAAGCCGGAGACCAGGGTGTTCGTATGCAGGTGGACGCCGCGGCCCTCGTGCAGCTGGTGGTAGTAGGCTGACATTTCCGGCGTCGTGACCCGCTGCAGGATGCGGTCCTCCATTTCCAGCACGTGCACTTCCATGCCGTGCTCAACACAGACTGATGCGACTTCCAGGCCGATATAGCCGCCACCGACGATGACGATGCGCTTGCCTTCACCCATCTCTGCGCGGATGCCATCGACATCTTCGATCGTGCGAAGGTAGTGGATGCCGGCAAGATCGGCGCCTTCGAGCGCAAGCTTCCGGGGCCGGCTGCCGGTTGCGAGGATGAGGTGCTCGTAGCTGAAGCTGCGCCCGTCGGCGGTTGCTACCGTGTTGTCCGCAGGGTTCAAGGCGCTGACGGTGACGCCGGTTTCGAGATTGATGTCCTTGTCGGCGTAGAACT
Source organism: Pseudomonadota bacterium (assembly GCA_038757945.1). Lineage (GTDB taxonomy): Bacteria > Pseudomonadota > Gammaproteobacteria > Pseudomonadales > Azotimanducaceae > CALHVX01. Next base: position 10,670 of record JBCDGJ010000054.1, read on the forward strand.
TTTCGGGGCGCAGGTAAACGCGCTCCAGCGGCTGCTCTCCGGACAGGTACTGCTTGGACAGGGGCGGACGCTGATAGGGCACATAGGGTTCATCCCCGAGCACGGTGATTGCATCTGTATACCCTTCCTGGCGCAGGCTGGCTGCAGCCTGTCCAGCGGCGTGGCCGGCGCCAACGATCAAGACTCCGCTCATGCGTTTCCTCTTGCTTCCCCGTGTTTCGTTCGCGCCATTCTACCGACCTCGCGCCGGAGTACGCACCTTGCAACCGGCCTGCTCGAGCGTGCTGACGGTGTCCGCCAGAACCGCCGCTTTGACCAGCAGATAGTCCGTGTCGAAGGTGGAGATGGCGAAGATGCTGATGCCGGCCTCGGCCAGCGCGCCAGTGAGCTGCGCCAGGATACCGACGAGGGCAAAGTCCAACGGGCCGCTGACCTTCAGCGCGCGCCAGCCGCTTTCGGTGTTGCCGGGCTCGAGGCGGAACCGGGCCAGAAGCTGCTCGTCGCAGACCAGGCTCAACTCGTCGTCGGTGCGCGCGGTAAAAACCCAGGGTTCCTGCAGCAGGTCGGGGTCCAGGACGAACGCGGGATCGAAGCGGCACACGGCAAAGGTGGCGGGTAGCAGATCCAGTGTCAGCGTCATGCGTCAGAGCCTGGTGATGCGCTCGGCCAGCCAGGCCGGGAAGGTCTTCGAGACGTTCGCGTCCAGCTCGAGCAGCGCGGTCAGCGGCTGACCGGCGATGCCGAGCCCGAGGGCGGTGGTTGCGATCAGCAGCACGATCTGTCTCGCTTCCGCAAGTTCCTGCTCTGTTGCGGCGTGGGCCCCGTCGCCCGGGCCATGGTCGCCACGGCAGAGTCGGGTCGCGACGCTGTCGATCACACCGCGGAACAGATCCTGGTTGTCCAGAATCGGCTGGGCCAGCTCAGTTCGGGATTCCACGGCCATCCACGCCAGCAGCTGCGCGTGCCCGTTGTCGGCAATGGCTGCGAAGAGCTGTTCACACAATGTTGCGGGATCTGCATCGGATTGCAGCGCCCCGAGCACGTCGCTCAGCAGTTGCCGCGTCATGTAGACGATCAGCGCGTGCCGCATGCCCTCAGAGCTGCCGAAGTGATGAATGATGGTTGCGTGGCTGATTCCGGCCTGATCGGCGACCCCGGTCAGGTTGAGACCCTCGAGGCCAAGTTCCTTGAGCCGTCCTGCGGCCGTCTCCAGCACCAGCTGTTTCGCTTCATCGGCGGATCGGCGACGCCGTTTCGCCGTGCCGCGGTTGGGGCTATCGGCACTCGTACCCTGCGTAGCGGCGGGCGGGCCGCCCGAGCGGTCCGCCGCGGCATCGTCCTTGCCGGCGCCGAGCTTGTTGACATTCATGTTTATAAGACTATATTGACATTCAAGTTAATAAGAACTCTGCATAGGTTTTACCCATGACACCAGAATTCCCTTCCAGGCAGCCGGCTGCGACCGGTGAGCGCGCGCCGCAGCAGATCGACGATACCGGACGCGTTCAGCCGCTCGCTGCGCTGCGGGCCCTGAAGCGTCTCGTGGCCGATCCGGAGCAGACCGAGCAGGTATTCGTGATCATACGCGCGCTGTCCGGCAATGCGCTGCGCAATGCCTTCGATCGTTTCCGGACGACGCCCGTGGGCCGCCGCGTGCTGGCCGAGGAACTGGATCTGATGGCTGTGCTGACCGACCGCGAGGCCTTGCGGCAGCTGCCCAGCGGGAGTCTGGGACGCGCCTACCTGGCGTTTGTCGAACGCGAGCAGATCACTGCCGAGGGCCTGGCGGAGGCCAGCGCGCACGAAGCCGCAATTACCGATCCCGAGCTGCTCCGCTTTGCCACCCGGCAACGGGATATGCACGACCTCTGGCACGTGATCACGGGCTACGGGCGCGACAGCTTCGGCGAAGTCTGCCTGCTCGGATTCACCTACGCACAGACCCGCAATCGCGGGCTTGGTGTGATCTGCCTCGTCGGCTCGGTAAAAACCCGGCGCGCGCTCGGCAAGGGAGTGTACCGGGCGGTCTGGAAAGCCTGGCGCGCCGGTCGCCGTGCCGCCTGGCTGCCGGAGCAGGACTGGGAGCACCTGCTGGCGCAGCCGCTTGCTCAGGTTCGCGCGCAGCTGCGGATCGATCCCCCGCAGGAGTATGAAGCCGTGCTTGCCGGGGTGGCCGCGACAGCCTGAGGTTTGCGCTACTTGTTGCCGGTGCCCTTCGGCATGGGCATCGGGAACGGAGTGATGTTGCCGGTGCCACCTTCGGTGACCTTGGCGACCCCCTCCTTTTCGACCTCGTCGATGCGGATCACCGAGTGCATCGGTATGAAGCTGCGCTGCACCCCTTCGAACTCGGTCCGGAGCTTATCTTCGGCCGGATCGATCACGACCTGCGTGCGCTCACCGAAGACGTAGTCCTCGATTTCGATGAAGCCGTAGAGCTCGCTCTGGTACAGGCCCCGGGCGTATACCTCGTAGATCTGTCCCTGATTGTGGAACAGGATCTTGTAGATGTGCTGCGTCGCGTCGGTCATGGGGGTCCTGCTGAGAGAAGGGCGTCGGGCATCGACGGCGGAAACTCTGACGGCGTCGATATTGGGCCTGTTGCCGCAAAATTCAAGGCGTATAATCGCGCGCTCTCAATTTTGCCGAACAGCGGGTGATTCTGCTCACGATGGCGACCGTCGACTCCCCAGCCCAATCGAAAGCGCGTCGTTTGTACGTGAAGACCCATGGCTGTCAGATGAACGAGTACGACTCGGCGCGCATGGCCGATCTGCTCGCGGACAGCCACGACTACGTGCTGGTCGACAGCCCCGAAGATGCGGACCTGCTGCTGCTCAATACCTGTTCGATCCGCGAAAAGGCGCAGGAGAAGGTGTTTCATCAGCTCGGCCGCTGGAAAGCGCTGAAGGCGGCGCGCCCCGAGCTGCAGATCGGCGTCGGCGGCTGCGTCGCGAGCCAGGAAGGCGAGGCCATTCGGGATCGTGCGCCCTACGTCGATCTGGTGTTCGGCCCGCAGACCCTGCATCGGCTGCCCGCGATGCTCGACGCCCGTGCGAAAGCGAAGGCGACGCCGGCGGCCGCACGCCTCGCGGTGGTCGATGTCACTTTTCCGGAGATCGAGAAGTTCGACCATCTGCCGGCACCGCGAGCCGAGGGGCCGACGGCCTTCGTTTCGGTGATGGAGGGTTGCAGCAAGTACTGCAGTTTCTGCGTCGTCCCCTATACCCGCGGTACGGAGGTCAGCCGCGGGGTCGATGACGTCATGCGCGAGATCGTCGCCCTGGCCGAGCAGGGCGTCCGGGAAGTCAATCTGCTGGGTCAGAACGTCAATGCCTATCGCGGCGCCATCGATGGCGATCACGCGGACCTGGCCGAGCTGATCCACTACGTCGCTGAGGTGCCGGGTATCGAGCGGATCCGTTTCACGACCAGCCATCCCATGGAGTTCAGCGACTCGCTGGTCCAGGCCTACGCCGAGGTGCCGCAGCTGGTGGATCATCTGCACCTGCCGGTGCAGGCCGGTTCCGACCGGATCCTCGCCGCGATGAAGCGTGGCCACACGGCGGATCAGTACCGTGAGCTGATCGGCCGTATCCGCGCCGTGCGACCGAACATCAGCCTGTCGTCGGATTTCATCGTGGGGTTCCCCGGCGAAACCGAAGCAGACTTCGAGGACACCATGCGGTTGATCCGGGACATGTACTTCGATGTCTCTTTCAGCTTCATTTACAGCGCCCGGCCCGGGACGCCGGCGGCAGCGCTGGCTGATCCGGTATCGGAGCAGGAGAAGAAAGCACGCCTTGCGTACCTGCAGGCGCAGCTCCGCGAGCAGTCGGCGGCGATCGCTGAGGCCATGGTGGGCACCGAGCAGCGCGTCCTCGTCACCGGCGTGGCGAGGAAGGACACGACGGAGCTCATGGGCCGGACCGAGAACAATCGGGTCGTCAACTTTCCCGGCTCCGCCGCGGCCAGAGACGATGATTTTGTGACGGTGCGGATCACCCAGGCGCTGCCGAACAGCCTGCGCGGCGAGCTCGTGCAGACTGATTGACAGCTCCCGTCGCGCCGATATCCTTAAGTTCCAAAGGTCAGAACCGGGCTCTCCTTGAGCGAACCACCCGGCTCCAGCGCCGCCGCCGACACGGACGCAGGGACGGCAGATGCAGTACCCCCTGCAGCTGCGCCTGAAACGGCTAGCGCTGAGCCTCGACATACCGCCACGGCGTCGGCTACCGGCGCTTCCGCGCACAGCCAACGCTTCTCCCTCGCGCCCGATGATCCCGCGCGCCTGGCCGCCTTGTGTGGCCCGGTCGAGGAGAACCTGCGCCATCTGGAACAGCGGCTTGGCGTGCACATACGCAACCGTGGCTCGGAGTTCCAGGTCAGCGGACCGCCCGAACGCGTGCGCGTTGCGGCTGCGCTGCTGAATCAGCTGTATCGCGAAACCAACGACCGCGATCAGATCCCTCCGGATCTCGTGCACCTGTACCTGCAGGAGTCCGGTGTCGAAGAGCTGCTGCGTAAGGCCGACGACCGCCAGGACGATGGTGGTTCGCTGGTCATTCAGGCCGGCCGCAAGAGCGTGCAGCCCCGCGGCGGCAACCAGACCAGCTATGTTGCAGCGATCCGCAGGTTTGACGTCAACTTCGGGATCGGCCCTGCCGGTACCGGCAAAACCTACCTGGCGGTGGCCTGCGCGGTCGAAGCCCTCGAGGCGAACCGGGTCAGCCGCATCCTGCTGGTCCGGCCCGCGGTCGAAGCCGGCGAAAAGCTCGGTTTTCTGCCGGGTGATCTGGCGCAGAAAATCGATCCCTACCTGCGGCCGCTGTACGACGCGCTGTACGAGATGCTGGGCGTCGAGCGGGTCAACAAGTTCATCGAGCGTAACGTGATCGAAGTAGCGCCGCTGGCCTACATGCGTGGCAGAACCCTGAACAACGCCTTCATCATTCTCGACGAGAGCCAGAACACTACCGTGGCGCAGATGAAGATGTTCCTGACGCGTATCGGCTTTGGCTCAACGGCGGTGATCACCGGCGACATCACGCAGATCGATCTGCCGGCAGGTCAGCTGTCCGGGCTCAAGCACGTCATGCGCGTGCTGGCCAATGTCGAGGGAATCCACTCGACGCGATTTATGCCCCGGGACGTCGTTCGGCACCCGCTGGTGCAGAAGATCGTTGAAGCCTACGACCGCTATCAGGACGACCCGGCACCCGGAGCCGACCGTGCAGATTGAGCTGCAGATCGCAATCAGCGATCCAGCCCCCGTGCCAGACGCCGACGCCGTGACGCGCTGGATCAGCCGGACCCTTGCGCTTGCCGGGCGTGCGGACTCCCAGTGCAGCCTCTGCATACGGGTGGTCGACGGTGCTGAGGGGCAGACGCTGAACCGGCAGTACCGCGGCTTCGACAAGCCAACCAACGTGCTCAGCTTTCCCGCGCTGCCGCACGATGGGTTGCCGGCGGTCCTGCCGCCGGAGCTGCTGGCTGAGCTGCCGCTCGGAGATCTGGTCTTGTGCTGGCCGGTCATCGAGGCCGAGGCGGTGGCTCAGGGGAAGCGGCTCGAGGACCACTGCGCGCATCTGCTCGTGCATGGGACCCTGCACCTGCTGGGCTACGATCATGAGGCGCCGGCAGCGGCCGCTGCCATGGAAGCGCTCGAGGTGGCCGTGCTGGCACAGTTCTCAATTGCTGATCCCTACCTTATTCATCCCAGCGGGGAGGTGGTCTCGTGAGTGATCTGGCAACGGAGCCGCGCCGCTCATTGCTGCGGCGGCTGGGAGATCTGTTTACCGATGAGCCAACGGATCAGGCCGAGCTGCAGGACATGCTGCACGGGGCTGCCGAACGCAACCTCATCGAGGCGGACGCGCTCAACATCATCTTCGGCGCGCTGCAGGTGACGGAGATGAAAGTGCGGGACATCATGCTGCCGCGCAAGCACCTGGTCGCAATCTGCGCACAGGATCGTCAGGCGGTGATTTTCGAGCAGATCCTCGAGTCCAAGCATTCCCGCTTTCCGGTCTACGGCGATGATCTGGACGACATCCGGGGGGTGCTGCACGCCAAGGATCTGCTGGCACTCGCACTTAACCCCAAAGCCGCTGATCCCAGCAATTTTGATATCAAGGACTATATCCGGCCGGCAACCGTGGTCCCGGAGAGCAAACGGCTCAACGTGCTGCTGCAGGAGTTTCGAGCGACGCGTAACCACATGGCCGTAGTGGTCGACGAATATGGGCAGGTCTCCGGCGCGGTAACCATCGAAGACGTGCTCGAGCAGATCGTCGGCGACATCGAAGACGAGCACGACATCGATGAAGAGGGGCTGATCAAGCAGCTCAGCGACACGGTCTTCAACGTCAAAGCTTCGGCGCCGATCGAAGACTTCAACGAACAATTCGGCGTCGACTTCGCTGATGACGAGTTCGACACCATTGGTGGACTGCTGCTGAAAGCCTTCGGTCACGTACCTGATCGCGGCGAGACGATCACGCTCGGAACCCTCGAGTTCAAGGTGCTGAACGCCGACTCGCGCATGCTGCGTCTGGTCGAGGTCACGCGCAGCTCCTGATCTTGGCGCATCCGGCACCGCAATCGGACGCCCGGCTGCTGCCGGGGCTGCTCGCGCTGGCTGCCGGTGCGCTGCTACCGTTGTCCATGGCGCCCTTTCGCTACTGGATGCTGGCGCTGGTCAGCGGTGCGGCGCTGTTCGCCCTGCTGCGCCGCTGGCCACGGTCACCGCTGCTGCTGTTTAGCGCCTACGGTTTCGGCAAGTATGCCGTTGGCGCGTCCTGGGTTTACGTCAGCATCCACGAGCATGGCAATGCCTCTGTGGTGCTGGCGCTGTTTCTGGTGTTGCTGTTCGTCGGTTTTCTGACCCTCCTGTTCACCGCAACCCAGGGGCTGGCGTGGAAGCTGCTGTCGAGCCCGAAGCTCGGTGACGGCGGCCAGGTGCTGTTGTTCACCGGCCTGTGGGTGCTCTGGGAGTGGTTCCAGACCTGGGTGCTCACGGGTTTTCCCTGGCTCTTTGCGGGGAGCGGCCAGCTGGCATCGCCCTTTGCCGGCTACCTGCCTGTCGGCGGCGTGCTGCTGTCGAGCGGAATGCTGGTGGCGACCGCGTGCACGCTCTGGCTGGTTGCTGCCCGGCTGACGGCGGGCGCCTTCGGTGCCGCCTTGCGTCCCGCGGGACTGGTGCTGCTGCTTCTCGGCATTGGGCTGCTGCTCAACCGGCTGTCCTGGGTTGAGCCGGGGCTGCCACGCAGCGTCGCGCTGGTGCAGGGCAACGTGGACCAGGCCAGCAAGTGGCTACCGGAAAACCGGCAGCGCATCGTCGAGCGCTACGCGGATCTGAGCGAACCGCACTGGGGACGGGATCTCATCCTGTGGCCGGAAGCCGCGATCACCCTGTTCGAGCACCAGGCCAAGGGCTGGCTGCAGCGCTGGGGCGCGCGCGGACAGCGGCGCGGCACGACCCTGGTGCTCGGGCTGCCCGGTCTGACGCCGGACCCGCGTGCGCCCGACGGCTATCACTTCCAGGCCCTGGCGCTCGCCATCGGCGCTGGTGAGGGACGCTATGTCAAACGCCGCCTGGTGCCCTTCGGCGAATACGTGCCCCTCGAGGCGCTGCTCCGCGGCGCCATCGACTTCTTTGATCTGCCCATGTCCCGGGCACGGCCGGGCGCGTTCAGCCAGCCGCTGCTCGATCTCGACGGGATCCCGGCCGCCCTGGCGATCTGCTACGAGATTGCTTACCCGAATCTGATCAGCGCCGATGTGCCGCCGGCGCAGGTTCTGCTCACCATTTCCAACGATGCCTGGTTCGGGGCGTCGATCGGCCCGCATCAGCACCTCGAGCTGGCGCAGCTTCGAGCCCGGGAGACGGGTCGCTACGTGCTGCGCGCAACGAACAATGGCATCACCGCCATCATTGATCACCGCGGCCGGGTGCTCGACCGGCTGCCGCAGTTTCAGCCCGGCGTGCTGACCGGTGAATTCCGGCCGGTGACCGGGGCGACCCCCTTCGCCCGTGCTGGTTCCTTACCGGCGCTGATCCTTGTCGTTCTTGCTCTGGGCACGGTGGTATTCTTGCGCGCTTTCCCACGGCGAGATTGAGTCCAGCCCTATGGCTACCAACACAGCGGACACCCAGGCCGACCCCTCCGCGGACGAGTTTGATCCGCGGCAGATCGAGGCGGCCGCGCAGGCGCGCTGGGCGGCGGAAGACAGCTTCGCGGCCTCTGACAATGCGGCTGAGGACGACAAGTTCTTCTGTCTGTCCATGTTTCCGTACCCCAGCGGTCAGCTGCACATGGGTCACGTGCGCTGCTACACGCTCGGCGACGTGATTGGCCGTTACCAGCGGCTCATCGGCAAGAACGTGCTGCAGCCGATGGGGTGGGATGCCTTCGGCCTGCCGGCGGAGAACGCGGCCATCAAGCACAACATTCCGCCGGCCCAATGGACCCGCGACAACATCGCGCACATGCGCGAGCAGATGCAGAGCCTTGGCTTTGCCTTCGACTGGTCCCGGGAGTTCGCCACCTGTGATCCTGAGTACTACCGCTGGGAGCAGTGGTTCTTCATTCGGCTTTACAAGAAGGGTCTCGTTTACCGCAAGAGCAGCATGGTCAACTGGGATCCGGTGGACCAGACGGTGCTTGCGAACGAGCAGGTCGTGGATGGCAAGGGCTGGCGCTCCGGCGCACCGGTCGAGCGTCGCGAGCTGCCGCAGTACTTTCTCAAGATCACGGACTATGCCGAAGAGCTTCTGACCGCGCTCGACGAGCTCGACGGCTGGCCGGAATCGGTCAAGAGCATGCAGCGCAACTGGATCGGGCGCTCGCGCGGCATCGAGATCGTCTTCGGGGTAGCCGACGAGCCGGCGGACAGCGCGGCAGGCAGCCTGAGCGTCTACACCACGCGGCCGGATACGCTGCTTGGCGCGACCTACCTGGCTGTCGCCCCTGAGCACCCGCTGGCGCAGGCTGCCGCGCAGGCAGATCCCGAGCTTGCGGCCTTCATCGACTCCTGCCGGAACGTCAAGGCGGCGGAAGCGGAGCTCGCCACCATCGAGAAACGCGGCATGGCCACGGGCCGCGACGCCGTGCATCCGCTGACCGGCGAACGGCTGCCGATCTGGGTCGCCAACTTCGTGCTCATGGACTACGGTTCCGGCGCGGTCATGTCGGTGCCCGCCCACGACCAGCGGGACTGGGAATTCGCCCGCAAATACGACCTGCCGATCGTTCAGGTAATCGAGCCGCTGCCGGATTCGGAAGCCACCTGCAATCTGGAACAGGCGGCGTATACGGACCACGGTCGGCTCATCAACTCCGGTTCCTACGACGGTCTCGACTTCGAGGGCGCGTTCGATGCGATTAGTGAGGCCCTGGCTGCGCAGGGCGCCGGCAAGGAGACCGTCAACTACCGCCTCCGGGACTGGGGCGTGTCGCGACAGCGCTACTGGGGCTGCCCGATTCCGATGGTGCACTGCGATGACTGTGGTGTCGTGCCTGAGCTGGAGTCGAACCTGCCGGTCGTGTTGCCGACGGAGGTCACCTTTGAGGGCGTGCGTTCTCCGCTGACGACCGACGAGCGCTTTCTTGCGTGCACCTGCCCGATCTGTGGCGGCCCGGCACGGCGGGAAACCGATACTTTCGACACCTTCATGGAGTCGTCCTGGTACTACGCGCGGTTCGCGAGCCCGGACTCGAACCAGCCGATGCTTGATGACCGGGCGAAGTTCTGGACGCCTGTCGATCACTACGTCGGCGGCATCGAGCACGCCATCCTGCACCTGCTGTATGCCCGCTTCTTCCACAAGCTGATGCGTGATGAGGGTCTGGTGGACTCCGATGAGCCCTTCCGCCAGCTGCTGATGCTCGGCATGGTGCTGAAGAACGGTCGCAAGATGTCGAAGAAGGACGGCGATGCAGCGAACCCGCAGACGCTCATCGACCGCTACGGGGCCGATGCCGTACGGACTGCCATGATGTTCGCGGCGCCGCCGGATCAGAGCTTTGAATGGTCGGAGGCCGGGGTGGAGGGGCAGGCCCGCTTTCTCAAGCGGCTGACGGCACAGGTTCGGGAGTTTGTCGCCGGTAAGCCTGCTCCAGCGCTGGATCCTGCCCAGCTGTCCAAAGCGGGCAAAGCGCTGCGCCGCAAAGCGCACGAGGCGCTGGATCGCGCCGGCGACGACTACGGCCGACGCATACAGTTCAATACCGTGGTGTCACGCGTTCACGAGCTCAGCAACGCGATCCGCGAGCTGCCGGGGGACCACGCGCCTGATCGCGCCGCAGTGGCGGAAGCCCTGCGCTTTGCGGTGGTCATCCTGTCGCCGATCGCTCCGCATGTCACGCAGCACCTGTGGGAGCTGATTGGGGAGAGCAGCGTGCTCGCCACGTCGAGCTGGCCCGCAGTGGATCCTGATGCGCTGGTCCTCGATACCATCGAGCTGGTGGTGCAGGTCAACGGCAAGGTACGGGGCCGCATCGAGGTCGAGCCAGCCATCGATGCCGATGCGGCGCAGGCCCTCGCTCTCGGCGATGCCAACGTGCAGCGCTTTGTCGAAGGCAAGACGGTGCGCAAGACCATTCTGGTGCCCGGCAAGCTGCTGAACCTCGTGGTGGGGTGAAGGGCGTGGCGACCAGGCGATCCATCGGTACCGGCGTTCTGTCCTGCACCCTGCTTCTGGGACTGCTTGCGAGCGTCCTGGTCCTTGGCGGCTGCGGATTTCAGCTGCGCAGCTGGGACTTCGACGAGAGCGCCGGGAGCATCTTCGTCGCGGCCCGCGCGCCGCAGCCAGGCACCCGCAGCCGCGGCGGCGGTAGCGGTAGCGGCGGCAGCATCGGCGTGCTGCAGATGGTCGAAGAGCTGAACCGGGCGCTGGCCAACGCCAATGCCGACTTTGCAGACGACGCGGCTTCTGCCGATCTGGTGCTTGAAGTACTCAACGAGCGCAGCCAGCGCCGCAACGTGTCGGTTGGTGGCAATGCCCGCACCGCTGAGTACGAGGTCTCCCGCGGTGTCGAGTTTCAGCTCGGCCGCGGCGACGAGCTGTTGATTCCGCCCACCTGGCTCAGCGTCCAGCGCGTGCTGCAGCTCGATCGCAACAACATCGTTGGCAGCAGCGCTGAGCAGACGCTGGTGGAACGCGAGCTGCGCAACGACCTGGTGCAGCAGATTCTGCGCAGCATGAACCAGACCCTGAAGCCGGCGGACGCCGCGGCGGACTGACCGTGCAGCTGCGGGGCACCGAGCTCGACGATCATCTGGCGGGACAGCTGGCGCCGCTGTACTTCGTCAGCGGCGATGAGACGCTGCTGGTGGAGGAAGCATGTGACCTCATCCTGGCAGCAGCGCGTCAGCGCGGATTCAACGAACGGACGATTCTGAGCGCGGAGACCGGGTTCCGCTGGTCCGACCTGGCTGCCGAGACGTCTGCGCTGTCGCTGTTTGCGAGCCAGCGCATTTTCGACGTGCGCTTGAGCAGCAATAAGGTCGATCGCGAAGCCTCCGAAGTGCTGCGCGCGTATGCCGATGAACCGGCGGCAGATACGCTGCTGCTGATCCGCTGCCCGCGGCTCGACGGCAAGCAGAAGAGTACGGCCTGGTTCAAGGCGCTCGACCGCGCAGGGGTCGTCATGCAGCTCTGGCCAGTCCCCCCGAACGAGATGCCGCGCTGGTTGCAGCAACGACTCCGGCGCGCCGGGCTCAAGCTGGATCGGGATGCATCGCTGCACCTGGCGCAGGCGACGGAGGGCAACCTGCTCGCCGCGCAGCAGGAGATCGACAAGTTGCAGCTGCTCGATCTGCCGCAGCCGATTGCGCTCGAGGCGCTGCTGGCCGCAACCGCCGATGCAGCGACCTACAGCCCCTTCGATCTGATGGACAGCGTGCTGCTTGGTGACGCGGCACGGTCCTGTCGCATGCTTCGCGTGCTGCGCGAGGAAGGTGCATCGCTGTTTGCGCTGCAGGGCGCGCTGCGCGCGCAGCTCAGTCGAGCTGATGGCAGCGGGCCGGTTTACGGCCCCCGGGACAAGCAGCGCGCGGTCGCGGCTTTTCGCCGCCGGATCGTGGCGGACCCGCACCTGGTGGCGGATGCGCTGGCCCAGCTGGCGCTGATTGATGCCCAGGCCAAGGGCGCCTTCGCCGGCGATCCCTGGGTGTCTTTCGAGCGGTTGCTGCTGCTGCTCGCCGGTGCGCCGATCGGCACCATTGAGGACGATGCGCGCGTGTTGCTGCGCTGAGGTGAGGACGAAGTGGAATTCAAGCCGGAAACCTTTGGCGCGATCTACGCCGACGAGTACGACGACGAACACGACCCGGGCACCACCGCAGCGGCGGTTGCGCTGCTGAACACCCTGGCCGCTGGACGACGCACGCTGGAACTCGCGGTTGGCACCGGGCGCGTCGCCCTGCCGCTTGCGGCCGAGGGGCTCGACATCGTCGGCATCGAAGCCTCAGCCGCAATGATTGCGCGGCTGCGCGAGAAGCCGGGGGGCGAGCGGCTGCCGGTGGTTGAAGGTGACATGTCGCGCACCCGCGCGGAAGGCCGCTTCGGCTTCGCCTACCTCATCTTCAACACGCTCTTCAATCTGACCAGCCAGGAAGATCAGGTTCGGTGCTTCGCGACGGTGGCCGCACAGCTTGAGGCTGGCGGTGAGTTTCTGATTGAAACGCTGGTACCCGCACACCTTGGGCTCGAGAGCGCGGGGGGTCAGACGCTGCGCACGTTGGCCGTCGATCAGGAACGCCTCGAATTCGAAGGTGCCTGCCACGATCCGGTGGCGCAGATCGTCGACTTCCAGCGGGTGCGGCTGACGGCGGACGGCGTGCGCCTGCGCCCGCTGCGATTTCGCTACGCCACACCGGGGGAGATCGACCTCATGGCCCGGCTCGCGGGCTTCGTACGCATCGACCGCTGGAGCAACTGGCAGCGTAGCGCCTTCACCGCCGACAGCAGATCGCACCTGACGCTGTATCGCAAAGCGCCCTGACCGCGGGGCAAGCACTTACACCCCTAGCTCATCCGGTATCGCTCTGGAGCACGGATGCGCTCCGGGGTACCCGTGGGTCTGGACTCGTCGCTCTGCGCCTTTGGGCTGGCCTGCTGCGGTGCCGTGTCGCTCGCGCCGGTTGTGGCGCGGGTTGCTGCCTCTGTGCCCGGCTGCGCACGTTGCAGCACCGGGTGCCTGAGCCGGGCGGCACCCGCGAGGCGATCGCTTGCGGGAGCAACTGCCGGCTGCAGGTGGCCAGCCGCCTGGCTGCTGCTGGTGCGCAGCGCTGAAGGCTGTGCGCCGGCGCCGGCGGGCTGCTGCACCAGCGCACCGGCTGAGGCCGGCTCCATGACGCGAACGCGCAGCCCGGGTTGGGGGCGCGGCAGCCGCGTGATGACCACTGCCGCGTTGCTGCCGAAGTCACCGCGGACGATGATGCGGCGCTCTTCGTCGCTGCCGCCGGCCTGCTCACCGAGGCGCTGCACGCTGACGGCGACCAGTGCGCCTTCTTCGACCCGGTAGACGCGATTGCCGTCGTACAGGGCGCTGGCGGGTAGCGTTACCGCGTTGGTGATGGGTGGCAGGTTGATGGTCAATGCCGTGGTCATGCCCGGGACCGGCGCTGGAGAGCCGGGCTTCAGCCGGAAGATCGCGTCAACCTGACTCTGGCCCGGGCGTACCGCGCCCGCGAGCCGGTCGAAGACGAAGTGTCCGCTGTCGGTCAGGGCCACGATCGAGGGCAGCGCAGTCGATGGGTTCTCCTGCTGCCGACGGTAATAGTGCTGCTGCTCCGGCGGGACCGGAACGCGGATCTCCAGGCTGTCGCGATCGACCACGCTGACGAGGCTCGTGCCCGGCAGCAGGCGCTGGCCCACAGACGCGCTGACGTCGGTGATCAGTGCCGCGTAGGGAGCCGTCACGATCAGCTTGTCGCGCCGCAGCGCAAGCTGATCGCGTTCTGATTCCGCAATCGCGAGCGCAGCGCGAGCTGCCTTGAGCTTCAGCGGAGCGGCTTCCAGTTCCTGCAGATGGCCTTCTACCTCGATGCGCGTGTCCGCCGTCTGCTCCCGAACCGTGTCGAGCAGTCCTTCGCTGATGAGCTGTCGTTCGCGCAGCTGCCGATGCCGCTCGAGCCGTGCATCGGCGGTGCGCAGCCGCTCGCGTTGCTCGACGCTGCTGCGCTCGAGATAACGCTGTCGTGCCGCGGCTTCTGCCACCAGGGCCTGCTCCTGGCTGACCTGTGCGGTGAGGCTGGCCAGCTGAAGATCGAGTTCCCGGGTGTCGAGCTCGACCAGCACCGTGCCAGCCGCAACCTGATCCCCTTCGCGCACGTGCACCTTGCGCACGACGGCTTGCACCTCGGCAGCGAGATCCGCGCTGCTGCGTGCGGTAATCCGTCCGAACGCGCGCAGCTGCTGTTGCTGTGGGCCGGCGTTGACGGTCATTGTGCGCACCGGCCAGATTCTCGGTTCCGGTTCCTGCGGCGCAGCACTCGGTCCGGTGACCATCAGCAGCGCGCTCAGCGCCACGGCCACACCGATGCAGCCCAGCGCAAGATACAGCGCCCGGCGCCGTCCGCCGGCCGGGTTACGGGTGGTGTTCATGGCTTCAGCGTCTGCGGCCGGCATCTCATGCGCTCCTGTTGTCGGGTTCGGTGGTTACAGTCGAATTCGGGGTCGGCAGCGCTGCCCGGGCCATGGCCAGCACGCCTGCCATGCGCCTGCCGGCCCGCGCCTTGCCGCGCTCCAGCAGCAGCAGCAGGGCGGGGATCACGATCAGCACCAGCAGCGTTGCAAAGGCGAGGCCGAAGCACAGCGTGATGGCAATGGGCGTGACGTACATCGACAGCGACGAGCTCGTGAACAGCAGCGGCAGCAGGCCGGCAATGGTGGTCAGGGAGGTCAGCAGGACCGCGCGGAACCGCGCTCGGACGGCATCGCGCAGCGCCGTCTCGAGCGCTACGCCGGCCGCCAGCTCGCGGCGCAGGAAGCTGATCAGCACGATGGAGTCGTTGACCACGATGCCCGTGAGCGAAAAGAACGCGAGCAGCGACATGGCGCCGATGTCCCAGTTCATGATCCAGTGACCAACTACGGCGCCGGTAAAACCGAAGGGAATGGCCAGCATGATGGCAAGGGGCCACAGGTAGGAGGCGAAGGCCCAGGCCAGGATCAGATAGATCAGCACCAGGGTCAGCAGGCCGCCGAGCTGCATTGTCTCGAGCAGCAGCGCATCGTCCCGGGACTTGCCGCCCAGGCCGTAGTCGAGCTCGTACCGCTGCAGCAGCGAC
Source organism: Pseudomonadota bacterium (assembly GCA_038757945.1). Classification (GTDB taxonomy): domain Bacteria; phylum Pseudomonadota; class Gammaproteobacteria; order Pseudomonadales; family Azotimanducaceae; genus CALHVX01. The sequence goes on from JBCDGJ010000054.1 coordinate 25,970, forward strand.
GGCAGCACGTTGTCCGTGACCTCGTTCAGCACCTGGATGGCATTGCTGGTCTCCGGATCGACATCGGCGCTCACGGTCACGGCCAGCTCCCCGTCGGAATGACGGATCAGGTCCGTGCCGGTACGTCGGGTCAGCGTTGCGATGCTGGCGAGGGGGACGACACCGTCGCTGCTCAGGCTGATGGGAAACTGGCCGAGCCGCGACAGGTCGCGCCGTTCCGTTTCCGGTAACAGCATCCGCACCTCAAGCTCGGCGTTGTGCTCGTTGAAGATCTGGATCAGCGTGCCGCTGTACGCATCGCGCAGCTGGGCGGCCACACCCTGAGTGCTCAGGCCCAGCTGCTCGCCGGTCGGCAGAAGCGTGAACACGATCTGCTCCCGGGCCGGTGGCAGGTTGTCGAGCACGTTGCTGACCCCCGGGTAGCGCTGGAGCTCGGCTGTCAGTTCACCGGCCGCGCTGCGCAGTGCTTCGAACTGCTGACCGCGCAGGATGAGGGAAAGGTCCGGCTGGTCGCCGCCGGCACCGCCACCCGCCCGGATACGCAGCCGCTCGACGAAGGGTGGCACGACCACGCGCTCGCGCCAGGCCGCCGCAAACTCGTCTGGCGACAGCGTGCGGGTTTCCGCGTAGGCGTAGTCGGCGCGCACCGAGGCGAACTGTTCACCGGTTTCGTCATCGTCCTCGAAGCGCGCCAGAGCGATGCGGGTCGAGTAACCCTGCAGGTTGCGGTTGTCGTAGGTCGCGTCAGTTTCATTCAGGGTGGCTTCGAGCTGCTCAAGGAACTGCCGGCGCTCGGTGGCGGTTGCGCTGGCGCTGAAAGCGACGTCGGCCTTCAGCGAGTCGATATCCATGCTGGTGACGAGGTTGAAGCCGACGTGCTGCGAAACCAGCAGCATGATCGCGACCAGCAGGCTGCTGCCGGCTGCGGTCAGGGTGACGCCCGGGTGGGCCAGTGCCCAGTCGACCCAGGACAGGAACCGCTGGTCGCGGAAGTCGGCGAACGCGCGGTTGAACCGGCTGCGCCAGCCGGCTGCCGCAGCCGGCAGCCGGTTGGACCGATGCTCGCCCGGCCCCTCGCCGAACCCTTCGTCGGAATGACCAAGGGGGCTGAGACGGTGGCCGAGGTGGCCGGGGAGCACCAGAAAACACTCGAACAGCGAGGCAAGAATCACGCACAGCAGCAGCGTCGGCAGCGCCAGGATCACGTCGCCCATGACACCGCCGATGATCAGCAGCGGCAGAAACGCGGCCAGGGTGGTCAGCGATGACGTCACCACCGGGGCGAACATGCGCTGGGCGCCGAGAACGGCGGCTTCCTGCGGTGCCATCCCCTGTTCGGTCAGCGCAACGATGTCTTCGCCGACGACGATGGCGTCGTCCACCACGATTCCGAGGGCCATGATCAGGCCGATGAGCGCGATGATGCTGATGCCGTAGCCGAAGCCCAGGTGAAACAGCGCCAGCGCCAGCATGAAGCTCACGGGGATGCCCAGCATGACCCACCAGGCGGCCCGCACGTTGAGGAACAGGTACAGCACGCCGATGACCAGCAGCAGGCCGGAGAGGCCGTTTGACAGGATCATGTCGAGCTGCGCGCCAAGCAGCTGCCAGACGTTCTGCGACACGTTGATGTCGATGCCGGCCGGCAGCTGCGGGCGGGTCTCTGCCAGCCAGTCGCGCAGTGCCTGCTCGCTGCGGTAGGCATCCGTTGCGGTATTGCGCAGCAGGCGCAGCTCGATCGCCGCCCGCCCGTCGCTGGTTATCTGCGGTTCGCCGGGCCGCGAGCGACGCACGACCTCGGCAATGTCACCGAGGCGCAGCAGCTGGCCGCCATGGCTGATCAGCAGCGCGTCATAGTCCAGCGGGTCGCGCCGATCGGCGAGGCTGCGAAGCTGCGTCGCGCCGCTGCCGTTACCGAGCGCGCCACCCGGCGCGTTGCGGCTTTCTGCCGCCACCTTCGCCGCCAGGTCGCTCAGCGTCAGCTTGAGCGCTGCGAGCTGCTCGCTGCGGACCTGCAGTGCAATTTCCTCGGCCGGCAGCCCGCTCAGGTAGATGGCTTCGATGCCGGCGTCGAGCAGGCTCTGCTCCATGGCGCGAGCTTCGGGAACCAGCTCCGCCAGGGTTCCGGGACCGGTCACGATCAGCCGCGCTATGGGCTCGTAGTCGAGCGCCCGACGGATGATCGGTGTCTCGATGCCGGCCGGCAGGTTGCGCAGGCTGGCAACGCGCTGCTTGACGGTATCCAGGCTTTCGGCGACGTCGGCGTCGAAGTCGAGCTGCAGTACCAGCCGCATGTAGCCATCGACGGATCGCGAATTGTGGCTGCGCAGGTCCTTCAGGGTGCGCAGCTGCGCCTCGATGGGTCGGGTGACGAGGGCTTCGATGTCTTCGGCACCGGCACCGTCCCAGGTGACCTCAATGATGATCCAGGGCAGGTGCGCGGGCGGATCGAGCTGCGTCGGCATGACACGGGTCGCCCAGATGCCGGCCATGATCATCGCCAGCATAGTCAGATTCGCAGCTACCGGGTGGCGGGCAAATCGTTCGATCAA